>CASFKR010000055.1 GCA_949295265.1 uncultured Verrucomicrobiota bacterium | reverse complement strand
AAGCGCGGTCGCATCGAGCGTGGCGGAGGCCGCGGAAGCGGGACGGAACACGGTCAGATGCGGCGCCCGGGCCGAGGAGACGAGATTGCTCGGCTGGTTGCGCCCGTACGTCATCGCCACAAAGTAGGTGTTCGTGCCGTCCGCGAGCAGCACGCCGCCCGCTTCGGGAGAGACCTCCAGCAACCGGAAGGGTCCGAGCGATTCGCCGACGCGCAACAGGAGGGCGCGCCCCGTCTCAAGGTCCTGCAATCCGGCTGCGGGTACGCCGCGATACCGCGACATGGAGGTGAGGCGCACCGGGAGCTTCTCGGCGGCTTTTTGCGCGGCGGCAAGTGCGGCGGCCTCGGCAGCCGTCATGGGGCCATCCTTGCGCCCGAGCGTGGGCGGAGGCGGGCCGAACGGATGCCGGTCGAGAATCGCTCCGTAGCGGATGCGCTGCAACACGCGCGCATCCGCCTCGCCGCCGCCCGCGGAGGCGGCTGCGGGCTCCCCGCCGGCATCAGCAGCAACCGCAAACGGGAACGCCGCCAGCAGACAAATGGCTGCCAGCGCGGCGCGGGGCTTTGCGCCCCCGGTTCCTGAAGTGCTTTGCCCCATTGTCGGATGATTGCGGGTGCCGCCCGGCTCCTGTCCGGCGCCGCCGGATGCCACGGATGCGGTGCGCCTATTTGACCGTGGCGCGGGTCGCCTTGACGAGCACCTTCCAGAGGGCTTCGTCGTTCTTCGCTTCCATCGCCGCCTTGCGGTTCGTTTCCTTGGTGAAGGACTCGGAAAGCCCGGCCAGCAGTTTCAGATAGAACATGGAAACGGCGGTCGGAATCGTGGAGAAGAAGACGAAATGAACGGGCGACTTCTGTTCGGCATCCCAGCGGATGCCCTTGCGGCTGATGCCGAAGGCGAGCGACAGACCGCCGCCTTCGATGCCGCGCACGTGCGGAAACGCCAGCCCGTGCCCGATGGAGGTCGGAAGCGTATTTTCGCGGTCCATGGCAGCCAGGACGAGTTTTTCGGCATCATCCACAAAACGGTTTTCCTGCAGTTTGCGGGCGAGTTCCTCGACCGCCTCGCGCGGCGTGGAGCCCTGCAGTTCGGCAATCATCAGGGACGGCGCGGAAAAGCGGGCGATACCCACTTTGCGCTCGCCGGAAGAGCGTTTCGGCCGCTCACCGACCCATTTGGCGCCCGACGGATCGTACAGAAGACGCGCGCAACTGGGACAGGCGACGAGCGTTTTGCACTGCTTGACGCCCTGCACCTGCGAGATGGCCAGTTTCATGCCGCAGACCGAGCAATTGCCGTCATTCATCGGTGCCATGACAATGTGGTCTTTTTTGGAAAGCCGGTCGTAAATGACCTTGGCCTCCGGCTCCAACGTCTCGGAGAGATGTTGAATCGACTCGTCGAGCTGATGCGTATCGGCCGCATTCCCGCGAATCGAGCGTTGCTCATCCCGGATGAGCGTGAGTTCCTGAAGCTGAATCAGATGATTGATGGTGCTACGCATAACAGACACAGCGGGCAGGTTGCCGGTTCCACTGAACCATTCGCGCAGAACAACGTCTGTCTGCGTGCGTTTCCTGACTGCCTTTGATATCCTATTCTTATGGTATTGAAGCGTAATTATTGTCTTTTTTCCCGCTCTTGACAAGAAAATTCGAGAAATTAGCGTGAGAAATTTTCAATCCCTTGATTGCCGAAGTAAACGCACCTGATTCGATGCGAACCCTTTTGCGACGGTGCGTTTCCTTTTGCGTACTGCGATACAACTTCAGCAGTCGGCCGACCGGGCGAAGCCGGCGGGGCAAACCGGCGGCGGGCGGCGTCTCAGGCGGCAGACGGGCGCCCGGTTTGCGTGACATCGGTCCGGGTTTCGGGTATGGTTTTGCCCATGGGCCCCTTGTTGTACGGAAGCGGCATCTCTGCAAACGCTGACAGGAACGCAGACCCGTGCGTCGGCAGACCGGCAGAAAAGCCATTCATCCCCAACCGGCGGACCGGCACACTGCAAGGGCTTTTCACCGAACGTTTCTAAACGGGAAATGCGACCTGTTCCGCAACAAATACAGTCGTCACCATGAACCTCTCATCCTTCAGCTGGACGCGCCATCCGAAATCCTTCACCGTGGACGAAAACGGCGTGGACGTCGTCACAGCGCCGCACACAGACCTGTGGCAGCGCACGTACTACCATTTCCGCAATGACAACGCCCCCGTCTTTCAGATGGAGACAGCCGAGCCGTATTTCAGCTTTGTGGTGAAAACAGATTTTGCGGAAAGTCAGCATCGCTTCGACCAATGCGGCATCGTCGTCTATCTGGACAGCGAAAACTGGCTCAAAGCCTCGGTTGAATACGAAAATGCGGAGCTGCAGCATCTGGGCAGCGTTGTCACCAACGGCGGCTATTCCGACTGGGCGACGACGGTCATTCCCGCCTCCGTGAAAACCATGTGGTACCGGCTCAGCCGCCGCGAAGATGATTACCGCATAGAGCATTCGGCCGACGGCGCGGTCTTCCATCAGATGCGCATCTGCCATCTGCACAAAGGCACCGGCGCGATCCGCTTCGGCATCTACGCCTGTTCTCCGGAAGACTCCTCCTTTACGGCGCGTTTCTCGCATTTTGCGCTCCTCCCCTGCCAGTGGGCGGCTCACGACGGCCAGCCCCCGGACTGCTGAGCGCCCCTGCGCCAGGCTTGATTTGGGAGGGGGTTTATCTTAGTCTTTTGGGCTCAAGCAAGCCGGAGTTTGGCTGTTGCTCCGGAAAAGAAGGCGGAAGATTCCGCGCATTCATGTCAGACGGCCCGGTTCCCTGAGGGGAATTGCCAAGAAGAGCCGACGTTCCGGCAGAAAAGAGTACCATGACCACCATTATCGACGGCGTTTACTGGGTCGGCTATGTCGACTGGACGGTTCGCGATTTCCACGGTTACAAGACCGAAGACGGCTCCACGTACAATGCCTACCTCGTCAAGGGCAAACAAACGGCGGTCATCGATGCCGTAAAGGGTCCTTATGCGGGCGAACTGCTCCGCCACATTCAGGAAGTCGCCGATCCGGCGACGATTGACTGGATTGTCGTCAACCATGCGGAACCCGACCACTCGGGCGGTCTGCCCGCGCTCGTGGCGGCATTGCCCAACGCGACGGTTGTCTGCAACGAAAAGTGCCGCGATGCGCTGGCGCACCACTACGACGTCTCCAACTGGACCTTCAAGGTGGTCCGCGAGGCGGAAACGCTGGAGCTCGGCGAGGGCAAGACGCTCCAGTTCTTCAACACCCCGATGGTGCACTGGCCGGAATCGATGGCGACGTACCTCGTGGAAGACGCGCTCCTGTTCTCGATGGACGCCTTCGGCCAGCACATGGCTTCGAGCGAGCGCTTCGATGACGAGCTGCCGCTCGCCCGCACGCTGGAACACGCGAAAACCTACTACGCGAACATCGTTCAGCTCTACGGCCGCCCCGTGCAGGCGGCGCTCGCCAAACTCGGCAAACTGCCGCTGCGCGTGATTTGCCCGAGCCATGGCATCATCTGGCGCAAGCACATCGCGGACATCGTCGCGCAGTATCAGCGCTGGATGGTCACCGCCGCCACGCGCAAGGTCGTGGTCTTCTACGTCTCCATGTGGGGCAGCACGCGCCAGATGGCGGCGGAAATCGTACGCGGCGCGCAATCGGTCCCGGGCGTCGACGTCCGGCTCATCGACATTGACGCGACGCACGACACGGTCACCGTCACCGAGCTCATGGACTGCGCCGCCTTCGCCTGCGGCACGCCGACGCTCAACATCGGCATGATGCCGGCGATGGCGCGGACCCTCACCTACGTGAAGGGTCTCCGTCCGCAGGACAAGAAGGGCTTTGTGTTCGGTTCCTACGGCTGGGCCGAAAAAGGCGCTTCCGCCGCAGATGCGATGGTGGCGGAATGGGGTGCCGAGCGCATCCGCGAGCCGCTGACGGTCCGGTTCCGTCCCGATGCCGCCGTGCTCGAGGAATGCTTCAACGCCGGCAAGGCGCTGGGCGAGATTGCCGCCGCAGTCGCGGAATAAGTCCCGCTGCGCGCAGCGAACACAGCGAACAAATTCAAACGGGCGTGGTCATGTGCGGGACTTTCCGCCGGTGCCACGCCCGTGCCACATCAACCGGATGAATTTTCTGGAACGGTATTGTCCGCGCGCGGTTGCGGAGAAGCGTCCCGCGTATATGGGCATTGTCAATGTGACGCCGGACTCGTTTTCCGATGGCGGCACGCATGACGCGCCGGACGCGGCGGCGGACTGGGCGGCGCATCTGCTGGCGGACGGCGCGGACATCCTCGACCTGGGTGCGGAATCGACGCGCCCGGGCTTCGACCCGCATGCGGTCACGCCCGCGGCGGAAGCGGCGCGGCTCCTGCCCGCGCTGCGCGCCATCCGCGCGCGCTTTCCGCACGCGGTGCTCTCCATCGACACGCGCCATGCCGCCGTGGCGGAGGCCGCGCTGGCGGCGGGTGCCGACATCATCAACGACGTCTCCTCCTTTGAAGACCCGGATATGGCGCGCGTTGTGCGCGAAAGCGGTGCAGGCGTCGTGCTGATGAGCGGCTGGCGCGAACACATCGGCGCCGAAAAGCGCGCCGCGGCGCCGGACGCGCTGGGTGCCTGGGTCGCCGCGAATCTGCGCCGATTCCGCGATGACGCGCTCCGGGCTGGCATTGCGCCGGAGGCGCTCTGCCTCGACCCGGGATTCGGCTTCGGGCTGAAACACACGGACAATGCGGAGGTGCTCCGCAGCGTCGGCGCCTTTGTGCGCGAATTTGCGCCCGTTCCGATTCTCATCGGGCCCTCGCGCAAACATTTTCTGCTCGCGCAGTATCCGGAAGCGCAGGGCGACGCCGATGACGCAACGGCCCGTTTCTGCCGCGATGCCGTCGCGCAGGGTGCGCAAATCTGCCGCATCCATGCCGTGCGCACCGTCAAAGCCGCCCTCTCTGCCGGGCGGGACGACACCCCTGCGCGCCCCTGACCGCCGCAAAACGCGCGTAGCCGGGGGCGCAAAAACAAACATACCGCCCGATGAGACACCGAACGGTATGGGTAGAGGATGGATGGGATGAAAATTACTCGATTTCCGTGCCGCGCAAGGCACCGGTAATCGCGTCGATTTCGTATTCGTACTCGCGGTTGCCGACGTTGAACTTCACTTCGTACTCGAGAACACCGTCGTCGCGGTCTGTTTCGACGCGCAGATTGCTCACCTCGCTGGCGGAAACACCGGCAAGCCGGAACACGAGGGCCGTCGCCTGCGCCTCCGTCAGCATCTGGGTCTGCTCTTCGGCGGTCGGCTGGTCATCGTCATCATGACTGCTACTCTCGCAAGATGTTACAAACGCAAGGCCGGCCACGCACAGAAGCGCGGTCATCAGGTGGCGGAAAGAAAGAAAATGGGATTGGTTGTCAATCATGATACACCTCAAGGGCTGATTCAGATGGAAAAGGGTTCCCGTCACGGGTAAGCATACCTGAGAATCGATCGGTTCGTCTACCGCTGCCGCGAAACAGGCTTATCCCGGATTTTTGAGCCACACGGAGGAAGGTTGTGAAACTCAGCCTCGCGATGAGTTAAGATAATTGAGCCACACGGAGGGGCGAAGCCCCCTTCTGAAATCTCCACTAACGTTCCGACCAAGGTGTCAAATAAGGACTTTTTAGAAGGCGGCAGAGCCGCCTGAACGAAGTCAGCGCAACCATTGGAGCGACGGCAAAGTTATTTTACTGAACTTTCGGAGGAAAAAGTATTGGCGGACTATTCACGAGTATCCAGTCTTGAAAAGAGGCTCCAGAAGCCATCTTTCAAGAAATCTGGATCAATTATCCCGGAAAAACCGGGATAAGCCTGCGCAAGACGGCGGAACGGCAGGAACACGGGGAATGAAAAACGGTTTATCCCGGTTTTCCGGGTCGTTTTCGGTGCTTGACAGATACCCCTACGGGGTATAGTATCCGCGGCATGACAACCACACCCAACGACCATGCGTGCACGCACGATTGCCCGCACACCTGCGACTGTTCCCACCGCACCAAGATGCGCTCCGATTCGGAGAAGCGCGCATTGGACCTGCGTCTGTCCCGCATTGAGGGTCAGATCCGGGGACTGCGCGGAATGCTCGAAAACAATGCCTACTGCAACGACATCCTCCTCGTCTCCGCCGCGGCAACCGCAGCGTTGCACGCCTTCAACAAGGAACTGCTTTCCTGCCACGTGCGCACCTGCGTCGTGGAAGCACTCCGGCAAGGCCGCGTGGAAATTGTCGATGAGCTGATGAACACGATTCAGAAGCTGATGAAATAGCCCGGCGGTTCTGCTGCCGGCCGGTCAGGAAAAAGCCATGAAAGAAGCGAATGAGCCCATTCGGCTGAAGGTAGGCGGCATGAGCTGTGCCGCCTGCGTTGCGCGTGTGGAACGCGCGGCGCGTTCCGTACCGGGCGTGGACACCTGCACCGTGAGTCTGCTCACCGGGTCGCTCCAGGCGACAGGCTCGGCCTCGCCCGACGCCATTGCGGCGGCCGTGCGCGACGCCGGGTACACGGCAGAGATCCGCGCCGGGGAAGGGCCGGAGGGGCCGGAAGATTTCGAAAACGCCACCGATGTGCGCCGCCGGTTTCACCGGCTGTGGCTTTCGCTCATCCTGCTCGTGCCGCTGACGGTCGTGGCCATGGGGCCCATGGCCGGACTCCCGGTCCCCTCTCCTCTTCAGGCGCACACACCGGCGGGCGCCCTCCTGCAGGCGATGCTCTCCACGGTCATCCTCGCGCTGAACGGCTTCTTCTTCCGGAGCGGCTTGCGGGCGCTTGCCCGGTTCTCCCCGAACATGGACTCGCTGGTGGCGCTGGGCTCCGGCACCGCGTGGGTCTGGTCGATGTTCCTGCTGATTCTGAGCTGGACGCCCGGCGGCATTCCGGCGAGCCTCCATGCCTCCGGCGGCTGCAGCGGCGCGTTTGCATTCGATTCCGCCGCGATGATTGTGACGCTCGTCTCCGCCGGCAAGGCGCTGGAAGCCCGCGCCAAGGGGCGGACCACCTCCGCGCTGGCGGCGCTCGCGCGGCTGACCCCGCAGATGGCAACGCGCGTCAATCCCGACGGTTCCGAAACAGAGGTCCCCGCCGCCTCGCTCCAGGTGGGCGACCGCTTCCGCCTACGGCCCGGCGACGTCGTCCCCGTCGACGGCACCATTCTGGAAGGCGCCTCCGCGCTCGATGAATCGATGCTGACCGGGGAAAGCATTCCGGCGGAAAAGGAATCCGGAGGCACCGTATACGCCGCCACGCGCAACGGCAACGGGACGCTCCTGTGCCGTGCCGACACGGTGGGTCCCGATACGACGCTGGCGCGGATTCTGCGGCTGGTGGAAGATTCCGCCGCCACCAAAGCGCCCATTGCGCGCATGGCGGACAAAGCCGCCGGCATTTTCGTCCCGATTGTCATCGCGGTGGCGCTGCTCACTTTTACGGTGTGGCTCGCGCTCGGCAGCGGGCTGGATGGGGCGCTCACACGCGCCATTGCGGTGCTGGTCATCAGCTGCCCCTGTGCGCTGGGCCTCGCCACGCCCGTAGCCACGGTGACCGGCTCCGGAACGGCGGCCCGGCACCACATTCTCTTCAAAAATGCCGCCGCGCTTGAAATGGCCGGCCGCGTGCGTGTGGTGGCGCTGGACAAGACGGGCACGCTGACAAAAGGCGAGCCCGCGGTGACGGACGTTGCGCCGGTGCCGGAAAGCGGCCTGCGGCGCGAAGACCTCCTCGCACTCGCCGCCACCCTCGAAGCCGGAAGCGAACACCCCATCGCCAGAGCCATCCGCGCAGCCGCCCCGGCACCGCGCGCCGCTGCCGCGGTCCGCAACTTCCGCGCCCTCCCCGGCGCGGGCATCGAAGCGGAACTCGACGGGCACCGCTGCCTCGTATGCAACCGGCAGCATGCGGAAAAAGCCGGTGCGCTCTCCCGCGAATGGACGGATCAGGCCGCCACGCTCTCGAGCGCGGGCAAAACGCCGCTCTTCGTGTTGCGCGACGGCGCGCTGCTCGGCCTCATCGCCGTTGCCGACACGCTCAAGGAAGACGCCGTTGCAGCGGTCCGCGCCATGCGCGAAGCCGGGCTGCGCGTAGTCATGCTGACCGGCGACAACGAGCGCACGGCGCATGCCATTGCGCGCACCGCCGGCGTCGACGAGGTGCGCGCGGGGCTCTTCCCGGCCGCCAAAGCCGAAGCGCTCCAGGCGCTCCACCGGATCGGCCCCACCGCGATGGTGGGCGACGGCATCAACGACGCCCCGGCGCTCGCGCTGGCGGACTGCGGCTTTGCCATTGGCGCCGGAACCGACGTCGCCATCGAATCCGCCTCCGTCATCCTCGTCAAAAACCGGCTCTCCGATCTGGCGGATGCGCTGCGGCTCGGCCGCGCAACGCTCCGGATTATCCGCGAAAACCTGTTTTGGGCACTGATTTACAACATCCTGCTCATTCCGCTCGCCGCCGGCGTCTACACCGCGCTGCTGGGCTGGACCATGCACCCGGCGCTGGGTGCCGCGGCCATGGGCCTCTCGAGCGTCTGCGTCGTTTCCAACGCACTGCGCCTCAACCGCTTCCGCTTCTCCGCACCGGCAGAGGCACCCGCTGCGGCCACGCCCCGCACACCCCGCTGCTACGCCCCTGCCACCGCGGAACAACCCGAAAACCGTTTACCCGACATGACAAAAACTCTGCTCATCCAGGGGATGATGTGTCCCCGTTGTGAAGCGCACGTCCAGAAAGCCCTGACCGCCGTCGACGGTGTGCTGGAAGCCACCGCCGACCACAAAGCGGGCACCGCCACGGTTACCCTCGCCAAAGAGGTGAGCGAAGCGGACCTGAAGGCTGCCGTCCTGGACGCCGGATACGAATATCTCGGCCTCCGGTAAGCCGCCGCCCGTCCGGCCGTTGCAACAAAAAAAAAACGAAGAGCTTTCCTGCGCGGCAGGAAGGCTCTTCTGTTTTTGCACCCGGCACCGGGTATGGTGCGGCAGGCAGGCGAAACGGGAAATTACCGACGCGGGGGCGGAGGCATGTCGCCGCTCGGCGTCTTGTACCGGAAAACGATTCGGCCCTTGTCCAAATCGTACGGAGACATCTCGAGCGTCACCTTGTCGCCCTGCGTAATCTTGATGAAGTTCTTGCGCATCTTGCCGGAAACGTGGGCGAGAACCTCATGGCCGTTTTCCAGACGAACTGTGTACATCGTGGCAGGAAGGACCTTCACGACCACCCCGTCGACTTGAATGGCATCTTCTTTGGACATATCGAAATCTGCGTATGAATCCTGTTTGAACCGTAAAAGGTTCGCAAATTCTACGCGACAGGCGTCCTTCCTGCAAGCGAAAAGACGGTTTTTGCGCCGAGCGGGGCGCTGCGGGCGGGATTGTTGCGGTCGCAGGGTCGGCTTTGCTAGACTTCAACCATGATTCAACCGGGTAGGAAAACAGGGCTGTTCCGCCAACCGGAACGCTGCGTAAAGACAGTGCTGACAGCGCTGTTTTCTGGAGCCATGTCATGACGATGTTCTACTCTCGGTGGCATGAACTGATTCAGATTCTTGTCGTCCGCAATCTCAAGATCCGCTACAAAGGCTCCGCGCTGGGCTTCTTCTGGTCGCTATTGACCCCGGGGCTCACAATCCTGATGTACGCCGTCTTCGCCAAGATTCTCAAGTTCAACGGCGGGCAGGCGCATTATCTGCAATTTCTGGTGACGGGGATTCTCGTCTGGCAGTTCACCGCCGGAACGCTGAGTGATTCGCTGGCCGCCATTTCGGGCAGCAGCAACCTCGTCAAAAAGGTGTATTTTCCGCGCATCATCCTGCCGGTGACGACGGTTTTCGCCAACGGGGTCAATTTTCTGCTCACGATTGTGCCTCTGCTGCTGTATCTGGCGCTCACGCACACGCTGGTGCTCACGCATGCGCTGTGGCTGATTCCCGCGGTGCTGTTCCAGCTCTTCCTGTGCGTCGGCATTGCCTGCTTTGTGGCGACGCTCAACGTGTATTTCCGCGACATGCAGCACATGGTGGGCATCGGCCAACTGGCGTGGTTCTTCCTGACGCCCGTCTTCTACGATACGGCGATGCAGATTAGCGCCTTTCCCCTCCCGGGGGTGAGCCCGGGGCTGATTTTTCTCAATCCGATGACGGGCATTCTGGCGTTTTACCGGCGCGGCTTCATGGGGGAAGCGCTCCTGCCGGAGGCGTGCGGCCTGAGCCCGGCGTGGGTCTGGGTTTCCGCCGCCATGTGCGTGGTCGTGTTTCTGCTGGGACTCTGGACGTTGCGCCGCGGGGACCGCGGGTTTGGAGACGTGCTCTGATGAAGGACACTCCTGAAACGGCAGACTGGGCGATCGACGTCTCCCACGTCACGAAACGCTTCCGGCTCACCAGCTCGGCCCGCTCGCTGAAAACGGCGATCGTCGACTGCCTGTCCGGCCGCGTGGCGAAGACCTTTACGGCGCTGGATGACGTCACGTTCCAGGTGCAGCGCGGAGAAACCGTGGGGCTCATCGGGCACAACGGAGCGGGCAAATCGACGCTCCTCTCGATCATCGCCAATACGATGGCACCGACGCGCGGGCAGGTGACGGTACGCGGCAGCGTCAGCTCCCTCCTCGAGCTGGGCGCGGGCTTTCACCCGGACCTCACCGGACGCGAAAACGTGCTTCTGTACGGCGCCATCATGGGCATCCCGCGCGAAACGATGCGCCGGCGCTTCGACGAAATCATCGAATTCTCCGGACTGCGCGAATTCATCGATCAGCCGGTGCGCTTCTACTCCTCGGGCATGTACGTGCGCCTGGGCTTCTCCGTGGCGGTGCAGGTCGACCCGGATATTCTGCTGGTCGACGAAGTGCTCGCGGTGGGCGACTCGGAATTCCAGCAGAAGTGCCTCGACAAAATGAAGGCCTTTCGCCGCGCGGGCAAATCGATGCTCCTGATTTCGCACGACATCAACACGATTCGCCACGTATCGGACCGCATTGCGTACCTCTCGCACGGCCATCTGGAGGGCATGGGCGACCCGGACGAGCTCTCGCGCCGCTACATCGAAGAGATGAACCGCGCCTCCGGCGGCGGGCTGACCTCGGAGGGCATCCCCGCCCGCCTCGCACAAAAACGCCGTATCTGGGGCACCGGCGAAGCCGTCTTCAGCGCGGTCGTCTGGCTCGGGGAAGACGGCTCGGAAACCGCCGCCCCGGAACACGACTGCAGCGACGGGAAAATCCGCCTCCGCCTCCACTACCACGCCAACGAACGCATCGAAAATCCCGTCTTCGGCTTCTCCCTGACGGGCTTTGACGACGACCACACCGTCTTCGGCTCCAACACCCAGCTGGCGGGGCGCACCATCCCAGTCATCGAAGGCGACGGCGCCATCGACCTGTTCATCGACGCCGGCAGCGTCCATCCCGGCGACTACGCCCTCTCCTTTTCTCTTCACAGCGCCGACCACACCCGCAACTTCCAGCGCCTCGAGAACTTTCTCCTGCTCCGGCTGACCAGGCCGGCGAATTTCGAGGGCACCGCCGCCCTGCCCTTCACGTGGTCCTGACCGCCCATTCCGCTTCCCGTCTCCCGCTTCCATGCCGCACGACACCCCTTTTACCGGCCCCTGGCCGTCGCGTTCCGATGCCCCTTTTGTCACAGTTGTGACGCCCACCCTCAATTCTGCCGCCACGGTGGCAGAAACGATGCGCACCGTCGCGCTTCAGCGGGCCGGCGGCAATGTGCGCGTGGAGCATCTCGTCCTCGATGGCGGCTCCACGGATGATACGGCGAAAATCGTCGCCGAATGGCAGCATCCGGACACGCATTTCATCGTCCGGAAGGATGACAAAGGCCCGGCGGACGCCATCAACGCGGGGCTCGACCTCGCGCACGGCGAATTCCTCTGCTGGCTCAATTCGGATGACGTCTATGCGCCGTATGCGCTGGAGCGCGCCACCGCCGTCCTGCGGCGTCATCCCAAGGCGGCCTTCTGCTTCGGCCGTTGCCGCATCATCAACCGCCACGGTCAGGAAATCCGCCGCTTCGTCACGCGTTTCAAAAACTGCTTCTTCCCGCTTTCCTGCCATTTTCTGATCCGGACGCTCAACTACATCTCGCAGCCCGCCATGGTGTTCCGCGCCAGCGCCTTCCGTCAGGCGGGTCCCCTGCGCACCGACCTGAAGGCGGCGTGGGACTACGATCTGACGCTCCGGCTCTGGCATCAGGGGCGCCCGGTCGCCGTCCCGGCGCCCGAACTCGCCTACTTCCGCTGGACGCCCGGCTCCATCAGCGGCTCCCACTACGAACGCCAGTTCCGCGAAGAGCTCGATGCCGCCATCGCCGACACGGGGCGCCCGTCTGTGGCCATCTTCATCCACCACCTGCTGGCGCATTCCATCGTGTTTCTCTACAAACGCGTCTGCTCCCGCAACCCGGAGCCCGTCTCCGAAGAGCGCATCGACCGACAGCCGCCGGAAGCCTTCGCGCAGGCGCAATCGAACGAAGCACGCGATTCCACGCTGTCCGACTAACCCCGTCCGCATCGTTTGCGACCCATGAAGATCGGCGTAAATACCCTGTTTCTGATTCCCGGTGAGGTCGGTGGCACGGAAACCGTTGTACGCCAGGTGCTCGGCAAGTTGCCCGCCCTGCTGGCGGACGGCGATGAGCTCGTCGTCTTTCTCAACGGGGAAAACCGCAAAATTCTGCTCCGCGACCTGCACCAGGCGCCGCGCACCCGCCTCGTGGATACGCGCCTGCGCGCCACCTCGCGCGTGCGCCGCTGCCTGTTCGAGAACCTTACCCTGCCGCGGCTCCTGCGCGCCGCCGCCGTGGACGTGCTCTGGAATCCGGGTAACAACGCCATCCTGCGCCCGGGCTGCCCGCAGGTCACGACCATCCACGACATGCAGTACACGCGCTTCCCGGAGGATTTCACGAAGGCGACGCTCCGCGTGATGCAGACGCTCGTCCCCTGGTCCGCGCGCCACAGCAACCTCGTGCTGACCATTTCCGAATTTTCCCGCCGGGAAATCGCCGAACGGGCACCCGCCCCCTTCGACAAAATCCGCGTGGCGCTGCCGGCCGTCGAACCCGCCTTTTCCGAACCGCTCCCCGGTGCCTTCCTTGCGGAGCGCGTCATGGCGCTTACCCGGTACCCAGACCCGTATCTGCTGGCCGTCTCCAACACCTATCCGCACAAAAGCATGGAGACGGTGGTGCAGGCCTTTGCCCGCATTCAGGACCGCATCCCGCACCGGCTCGTCCTCGTCGGGCGGCCGCGCCTCGGGGAACCCGCGCTGGAGGCGGCGCTCGAAGCGCTCCCCGATCCCGCGCGCGTGACACGCCTCCATTACGTGGAAAAGCAGGACCTGATTGCGCTCTACCAGCGTGCAGAGGCCTTCCTGTTCCCGTCCCGCTACGAGGGCTTCGGGCTGCCCGTGCTCGAGGCGCTTTCGTGCGGACTGCCCGTCATCTGCTGCCGCGAGGGCTCGGTGCCCGAAATCGCCGGGGAAGCCGCCCTGTATGCGAAAACCGGAGACCCCGCCGATTTTGCCGCGCAAATCCTTTCCGTCATCGCGTCCTCGCCCGAAGCGGCCGCTCTGCGCACCCGCCTCAGCGAAGCCGGGCGCGCACGGGCCCGCCAGTTCTCGTGGCAGCGCTGCGCCGCGCAGACGCTGGCCGCACTCCGCGAAGCCGTGGAGGCCGACTGATACGGCCGCCCCCCGTGCCACGCCCCTGCCACCCGCGCTTTACCGTCCGCATATCCGCGCGTCCGCCATGGCCCGTTTATTGTCGTTTTTCAAGGGCTCCAAAGCCCTGGATCTTACGCAGGGGCACCCGACAAAGCTGCTCCTGCGTTTTGCCTTCCCGATTCTCATTTCGACGCTGGTCCAGAGCCTGTACAGCACGACGGACGTCATCGTCATCGGGCGTTTCATGGGGTCTGACGCCCTGGCCGCCATCGGCGGCACGGCACCCGTCATCTTCACCATCCTCGGGGGCGTCAGCGGGCTGGCCTCCGGCGCGTCCGTCGTCACCGCGCAAATTGTCGGCACGAAAAACCGCGCCGGGGTGCGCCGCTCCATTGCCGCGTCGCTCCTCATCGGCATGGCCGCGACGCTGGTGCTCACCGCCGTCACCGTGCCGCTGGTTTCGCCCTTTCTGCGCTGGACGAACTACCCGGAAAGTCTGCTCCGCGGCGGCTCCATCTACCTGAACTGGATTTTCGGCGGCCTTTTCACTTCGATTCTCTTCAACACGGCCTTTGCGGAAATCCGGGCGCTGGGCGACAGCGTGACGCCGCTGCTGATTCTCTCGTTCTTCGCCGTCGTCAACGCCATTCTCAACGTCCTGTTTGTGGCGGTCTTCGGCTGGGGGTACCACGGCGTTGCCTTTGCAACGGTGCTCGTGACCTTCTTTTCCGGCGTAGCGTCGTTATGGTTCGGGTGGCGGCGCTTCCCGGAATTCCGGGTCCGGCGCAAGGATTTCCACGTCTCGTGGTCCTTTTTCTGGAAACACCTCTACACGGCGCTTCCCATAGCGCTGCAGTTTTCCGTGACGGGCATCGGCGTCATCATCCTGCAGTCCGCCATCAATACGCTCGGGGAAAACGCCATCAGCGCCATCTCCGCAAGCGGGCGCGTGGAATGGCTGGTCTCGATTCCGCATGCCGCGCTGGGCATTGCGCTGGCGACGTACGCCGCGCAGAACACGGGAGCGGGGCGTATGGACCGCGTCCGCATCGGCGCGCGGGTCTGCATCCGGATGCTCACGGTGTGGTCGCTCCTCTCCTTTGCGCTGTGCATCCTCTGCTCCGATGCCGTGACGGTGCTGTTCTACGGCGCCAACCCGCCGGAAGAACTCTTCTCGCTGGTCCGCACGTATTTCTGGTGCACCTGTCCGTTCTACATTCCGCTGGCGTGGATTTACGTGTACCGCAATACGGTTCAGGGGGTCGGGCGGCAGACCGTCCCCTTCATCGGCGGCGTCGTGGAGCTGGCCGCCCGCGCCGGCTGCGCATACTGGTTCCTCGCCATGTGGGGCTATGCGGGCGTCTGCGTGGCGGGCCCGATGGCGTGGCTGGCGACGGGCGTTCTGCTGTTCATCTACTTCCATTGGTTCCTGTTCGACAAGGACGGCAACCTGCGTCACCGCACGCCGCACGCCCTTTGAGCCCGCCCGGACGGCATCTTTCCCCGCTGCGAAAACCTGTTTTCACCGCTCCGGCAGCGGAAATTCCGGAAAATCTTCGTAGTATGCAGAAGTAAACGCACCGTTGCAAAGGTAAACGCACCAATACAACTGTAAATGTACCTTGGAAGACGCATATCACGCGGAGAAAACGCA
>CASFKR010000054.1 GCA_949295265.1 uncultured Verrucomicrobiota bacterium | reverse complement strand
AACAAGTAAATGCAAATTCGGAACAACTAAATGCGACCATGTGACATTATGGCGCAATTTGACCCTGAATTAGTCGCATTTACTTTGTCAAGTGACCCCCTGGAAAAAAAATCGGAACCCATCGGAATCATCGGATTTTTCGGAGGATGGATGCGCCCGAATGGGTCGGAATCATCGGAATTATCGGAATCATCGGGGAAAACGCGAGGCGGTCCTGAGCACGCCTGTACGTCCTGTGCGCGGTTCACCGGCTCCGACTTTGCTCAGGCGGCTGTGCCGTCGGGAGAAAGTCGACATGATACCTTGCCCGGAACGCAGTGGAGACAGCGTGCGCGTAAAACAACGCTCCCTCGCGTGGAATTTGACAGGCGCCGATACGGCGGGTTACGGAAGAATGGTGGAGGGATTCGGAAGGGGGATGCCACCGGCTGGCACGGGAGGAAGCCCTTGAAGCATGCGGGCGGCGGCAAGGCCGGCGGCTTCGCCCAGCTGATTACAGAGCACCATGACGCGGACGGCACCGTAGGCGCCCCGGTCGCAGTCGAGCATGCGCCCGGCGCAGAGCAGATTGACCGCGCCCTGCGGCACAAGACTCCGGAAGGGAATTTCGTACCAGCGGGCGGGCGTCTCTCCTTCCGGAAGCCAGCGGGTTTCGTCCCAGTGCATTTCTCCTGTCGCGGGATCCGTGCGCAAGGCGGTTTGGCGTCCATCCAGATACTTGAACGTGATGCCGGTGCCCTCGTGAATATCCACGCGATACGTACCGCGCGCAATGACATCGTCGAAATGCGTACCGTGCAGAACCTCCGCTTCCGTGAGCGTATGTTCGCAGCCGGCATGCAGGGATTCGCGGATGCCGATGCTTGCGGGCAGTGCCGCCGCCGCGATGCGTGCGCCCCCGGTGGGAAATTCGCGGTTGCAGGCGTCGATAAAGCGGGCGAGCTGGCGCCGTCCCTCGATTTCCGCTGCCGTAAGTGCATCGGGATCGGTGGGATCAAACGAGAGCCGGGTGACCGCGGCAAAGGTCAGCCCCGGCGCGCCGATGACGGGCGCCTGCCACTGAAAGACGTGGCGAAGCCCGGCCCCGCGCGCCGGGCGCATCATTTCCGCAAACGAGAACGCCGGATGCGCCGCCTGCACGGCATCCACGCCTGCAAGGAGGGCGCACGTGGTGTGCGCCTGACGCTCCGCATCGGCCGGATGGCGCATCGGAAACCCGGCCCGGCGCAAGACATCGCCGTCGCCGGTGGCATCGATGAAAAAGCGCGCCGCGATGGCGCGGCTCCCCGATTTGTCGGCAATCAGAACGTGCGAAAGTTCGCCCGGCGCGCGCAGCACGGCACCGGTGACCGTTGCATGCAGGAAGCGGCGCAACCGCGGCTCCTCCGCATCGCAAAGCCGGTCGAGGGCAAATTGGAGCGCCGGAGTCGAAAAGGTGGCGTACACGGCGGGATCGGTCCGCGCGCGGAAAACGGCTTCGCCGCGCCGATAGAGCGTCTCGAGCACCTCTGCGGTCAGTCCGCCGATAATCTGCGTTTCTCCATCGGTGGAAAACAGGGAATGCCAGACGGGCACAAAGGCGGCGGTGGCGGAGCCGCCCAGAAAACCGTTGGCTTCGACGAGGGCGACCCGCAGCCCCTGCCGCGCCGCTGCCACGGCGGCAAAGACGCCGGTGCAGCTGCCGCCGCACACGCAGAGATCGACTTCATCGGCAACCGGGACTGTGCACGCCGGAATGTGAATGCTTTTCATGCTACAGGTTCTTTTGCGCTTTCGGGGAGCGGGATGACGCCCCGGAAAGCGGTTCGTGGAAATTCCTGACCCAGCCTGCGAAAACAGGGTTGGCAAAACCGTTTTATTTCTATATCATACGTTTGTTTTCCTTGCAATCTCGGAGGGATGGCGGAGTGGTCGAACGCGGCGGTCTTGAAAACCGTTGAGGCGCGAGTCTCCGGGGGTTCGAATCCCTCTCCCTCCGCCAAGACCTGCGGAAAACGGCACATCCAACCACAGTCCGAACTTCTTATGGGCATTTATCTGGGATTTCATGCGGGGTATTCGCAGTTCTCCGCGACGTTGACGGACGGCGCCGTTGTGTTGGCCCAGGCCATTGTGGAGTACGGGAAAGACCTGCCGCAATACTGCCAGCCCGATGGCACCCTGCCGGGCACCACCGGTGCCGCCGGTACCGCCGCGCGGGAATTCGATCCGCGGATGTGGACGGACGCACTGAAGCTGACCCTTCAGCGGTTGCGGGACGGCGATGCCCCGCTGGACAAAGTGGACGCCGTCACGGGCACCGGCCAGGGCGGATGCATGATTTGCCTGGATGCGGCGGGTCATTTCACGCGGCTGCTTTCCCCGATGCAGGCGGACACCTCCCGTGCGGGCCTCTGCCGCGCGACGGAGCTCGAGATGGGACCGGACGTCATTGCCCGCACCGGCGGCAAGATTTCCGAAGATGACATGCTCATCCACATCCGCAGTTTTGCGCATGAACACCCCTTCCATTACGCCCGCACGGCACGCTTCCACACGGTCAGCAGTTTCCTGTGTTCGGAGTTGATCGGCTCATCGGCGCCGATTGCCTGCGACGACGCCTCTCGCACGCATCTGCTCGACCTCGGCGAATGCCACTGGAATGCGGATGCCTGCGCCATGATTGCCGCCGGGCTTTACTGGAAATTGCCGGAGCCCGTGCCGCACAGCACGGTTGCCGGCTATCTCTCGCCGCTCTATGCGCGGTATGGTCTGAAGTCGGGCATTCCGGTCATGGTCTGGACCGGCGAAACCTGCGAGTTGCTCTATTCGCTGCAGGCAACGGCTCCCGGCACGGCTGCGCTGCTGCTGCACCCCACCGTCAGCATGCTCATGCTGCCGATGGATGCGCTCCGCTTTGACCCCTTCGGGCAGGGACGGCTCCTGCTGGGCTATGAACGGCGTCCCGTGGCCGCCGCATTTCAGTTCCATGCGCCCTGCAAAGTTTCTTCGACGCCGGAGCGGGCACGCATTCTGGCGCTTCGGATGAATTGGACCGGCCTCACGCCGGAACGGGTTCGCCTTGCCACGCGTGTACCGCTGGCGAAGGACGATTATCAGAAAATCTGCGATGCGCTCCGGGTCCCGCTTGAACCCGTTGCGCCGCTCTCCGGCGGACTCTCTCTCTCGGCGGCCCTGCGTGCCTGCCACGTCATGGAAGCGCGCACACCCGCCCATTCGTGGGCCAGTTTCTGGACGCTGGGCGGGCGTTTCGAGCCCGCCGTCCGCTGACCCGCCACCCGGCAGACGCACGCGTCGGCACCCCCTGGTGCGCTTCCCATCCGGAGGCGCGGTCATGTCGCACCCGGAAAAGATTCCCCGTTCCGGCGGCCTTTTCGGCCCGCTGCAACGCTTCTGCCCGCCCCCCATCCGCCAGTACCGAATGAGACAGTTCCGGTAAACGGCCACTATGAAAACCGTATTTCCTCCCCTCCTCGTTTCCGTGCTTGCCGTCTGCGCCGCCGCAGCGGCTCCTGCCAGAGCGCCGGACGCGCCGCACCGCTCCTTCCCGGAAGGCACCGTCATCGATGTCACGAAACCGCCGTACAACGTCACGCCGGACGACGGCGAAGATGACACCGCAGCCGTCCAACGCGCCATCTCCGACCACGTCTCCACCGGAGCCTTTCTGTACTTCCCGGAAGGCACCTACGATTTCTCCGCGCCCCTGATCAACACAAACAGGCAGGGTCTCTTCCGGCCGCACCTCACCTTTCAGGGGGCGGGCCGCGACCGCACCATTTTCCGCCTCCGCGACAATGCCCCCGCCTTTGCCGATGCGGCGCATCCCGCCGCCCTGCTCAACACGGGCTCCCACCAGGAACCGGGCGACGCCCCCGACGGCGGCGGCAATAAAGCCTTTCGCAACCATGTTCTCGATCTGACCATCGACACGGGCCGCGGCAACCCGGGTGCCGTCGCCGTCAACTGGGCGGTCAGCAACATCGGTTCACTCGAAAACCTCCGGCTCATCGATGGAGACGGCGGTGCGGATTGCGGCATCGCCCTGCGCCGCAGCATCCCGGGCCCGGGTCTCATCAAAAACGTCATCATCGAAGGATTCCGCTTTGGTGTCGACCTCGATGACATCCAATACGGCATCACGGTCTCCGGGCTCACCCTCCGGAACCAGCGCGATTGCGGCATCCGCGTGGGCAAGAATCTCCTGCACGCCAGTGGCCTGCGCAGCGTCAACAGCGTTCCCGCCGTGCGAAATCAAGCGCTCGAAGGGAGCATCACCCTCGTCCATTCCCGCCTCGAACAGCCGGAAGACGCCTCGCCGCAGCAACCGTTGCTGGCCGTGGACGGCACCCTGCTCCTGCTGCAGACGCGCCTGCGTCCCGCCGTTGCCGTCACCAACATCGCCCCGTCCACGGTCGTGTGCGGCGGCCGTCCCGTTCCCGCCCTGCGCAGCGGGCTCATCCCCTATTTTTACCGCGCGCCATCGTGTCCGGCGGGTACGCAAACGCCGTCGTGGACGCTGCCCCACGACTCCTTTGCCATTCCCGAGCCGCCCCTCGACGCCAATCCCGACCTCCCGTCGCCGCTCCGCCCGGAAGATTGCGCCGTTGTCGGCGACCGCCTCCCCGGAGAGGAAAACGACCTCCCGGCCATCCGGCGCGCCCTGAACGCGGGCCGCCCCATCGTGTTCTTCCGCACCGGCAAGGTCTATTTCATCCCCGATGCCATCGACGTTCCCGACCACGTCCGCGTCATCCACGGTATGGGTGCCGAGCTCAGCCTCGGCCCCTACAAAGACCGCTATGCCGACCCGGAGCACCCCTGGCCCGTCTTCCGCATCGGTGCCACGCGCCCGGCAAACGCGCCGCTCTGGTTTGAACACGTCTTTTTCAACACCCAATATCCGGGCGTCGCCCTCTTCGAGAACCGGAGCGGATGCAACCTGATCATCCGCCACACGGCGGGCTGGGTCGGTGCCGACGGACACGGGCTCACGCTGCTGGCGCCGCCGCCCGATGCGCCCTCGGCCCCGGACGCACAGGCACAGGGCACCATGTACGCGGAAGACACCTTCCTGCCCAATTGGCGGTTCCGCAACCAGCGCGCCGTTCTCGTGCAGTTCAATCCCGAGAATTTTCAGGGAGACGGCACGGAGCCCCTTGTCTCCAACCATGGCGGCGACCTCGCCATCCTCGGCTTCAAAACGGAGGGCCCGGCCCCGTATCTGCGCACCGTCGGCGGACGCTCCGCCGTCCTTGGCGCATACAACTACGTCTCCGCCCTCGCGAAAGCCCTGCCGACCGACCGCGCCCCCTACGAAACGCACGACGGGCGCCACTTCATCCACGCCATTGCCGACAATTTCGGAGCCGCCGACTACCCCGTCATGATTCGCGAAACAACAGCCCCCGCCAACCTCCCGACCCGCATCCAAACCCCGAAGGACCTCCCCATGCGCAACAATCACCCCGGCATCTCCTGGTACGGTCTGCACGATTTTTCGCAAACCGCAACCCGCCCCGATCTCCCGGCTCACCTTCCCTACGAAAACCCGCCCTCCCCGCTCCTCTTCGGCGGCCGCACGGAACCCGCCGACCGCGCCACATGGGAGCGCGAACTTCAGCCCGCCATCCGCGAAACGCTTCTGCGCACCGTCTACGGGCACATGCCGCCCAAGGAACAGACGCCCAAGCTCTCGTGGCGCATTGTCGATGATACGCCGGACGCCCTCGACGGCCTTGCCCGCCGCCTCCAGATCGACGTCACCTTCGACCCGCCTGCCGCACACCCCTGGCGCATCCTCCTCTACCTCCCCGCCAACGCCAAGGGGCCCGTCCCCATCTTCTGGGGACTCAATTTCAAGGGCATTCAAGCCATCGCGCACGACCCCGGCATCCGGATTCCCGAGTGGTATGCGCCGGTGCGCCCGCGCGGCGACGCCGCCTCGCGCTACGACCTCCCGCAGATTCTCGCCGCCGGATGCGGGCTGGCAACCATGCGCCACTACGAAGCGGAAGTCGACAATCCGGAAGGCTGGAAGAAGGGCATCCGCGGCACGTTTGAGGCGCAAACCGGATTCCCCGCCAACGGTCCAGATTCCTGGGGCGCCATCTCCGCGTGGGCGTGGAGCCTTTCCCGCGGGATGGACGTCTTCGAAGCCATGCCCGACCTCATCGGTCCGGTTATCGTCTGGGGGCATTCGCGCCTCGGCAAAACCGCGCTCGTGGCCGGTGCCACCGACCCGCGTTTTGCCGCCATCATCTCCAACTGCTCCGGGTGCACGGGCGCCTCGCTTTCGCGCTCCATTCTGCCCGGAGCCAAAAGCGAAACCGTCCGCGCCATCAATGACCAATTCCCGCACTGGTTCTGCGAAAACTACAAGGCGTACAACGACCGCGAGAACGCGCTTCCCGCCGATCAGCACCACCTGCTCGCGCTCTGCGCACCGCGCCCCGTGCTCGTCAACTCCGCAGAAGGCGATGTCTGGGCCGACCCCGAGGGCGAATTCCGCTCCACCCTGCTCGCCTCCCCGGTCTGGGCGCTCTACGGCCACGAGGCCGCCGACCCTGCCACGCCCCTGCCACCGCTGTCCCGGGTTGTCGGCGATGGCGTCTGGTACAGTATCCGGCCCGGCGTACATGACGTGACGAGCGAAGACTGGAGCCACTACCTCGAGTTTCTCCGGCTTGCGGGCATCCTCCCGTCGGCTCCCTGATGCAGACGGGGCGGGTCATCCTCATTGTCGGGCGCATCGCCTCCGGCAAGACCACCTGGGCCCGGCAACGCATCGCGCAGGAGGGCGGCGTGCTGCTCTCCTGCGATGAGCTCATGCTCGCGCTCTTTGGTCCGGACGCCGGAACGTCGCACGATGCGCTTGCGGCACGGTGTCGCGCCTACCTGCTGCAGACATCGCTCGAGCTGCTGCGGCAGGGAATCGACGTCTATCTCGACTGGGGGTTCTGGCGCCGCGCGGACCGCGATGCCGCCCGCGCGTTTTATACTTCGCGTCACATCCCCTGCCGTCTGCAGGTGCTGCAACCCCCGGACGACGTGTGGCAAGCGTGCATCCGCCGGCGCAATGACGATGTGCGCACCGGCAAAACATCCGCCTATTTCGTCGATGACGGGCTCCTTCGGAAATGCCTCCAGCTCTACGAAGAACCCGCCCTCGACGAAATGACGCCCTGACGGCACCGGCCGGGCGGCTCGTCAGCCCAGGACTTCGCGCCAGTCGGAGAGGGTACGGGTTTGGGTGGAAAAGACGGCGCCGATTTTATGGAGCGTGCGCGAATCGCCGGCGTAGGACCTGGCGTAACCGTTGCGCTCCATCTGTTCGAGCGCCTCTTCCACGGGCTTGTCGACCTTGAACTCGAAGAGATAGACGTGCTCGGGCGTTTCAACCACGCTGTCGATGCGCCCCTGAGACGTATGCTTCTCGGTGTGGACAAACTTGCCGGTCAGCAGGAAGATGCTGGCGACCAAGTTGCGGAAAACGCTCTCGGACTTCAGGGCTGCGTCCGGTCCCTCGTGATACGGAAGGTTGGCGAGAAGCCCCTGCAACTTCTCCATGAAGGACTTTGCGTCGCCGTCCTCCAGATTGCGGGACATTTCGTTGATGACAAGCGATTTCCGGTCTTTTTCAGCCGTCTGCGTAACGAAGGGGAAAAGGGCGTTCAGGAAGCCGTACCGAACCTCATCATTCGGGTAATCGAGGATGAATTCATCATACCTGGCGTCGTAGGCCTTGATGGTAAGGTAACCGGACTGGTAGAGAAGCGTCAGAGGATCGTTGCTATCCTCGTAGGAACTGGTGAGGGTATCACTGTTTACGGCGAGTTTATCCTGTGCGGGCAGTTCGCGAAGCTGGTCGACGTTATTCTGAAGAGCCCTGACCAGCAAGGAAGGGGTCCCGGAGCCGAACCAGTAGCGGCCGAACCGTTCCTCGCTGAAGGCTTTAATAAGGCTGAAGGGGTTGTAAACACCGGGGATTCCCTCCTCCTCACAAAAGCGATAGCCGTCATACATCTCTCGAAGTTTACCCAGGCATGCCTCACGGGTAAGCTTTTTCGCCGCTGCCAGCGAATCGATTTCCGGACCGAACGTTTCCTCCATCTCCGTCTGTGTGATCCCGCAAAGCGTGGCGTACGCCTTGTTCATCGAAAGGACGTTGAGCTGGTTAAGGTCGCTGAAGATGGAAACCTTTGCGAACTTCGTAATGCCGGTAAGCCACGCAAAACGGAAATAATGCCCCATGCTTTTCAGATTGCCGAAGAAACCCTTGAGCGTGGAACGAATCTGTTCGCGTTCTTCTCCCTCCGTCTCCAGAAGCGGCTTGTCGTACTCATCCACAAGCAGGACAACCTGCTTGCCGGTCTTCTCCCGGGCCGACCGGATAATCTTCCGGAAGCGGGACTCAGGTAAATCACTTTCCTTTTCGATACCAAATGACTTCTCCCACGTCTCGAGATGATCATTTATCGCCGCTTCGAACGTTCCCGGGCGATTGAAGTTAAAACCCGTAAAATCCAGATAGAGCACCGGATATTCTTCCCATTCCGTCTCCAGTTTCTCGATGGCGAGCCCTTTGAAGAGGTCTTTTTTGCCCTCGAAATAAGCTTGAAAAGTCGTGGTCAGCAGACTCTTTCCGAAACGCCGCGGCCGCGAAAGAAAGTACTGTTTGCCTTCCGTAACCAGTTTGTAGACTAAATCCGTCTTGTCCACATAGAGGTACCCCTCTGTGCGGAGTTCTTCGAAGGATTGGATTCCGATGGGCAGTTTGCGACTTTCGTTCATACCGTCAGTATAGCATTTTTCGTTTCGTCTTTCTATAGAATCACGAATCTACGCCCCGAACCGGAAAAGGATGCTGCGAAGGAGCGGGGAGAAACAAAAAATCCGCAACGGGCAAGCCGCTGCGGATTTTTACGGGAAAACGGTGCCGGTCAGAAGTCGGACAGCGCGTCATCCTCGGCAGGTGCAACCGCGGCACCTTCAGCGAGGATGGGAATCACCTTCTCGGCATCGGTCCGCAGCGCGCTGCGGTACTGGAAGGCGGCTTCCGCGAGTTGCTTGCAACGCTCGAGTGCCTGGGGATTGCCGTTGGCATGCATGTAGCAGAAGACGGCGGCATTCCAGAGCTGCGTACCGCGCTCATGGGTGCTCAGACCCGTCCGGTTGGTCGGACGATTCTGCAGCAGCGGCCAGAAGAAGCCGACCCAGTCGCCGATTGTGAGGTCCGCGATGGGGAAGTTGGGACGGGACTGACCGAGCAGGAGGTCCTTGCCGTTGACGCTCACGCCGCGGATATCGTAGCGGTTGCGGAAGCCCTTCCGGAGTTCGCGGGCCTTCAGATCGGAGAGAATCCAGGCGCGGAGACTGATGAGGTTGTCCATGCGGCCGATGGTCAACTTGAGTTCCGCCTTGCCGGCATCCGTCAGCAATTCGCCTTCCATGCGGCTCATCTGCTCCTTGTACTTTTCGTACTGGAAGGTATCGACGAGATTCTGGTATCCGGCGGCAACGGAACGGACGCGGTTGATTTCCTCATCATCGCGGGCGCGTTTGGCGGCTTCCTCCGCCTCCTTGGCGGCGGCGAGTTCCTCGGCGCGACGCTTGTTGGCGGCTTCCTGATCCTCGCGTTGAATCCGGTTGAGATACGGGCGGGCGTCGCGGGCCACCTGCAGCTGAGCGACCTGAAGTTTCTGGAGCGCCTTCTCGGCATTGTCAATCATGACGGCCATATCGGCAATCAGCTGACGGCGGCGTTCGATGGCCTCGCGGCGCTGCGTCACCGTGCGAATGACGACGGCGTCCGGCGCATTCTTCGGAATCGAATCAAAGGAGGGATCGGGATTCTCCGTCTCATTCGCGGCAATCCGCTCGCACTTGCGAAGGGCGGCGCGAATCGTCTTGGCGGGTTCCACAATGCGGTCGAGCGTCTTCTTGAGGAGCGGCGACTCGGTCACCACGGGCTCGGCGGGGGCATCCCCTTCGCCGCCCTCTTCGGCGGCCTCGCCACCCTCATCGGCAAAGCCGTCACCGGCCTCATCCGCGACCTCGCCACCCTCATCGGCAGCCTCTTCCGCGGGTGCATCCGCAGGGGCTTCGGGCTCGGGAACGGGTTCGCCGAGTTCTTTGAGGGCGAAGATTTCGGGCTCGAGTTCCGCCTCTTTCGCCTCCTTCTTGATGGCTTCAACCATGGCCATCAGGTCGGTAAGCGAAGGATTGGCAACGCCCAGCGCTGCGGCGCGTTTCTTCGCCAGGCGCGTGAGCGCGGGCTCCTTGGGAGCCTCTGGTGCGGCCTCGGCCTGCGCGGCGGCCTCTTCGGCCGCGGCGGCGGCCGCGAGTTCCTCGGGCGTGGACTCCGGGGGCGGCTCGAGATCCGGAATCACAAGTTCCTGACCGCGCGTCGCCTTGCTGACCGTTTCCTGAATGGTCTTGAAGATGGGATCGACCTTGGCGTTGATCTCCGTAATCCGCACGACATTGGTGCGGATCTGATCCTCCATGGCAACGTACGCATCGACCAGCGTCTCGGCACTGGCCTTGAGTTCCGCCGCCTGCTTCTCGCTCTCGCCGGAACTGATCACCTGATACAGGAAGTAGCCGATGACGCTGAGAATGGCGAGACCACCGAGGCCGACCACCAGGAAGAAGACGAGCTTGAGGCCGATGCCGCCGCCACCGCCCCGGGAGGCGTCGCGCTCACCGGAGCCCTCCTGCGCTTCCGCATCGGTCACAGCGGCAAACGCGCCGGTATGGGAGCTGTTGCGTTTCTTTTTGGTAAAGTGAATGGTCTTTTTGCCGGAAGCCTGCATGCGCCCGGTCATGGTATCCTGCGCGGCGGCATTGATTTCACGCTGCTGCTCGGCGGCTTCCATCTGACCCTTCTGAATGACGAACTTCTTCTTGCCGCCGCGGGTATTGCCGTCCTCGGCGACCGGCACAAGGCCCGTAATCAGATTGTGCGAAAGTTTGGGGCTCTTCGGCGCCATCTTCCGGAGCGAAGACACGCCTTCGAGGTACTTCTGCATGTCGCCCAACAGCGAATTGTAGTTGGGATAGCGCATGAACAGATCGTTGTACATCATGCGCGAGACGATGCGCGAAACCTCCGGCTCCACATCGGGACGGATTTCCTCGAGCGGCGGGGGCGGTCCCTTGAAGCGCGCGCGGATGACCTCAACGGCATCGGCGGCATCGTACGGCGGTTGCAGAGCAATGGCGTGATACAGCGTGGCACCCAGCGAATAGATATCGCTGCGGGCGCTGTTGACCTTCTTCTGAACCTTTTCCGGAGCAATGTAATACGGCGTACCCCAAAGCTCCTCGGACTTGCCCTGATTGGCGCGGCTCGCAATGCCGAAATCCACGAGTTTGCTGTTCATGTCGGCATCAAACAGGATGTTGTCCGGCTTGACGTCACCGTGGAACAGCCCGACGCCTTCCGCAGCGAGCAGACCCTGCGCGATTTCGTACCCGACGCGGATGACGAAGGCGGGATCGAGCTTCGTCTTGTTGTCGATGAAATCCTGCAGACTGCCGCCGGGCACGAGCTCCATTTCCAGATACGGCGTGCCCTCGAAGGCGCCGAACGAGTGAATCTGCGCCACATGCGGATGATTCAGACGCGCGGCACTCTGCGCCTCGTTCTTGAAAACTTCAAACGCCTTCGGGTCGCTGCCCAGAGACTTCTGCATCACCTTGACAGCCACCTGCCGCCCGAGCTGCTCGTCTTCCGCCAGGAAGGCCGAACCCATACCGCCCGAACCCAGATGCTTCAAAAGCAGGAAATGGTCAAATTTCGCGGGAACGGTAATCGCCGTTCCGCAACTGGGACAAAGCACCTGACTGAATGCCTCGAGACCTTTAACGTCGATGACTTCCCCGCAGGAGGGGCACTTCGTCGTATCGACGGGAATGGCATTGAGTTCGGACTCCGGCTCCGCCGCCGGTTGATTCGCTTCGCTCATCGAAAAAGTCTTTCAAAAAAGGAATTCTTTGAACCTCGAAAGAAATGCGGGACTGAACTTTAAACCGTCAGCGCGCTTGACTTGGGCGGGCCATTCAAGCACCATACTGGAGCGGGCGAAAATTCTGAACCCGAAAATTCTGTTTCGAATACGTCTATTATATGCATCCCATCCTGTTTCGTCTAGGAGAAATTACGATTCATTCCTACGGATTGTGCATGGCGCTGGGCATCCTGTGCGCCTATGCCATCCTGCAGAAACTGGCTCGTCCCCGCGGGTTGGATCCGGACCGCCTCAGCACGATGGTTCTGATTCTCGTTTTCAGCGGTTTGGCGGGTGCCCGCCTCTTTTTTGTGGCCGAACACTTTTCGTGGTACGCGAACGATCTGATGGGCATCTTCCGCATCTGGGAAGGCGGCCTGATGTTCTACGGCTCGATTCTCGTGGCCGGTCCCGTGCTGATTCTGCTGTGCCGCCGGTACCGCTACCCGGCGTTTGCGCTGCTGGACCTGTTTGCGGTGGTGGTGCCCGTCGGGCAGGCCTTCGGGCGGGTGGGTTGCTTCCTGAACGGCTGCTGCCACGGACGCGCTTCCACCTCGTTTCTGGCGGTACGCTATCCGGCGGGCTCCTTCCCGGACCAGGCAACGGGCGGACAGGCGGTTCTCCCCTCCCAGCTCTTTGAAACGGCGGGGTGCGTTGTGCTCTTTTTCCTGTTGCTGGCGCTCTACCGGTACCTGTACCGGCTTCCCGCCGCCACCCCGGAAACGGAAGGCGCCGCATCTGCGGACAAGCCGCTGATTCCCGCCATCGGGTCGGGGCTCGTGCTGGCCGCCTACTGCGTGGGCTACGGGGCGCTGCGCATCCTGATTGAATGGACCCGCGGCGATGAGCGCCTCTCCTTCGGCGCCCTCTCCATCGCCCAGACCATTTCGCTCGGAGGCTTCCTGATTGCCGTCCTACTCGTGCTGACGCTTCCTCTGCGCCGCCCCGGCAAGCAGGGCTGAGCCGCAGCCGCCTCAGAAGCAGAAGTAAATCACGAGCAGCAGCAGCGCGAGAACAATCGCCAGCCGCGGGCTCCGCGCCACATAGCGGCGGCGTTCCTTTTCGTCATCCGGCAATTCCAGCCCGCCCGCCGAAATATACGTGTACAGGCGACCGGGCGAATCCGACGGCAGTTCGGAGGAGACAATCCGGCGCCGGATGCGCTGATTGCGCTCCAGACTGCTGTCGATGTGCGAGGAAAGCCCCGCCGCCAGAAAACTCCGCAACCGCGCCATGGCTCTTTACAGGGGCTCCGCCTCCGGCGCGGGTGCCGCTTTCTCCGCTTCGGGCGCAGCATCGCGCTCCGGTTCCGCGGACACCTGCGCGGCGGCTTCCCGCTGCGCCGCCGCCTTCAGCGAGCGCACTTCTTCGATAAACTGGTCGACATCCTCGTAATGCCGGTAAATGGAGGCATACCGGACGTACGCGACCTCGTCCATCTTGAGCAGGGCCGCCATCACCGTGTCGCCAATCACCTGCGCCGGAATCTCGAGGTCGAACCGACTTTCCAGGTCGTCGACAATCTGATCGATGACGGCCTCGATCTTCTGGAGGGAGACGGGCCGCTTCAGCAACGAGCGCTCAATGCCGTTGGCCAGTTTCGACCGGCTGAATTCCTCCAGCCGCCCGTCGCGCTTAACGACCATCAGCGAATCGCGGAGACGCTCCCGCGGAGCGAGCCGGTCGAAGGGGGTGTCCTTGAACCCGTCCGGCACCCAGAAGTTGGTGATGCAGCAGTTTCCGAGTTCACGCCCGAAGGCTTCGGCGATCTTGCGGCAGGCGATGCCGTGATCGATCCAGAAACGGCGGACCGCCTTGTCCGGACTGCTCAGGGTGAACCCGCTCGACGCCATCGGATGCGAGAAGAAGGAGGGGTTGAAATCCAGCGCGACCTTGCGGGTTTTCGCCCAGTCGATCCAGCGGGAAAAGTGTTCCGGCGCGATCTGGTCGCGGCTGACCTTCTTCCCGTTGGACAGCGTGAGGACGGCCTGCGTCTTGCCATCAATGAAAACTCATGCATGAACATCATTGACAAAATCACAGAGACGGTATCCGGTTGCCTGTCATTCATCTTTTGGGTGGTAGCGGCATTGGCCTGCGCCGGCATACTGGCTTTGCTATCGTAGAAACAACATGATTTTTGAACTGCACGACGTAACAGATTTCTTTTCGTGTTTTGGCGATGGGCATTGCGTGGAAATGCCCGCCGGCCAAGACCAATTGGGCAGGCTATTGGATTTCCTATGTGCGCAAAGGGCACAATGGAGATTCTATGCCACATGCCCCAATGGCTACTGGTTCCATGGGGTACACATTGTTTTTCCCAAAGACACAAATACGGATGCTGCGATGCGGCATGCCTGCGAATTGTTGGGAATAGGTTCCTATTGTGTCGTGGAGGGTGGCACGCAAACGGTTGTGGACACAAGAGGCGATGTTCTTGCTTTTGCGGACTTCGCAGAAAGGCATGAAGATACATCGGTATAAAAACTATGGAGATAACAGGTAAATACACCTCAGCAACCATTTATGCTGAAAACATCGAGGAAGCAGCCTTACAATGGGTCAAGGCACAATGCGACCATCCGGCTTTCGAGTCGGTCAGAATGGTGCAGATGCCAGACGTACATGCAGGGAATTCCTGCAATGTGGGCACGGCATACAGAATCGGGGCATACGTCAACCCAGACCATGTGGGCGTGGACATCGGATGCACCGTTTCCATGCACAGGCTCTCTTCCGCCGTCGCACCGGAAGATTTAGCTTTGCTTGACCACAAAATCCGTGAAGCCATCCCGACCGGCATGGAGATTTGCAAGAAGAACAGCCTGAACGAAAAGGAACTGTTCCGATTCCTCAATTCGCAATATCAAAAAGCACGGTCGTCCGCTCCCGAACTGATTAACGAAGCCCCGCGCATAGACGCCCGTTTTGTCTCGGACTTCTGCCGCAGGATAAAGCTTCAGGAAGCCGTCTTTTATAAAAGCCTCGGCACACTCGGCGGAGGCAATCACTTCATCGAATACGGTGAGGATGACAAGACGCATGAGGGATGGCTCACGATACATTGCGGTTCCCGGAACGTGGGGGTAAAGGTGGCCAACCATTGGCACAACATCGCACAGAATCCCAAACGGGCGCAGTTCATCGGCTATCTGTGGGGAGACGCGCTCTGCGGCTATCTGTCCGACATGGTCGTGGCACAGGCGTATGCCGTCTATAACCACCAGGTCATCCGCGACCGTGTCTTTGCCATACTGAAAAAGCTTTGCAAGGCCAAATGCACGGAATCCATATTCACCACGCACAATTATATTTCCGTATGCGAGGAATATCCCATGCTCCGCAAAGGAGCTGTTGCAGCCCAAGAAGGGGAACGTTTCTGCCTGCCTTTCAACATGCGCGACGGCATTGCTATCTGCGTGGGCAAGGGCAATGCGGATTGGCTCTGTTCCGCCCCGCATGGAGCCGGACGCGCCATGTCGAGGAACGCCGCCAAGAAAAATATCGGGATGGAAGATTTTGAGAAATCCATGGACGGCATCTTCTCCACCTCCGTTTGTCCCGGTACGATAGACGAATCGCCACAGGCATACAAACCACTGGAAGGAATCCTGCGCCTGATCG
>CASFKR010000053.1 GCA_949295265.1 uncultured Verrucomicrobiota bacterium | reverse complement strand
CCGCCGCCGCAGACGGCACCCGGAAGACGTGCGCAGCCGCCGCGCGGTCGCGCGCATCGCGCACCGCCGGGTCGCCCGGACGCCGCCAGCCGTCCGGACGGAAGGTTTCCGCCATGCAGATGGCGTCGCACGCGAACAGCACGCGGTTGAGCTTGTTCTCGCGGTTGCGCTCAGGCTGGAACCGGACTTCCAGCGTATGGGCGCCGGGCGCGAGCTGCGCCTCCCCGACCCGGAGCCACGCCACTTCGCAGAAGAATTCGATGGGCTGCAAATCCTCCGTCAGCGTCTTCGGCTCCACGCGCGTCCAGGCACCGTCATCCAGCCGCCACGAAAAGGCGGACCGGGCAAACTCGTACCCGATGCGGAGCCAGACTTGCTTCCGCCCCGCCTCCTGCACGGTGAACGGCCAGCGGATGATGCCGCCCTCCGCAGGAAGCGTCGCCTCCACCTTGTCGGCATCCACATTCAGATTCAGCCAGTTGCCGCCGGAGAGGTGTCCGGTCTGCCCCCAGCCGTGGCGGCTTACGGGCAGGGCCGTTTCGCCCGCCTCCCCTTCCAGCCAGATGACCTCGCCCTGGCTCACACACAAACCCATCGCCAGCAACGTCAGACCGGCACGGAAGCACATGGGAATCTTCATGACACGCTACAATAAATTGGTGGATGCCCGTTACCGGACACATTTCGCTTTTGATGACGGCGGCACCGCTGCCGCTCACCCATTGGCACCATGATGGGTGTTTTGCGGCGGTGCGTCAACCGTCGGCGCCCCCTCTCCTCTCGCAACACGTTGCACCACCGGACAGGACAGGACGGGACAGGACAGGACGGACAGGACGGCTCGCCACCGTATGTCGCGCGGCACTCCCAGTAGCCCCAGTGGTCCCAGTAGCCCCAGTGGCCCCAGCAGCCCAGTGCCCCAGTGGCCCCAGCAGCCCAGTAGCCCCAGAAGCCCCAGCAGCCCCAGTGACCCCAGTAGCCCCAGATAGCGGCGGAGCCGACGCAGGAGGACTTGACATTGATACGATTTCGGACGACTCTTATTCGTACGAGGTCGTACGATGAACAAAAACACATTCCTGCTCGCCCGGCGGATTTCCCTTGCCAACACCCAACTCATGAGCGCCTGGTACTATTTTGCCCGGGACCGGCATTTGAACGAAAACGCACTGTCCGTTCTCTATGCGCTGGATGACGGGGCGGCACATACGCAGATGCAGCTCTGCCGAGACTGGCTCATGCCCAAAACAACCATCAATACCTGCATCCGGGATTTTGCACAGAAAAAGTGGGTGAAACTCTCCCCTTCGCCAAAAGACCACCGCGAAAAACAGATTCATCTGACCGCAGAAGGACGTCGCGTCGCCAAAACACTGCTGCGCCCCCTTTATCAGGCTGAAAAAACCACGACCGAGGAAACCGTGAAACAGTTCTCGGACACCTTTGTTGACGCCCTCGAGTATTTTGCGGCTCACATTTGCTCTTCTCTTGAACATGAACGCAACCGTTCCCCAAACCAAACCTGAAACGGCTGTTCCCCCGCTCTCCGCGCCCACCGCCGGCCCGCAACCGGAAGAAATCTCCGCAAAAACGCAGGCATTTTTCCTGAACAGCCACCCCGGGCGGCTCTTCCTCTGGATGGCAATCCCCGGCGCGGTCAGCATGCTCGCCTCTTCGCTGTACGTCTTCCTGGACGGCATCTTTGTCGGACGCCTCCTCGGAAACGAAGCCTTTGCCGCGCTGAATTTCGTCTTTCCGCTCGTCATTCTCAACTTTGCCATTGCCGATCTGGTCGGCGTCGGCTCCTCCGTTCCGATTTCCATCGGGCTCGGCAGGGGGCAAGACCGCGAAGCGAACAACATTTTTTCCTGCTCCTGCGTGCTGATTGCGGCGTCCGGCGCCGTCATGGGCGCCGTGCTGTACCTCTTCGCGCCGGCGCTGGTCCGGCTCATGGGCGCCGACGGCTCGTTTGCCCGGAGCGCCGTCGAGTATTTGCGCGTCTATGCGCTCTGCTCGCCGGTGACCACCATCGTTTTTGCGGTGGACAACTACCTGAAAATCTGCAGCCGGGTGCGGACCAGCATGGTGCTCAACATCCTCATGTCCTTTCTGGGCGCGGGATTCGAGTTTGTCTTCCTCTTCGTCTTCGGCTGGGGCATCGCCGGGGCGGCGGCGGGATCGTGCCTGTCCATGTTCCTTTGCGCGGCGCTTGCGCTCGGGCTCTTTGCGCGGGGCAATCTGCAGCTGCGGTTCTGCCGCCCGCGCCCCACCCGCAGCATGATGAGGCAGATTCTCGCCTGCGGCGCCCCCACCCTGCTCTCCAACCTCTCCGGGCGCATTTCGGCCATCCTCATCAATATCCTTCTCGTGCGCTTCGGCGGCGCCTCGGCGGTGTCCATCTTCGGGATGCTCATGTATGCGGACAGCTTCATCGCTTCGATGATTTACGGCACGCTCGACTCGATGCAGCCCGCCGTCGGCTACAATTACGGTGCCGGGAAACAGGCGCGGGTACGGTCGCTCGAGCGGTACTGCTTTTCGTATTCCGGGGTCATTTCGCTCGTCCCGGCGCTTGTCCTCGTGCTGTTCCCGGACAGGATGGTCACGCTGTTCATCAAAGACGTGGACGCGGACTTCATCCGCACCGCAACGGTTGCCCTGCGCCTCTTCTGCCTGTGCTACCTCACGCGCTGGTTCGTCTTCAGCACGCAAAGCTATCTGCAGGCGATTGCCGCCTACGTTCCGGCGACCATCCTGACCGTCTGCCAGTCGCTCCTTTTCCCGGTGCTTCTGCTGGTCCTGCTCTATCCGGCGCGGCTCACGGGACTCTGGCTCAATGTTCCCTTGACGATGTTCTGCGCGGCCGTCCTCGCCTTCTTCCTGCTGCGAGCCTATTGGCCGCGCAGCACCCCCAGTGGCCCCAGCAGCGCCGGATAGCGCCACCGCATTGCCACGCCGCTGCCGGCGCATCCGTGCGGCTCGGAGCCGCCGCCACGACCCTCGCAGGGGGGCGAATCCCGAGGCACGGGTACAATGGGGAAGCCCTCCGGGCTATCACAGACGCTGGTTCACCGTCGGCCCCGGAACGCGCAAAGAGGATGCGATCGAGGCGGCGGAGGCGAAGCCGACGTACGTCCTGTTCGTCGTGTTCGTCCTGACCGTCGTGTTCGTCCTGTCCGTCGTGTTCGTCGTGTCGGCAGCGATGGAGCGGGCCACACCGTTACCACCGCACTCAAACCCCCGATGATTCCGAAACGCCAGGATCGGACGCACAGAGCTGCGCGGCACCGCCTACGCTTCGGGCAGAAGCCCCCAATCGGACATCACCTCGGCAATGGGCTTCGTCAGAGCCTGCCGAACAGACGGCACCAGACCGGGCTTTTCCCAGCCATGATTCAGCCAGGCAATCTCATTTGCCAGCGCTTCCGGCGACGGCATGAACTTGATGAGGTCCAGCGCATAATGAATGCCCTCATGCTCCGCAATTTCCACCAGCCGTTTCTCCGAACCATTTTCGGTCCTGTAGAAGAACGGATTGTTGAGGACCCGGAGGATATGCCCTCCCGGCTTCGAAGACATATGAATCCTGTTTCCGATATACGAGCGGGACAGGAATTCGAGCGTCCCATCGGGAAACAAGGTCCAGAATGCGATCCTTTCACCCACCGCCGGACGGTCGAAAACAAATCCAATGTCTGTAAGCAACCTGTACAACATGTCACATGCCGGCCATGGATTCTCATCAGACCTCTCCCGTATACACTTCAATACCATCTCCGCCAGCGAACGGGATGGATCAATGGTATGAAATCCCCAATAATTCACCTCAACGGAGTAGTAGGCCTTGAAGGGCGCATCGCCGCAACGCACGACTGGAGCCTCAAGATTGCTCATAAAACAGGCCTCAATCCGCCGATAGTCCTCAGGCGTCATACCTTCACCGCCTTCCAGCGGATAAAAGATTTCCTTCAGGGGTGCGTGCGTGTTCATCTTCCGCCTTTCAAGAACGAATCATCTTCATTTTCAATGTGCTGCACAAAAGCCGGCACCGCATCACAGGACTCCACTCCATGAAAGGGTGTCAGAGCGAGCGGCTCAGCCGCGCCGGACGGGGTCCCGCGGTTTCGGGGTCAGTTTGCAGTCGGACATCGCCTCGGCAATGACCGGTATCAGCGAATCCCGCACGGAACGGACGAGCCCTTCATCGTGCAAACCGTGGATCAGCACGGCAATTTCATACGCGAGCAGCCGGGGCGTCGGCACAACTTTTGTCCGATCCAGCGCGAACGGCACGCCATCCGTCTCCGCAAGGACCACCAGCCGTTTCTCCGAGGCATGGGCATCCCGATAGAAGAACGGATTATTGATCACCCGAAAGACCGAATGGTCCGGCTTCGGATAGAATCGGACAAATTCAGAAACATACGAATCCGCCAGAAAATCGTACATGACCCCCGGAAACATCGTCCAGAAAGCGGCTCTGTCCGCCAGCGTTACACGCCCGCCAAAGGGATTGAACCCCAAATCCCTCATGAGCATATGCAGAAAGTCGCATTGCGGCCACGGGCTGATTCCGGCTTTCTCTACGCAACGGGCGACCATCCGCGCCAGCGAGCGCGTCGGATCAATGATGTGATAACCAAAATAACACCACTCAACGGCGTAATATGACTTGAAGGTCCGTCCGGCATAGCGCACGACCGGAGCCTCCAGATTGCTCAGAAAACAGTCCTCAATCTCCCTGTAATCGTCGGGCATATCATATCCCCAATGAACAATCTCATCGTATGGCTGTTTCAGTTTCATGCGGCTGTACTCCGGTCTTCCTTCATGGACGGTAGTCTTCAAGTGCAGTTCCCGGGCAAAGTGCCGTTGAAGGAACCCGCAAACAGAGCATAGGGAAACACGCCCCCGATATCCCGGCAAAAAAGGTGCGAATCATCACCTTCTTCCACTGTCCCTTTCAGCCGAAATGGCGTTTACACCGGATTTGCAGCCTCACCTGACACAAAACAGGCCCCCCCTCCGTGCGGCTCAAAAATCCGGGATAAGCCTGCGGCGTGCAGCAGTTGAAACAAAGGATGCGAAACAGTATCATGGCATTAGACAATAGAATTGATTTTCGAATCCAAGGAGGCTTGTCATGCTGAATCTTCGCTTTGTCGGCGCGGCGCAAACAACCACCGGTTCCATGCATGCCGTGGAATACAACGGCCATCGCATTCTGCTGGATTGCGGGCTCCTGCAGGGGCGGCGCAAGGAATCCTTCGAAGCCAACCGCGCCTTGCCCTTTCCGGCTGAAGAAATCGACGCCGTCATCCTCTCCCACGCGCATATCGACCACAGCGGGCGCCTCCCGGCTCTCGTGCGCGCCGGATATCGCGGGCCGATTTACACGACGCCCGCCACGCGCGACCTCTGCGACATTCTGCTCCGCGATTCCGCCTACCTGCAGGAAAAGGACGTCGAATACGTCAACAAAAAGCGCACCCGCCAGGGGAAAAATCCCTTCGAACTGCTCTACGACGTCCGGGATGTCGAAAACACCGTCGCCCTCATGCGCCCTTTCCCGTACGGGGAGACGTTCACCCCCGTCCCGGGGCTCGACTTACGCGCCACTTTCCACGATGCCGGGCACATCCTCGGCTCCGCAACCGTGGCGCTCGACTACCGGAAGCAGGGACGCAACCGGCGCCTTCTCTTCACCGGAGACCTCGGGCAGTGGGACACCCCTTTTCTGTGCGATCCGCAGCCCGTGCCCGACGTCGATGTGCTCATCACCGAAAGCACCTACGGTGACCGCGAGCATCCCGGGCGCGAAAATATCCGCGGCCGCATCAAGGATTACATCGGCTTCATCTCCCAGCACCATAGCAAACTCATCGTCCCCACCTTCGCCGTCGGGCGCACCCAGCAGGTGCTCTGGCTTCTCCACCAGCTCATCAAAGACGGCACCGTGCCGCCGGTTCCGGTCTACGTCGATTCCCCCCTTTCCGCAAAAGCGACCGAAATCACGCGCCGCCACACCGACCTGTTCAACGGCCGCACCCGGACCATCGTCAACCGCGGCGAGGACCCCTTCGATTTCCCCAATCTGCACTTCACGCAATCGGTCGAAGACTCGATGGCGCTCAACACGAAGAAGGGCCCGCTCGTCATCCTCTCCGCCTCCGGCATGTGCGAAGGCGGGCGCATCCTGCACCACCTGAAGAACACCATCGAGGACCCGCTCAATATCGTCCTGATCACGGGCTTCCAGGCGGAGAACACGCTCGGTCGGCGCCTCGTCGACGGCGTCTCCCCCGTCAAAATCTACGGGGAAGAGCATGTGCTGCGCTCCACCGTTTTCACCATCAACGGCCTCTCCGCCCACGCCGACCGGCTCGGGCTCATCCGGTTCGCCCAGTCGCTCGGTCCCTCCGTGAAACGCGCCTTCTGCGTCCATGGCGAGCCGGAATACTGCCTCGCCAACCAGAAGAATCTCACCGAGCAAGTCGGCATCCGCCGCGTCGACATTCCCGTCCGCGGGCAGGTCTTCCAGGACGTCTGACGCCCCGGGTCAGCCGCCACCTCACCTCCCGACTCCCTCTCCCCGTCCCTTTTCCGAAAGCGACTTCGGACGCACACACCTTTTCCCCGCCCGGCAACCCCTTTCCTGCGGCACACACCATGAATACCTCCGTCTATCAGCGCGGCTGGGCCGATTCCATCGGGCGCCAGATTTCCGCCTCGCAATTTCACCTGACCATTGGCGGCGTCCTGCTCTGGGGCTTTGCCGTCAACTTTCTCATCGTCCGGCATGTGCCGCTCCAGACGCTGCTCTCGATTCCGCCGCTGGGCTTCTTTCTCGTCTATTTTGCGCTCTGCCTGAGCGGCATGTGGCTGGTGCACGCCGCCCGGAGCGCGGTTGCCGCCTTTCTCGGCTACAACCTCATCGTCGTTCCGCTGGGCTGCTGCGTGCTGCTGGCCATCGCGCAGGTGGAAGCCGTCAATCCGGAACATGCCGCGGAGATTGTTTCGCAGGCGGTCTTTTACACGGGCTCCGTCACCGCCTGCATGATGGTGCTGGGCGCGGCCTTTCCCGGCTTCTTCCGGGGCATTGCGCGGATGCTCTTTTTCTCGCTGATCGGCGTCATTGCCGTCGTCTGCATCGCGATGCTGCTCGGGCGCCCCGCCCCTGCGTTTCTGGACTGGATTATTCTGCTGACCTTCTGCGGCTATATCGGGCTTGACTGGGGGCGCGCCGACCGCGTCCCGCGCACCACGCACAATGCGATTTCCGTAGCCGCCAGCATCTACATCGACGTCATCAACCTCTTCCTCACCATTCTGCGCATTCTCTCGAACCGCCGCGATTAAGCGCTGTCAGCGGCGGTGCGGCTACGAACCGCCCGCAATCCGGTCGCAGAGGAAGGCGATCCGCCGTGCCACGGCAGGGCACGGGTCGAGGAAACGCGCTTCCGGCGCGGCTTTCCGAAGCGCCGGAAGCAGGAGCGGATAGTGCGTGCAGCCCAGCACGATGGGGTCGCACTGCGCAGAGAGGAGCGGCTCCAGCACGCGGCGCACCGTTGCGACGGCCGCCGCCGAATCCCAGTTGCCGGATTCCGCCAGTGCGACGAACCCCTCGCCTTCCGCCGCGTGGATGCGCACGCCGCGCGCGTGGCGCTCGGCGGTGTGACGAAGCAAGTCGCCATGGAGCGTGGGTCCCGTCGCCAGGATGCCGACCACCCCGGTCCGCGACTGCGCGGCGGCCGGTTTGATGGCGGGCTCCATCCCCACGAAGGGAACTCCTGGATGTTCCGCGCGCAGCGTTGCCAGCGCAACGGCCGAAGCCGTGTTGCAGGCCAGCACGATGACCTGACAGCCCTGCGCAAGCAGCTGCGCCGTCAGGGCCCGCGCCCGGTCAAGGATGACCGCCGGGTCCTTCGTCCCGTACGGACAGTATTCCCAGTCCGCCACATAGCGCACCTCGGCTTCGGGGCGGAGTCGCAAAAACGCCTTTGCCACGGAAATGCCGCCGATGCCGGAATCGAACATGCCGATGCGGACGCGCCCGGAGGCGGAGGCGCGTGCGGGGGCTGCAGAAGCCGGTGCCGACGCAACGGCCTCCGGGGCGGCCCCGGGGCGCTGCGCTGTTTCCGTGTCTGCGTCCGTGCGTGGATTCATGGCTGAAAAGGATCCCCACCGTCCCGCCGGAACGATGGGGATGAAAAGGGGGGGGGCCGGGCAGACGGCTAGCGGTCCGCAAGTTGCTGCATCACGTCCTGCAGACGCCGTTTGTCGGCATTCGAGAACTGGTCGGCAGCCACCTGTACGCGGCGGACGATTTCGGTGGCGCGCTCGAAATCGCGGAGCCGCACGAGCGCCTGCGCATAGTGCAGGTGGATGTACGGATTCTCCTTGTCGTGGCGAAGCGCCTCTTCGAAGGCCTCGCGCGCCGAAGCGGTGTCCCCTTTTGCCAGCAGGACGCACCCCAGCGTATCGAGGACGGGCGCCTGCGTGTTGTCGACGGCCAGCGCACGGCGCGCCAGGGACTCCGCTTCTTCCAGCTTGTTGAGCTCGAGTTTGGCGCACGCCAAATCGTTCATCGTGAAGATGGAATTGGGGTTGGACTGGAGTGAACGCTCCAGATAGTCCTCGGCCGAGGAGTAATGCTCGTTGGAGAGCTGCACGGACCCGAGAATGTAGTTCGCAAATGCGTGATCCGGGTTGATGGCGAGCAGCTCGCGCGCGTGGCGCACGGCGGAACTCTCATCGGTGAGCGCATAATCCATGCGGAGCAGCAGGTCCATGACCGGGATGATATCGCCGCCGGAACTGACGCGGACCGCGCGCTGAAAATCTTCGCGCGCTTCGGCATAGCGGCCCGTCATCATCGCCGTGCGGCCGCGCATGAAGAGCGCCAGGAAGTCATTGGCGCCCTTCAGGCGGATGAGTTCGTCCGACGCCCGCTGGAGATCTTTGAGCGCTTCTTCGCGCTTGGCCTGATCCCCGGTGCGGGTGGCCTTTTCGAAATTCTGCGTATAGATGTGCGAAAGGAGCACGAAGACGGAAGGATTCTCGCGGTCCAGTTCGCGGAGCGTTTCGGCGTGGACGCGGGCGCGGTCTGTTTCACCGGCCGCCAGTTCGATGGCTGCCGCTTCGAACAGGATGCGGTCGTCCGTCACGCCGGCATCGCGGGCTTGCGCCAGGTATTTCCGCGCTTCATCGAACTTCTCCTGGCTGACGCACAGCCGCATCATGCCGATCAGCGCGTTCGGATTCATCGCGTCGTTCTTGAGGACCTCCCTGTAGGACTCCTCCGAAGCGACGAAATCACCCGTCCGCATGTACAAATCCGCCATCAGCGCCTGAATGCGGGCGCGCCCGATGGAGTCGACGTTCTGCGAGGCACGGCGCAGCGAATGGAGCGCCAGCTCCGACTGCCCCGAAAGCGCCCATGTCCAGCCGAGGCTGGCAAACGCCTGCGGGTTCGCCACATAGCCGTACATCGAGGAAAGGCGCCAGATGGTCGGCGGCGTTGTGCCCTTCTCCTGGAAGGCTTCCAGCGTGGCGCGGACCTCATCAAGGCGGTTCGTCTGGATGCCCTGCTGAATCATGGTGGCCCAGTTGAGCATCACCGAGATGTTGTCCGGATCGAACTTGAGCGCGCGGTCGTACACCGCGAACGCCTCCTCGCGGAGCCCGTTCTGATCCATCAGATACGCCGTGTTGTTGGCAATAAAGGAGGTCTGCCGGCGGATATAGTTCTCGTTGAACTCGATGCGGCTGTACGCATCCTCCGGGACGGCTTCAAAGTCCTTTTCAAGCGCGTCCATGATGCCGACAATCATCTTCGGGTACTCCGGGTCGGTGGCGAACGCCTTCGCTTTCTCTTCGGATTCACCGAAAAAGGCCAGGCCGTAGGGCACGACATCGTAATTCCCGAGGCTCCAGATATCCGGCATCCCCATCAGCGCAAGATTTTCACCGCCGTCGGCGCGCTCGGCAATCCATTCGCGCAGCAACGGCATCGTGCCGATATCCGCCACATTCTGCAGACGTACACTCGGCAAATCCCCTTTGTAATTGGCGGTTGCGAACGTCGAGGACCCCTGCCCCAGGTTGATGATGTGCAAATCCAGCCCGCGCTCCCGCGCCCGCAGGGAGAGGCTTGAATCGAGCGGGCCGACGGTCACCAGCCAGTTGCGCCCGCGCAGATGGTCGAGCACGCCGTCCGTGAAACGCTGCACAAACCGCTGCCCGGAAAGCCGGGCGTCATCCCGGTTGTTGAAAACGGTATAAACCATCAGCAGCGAAGCCAGGACGATGATGGCAATCCGCTCCGCCAGCGAAACCGTATCGGGCTGATCCGACTCCAATGCCAGCAGGATGCCCCAGCCGATCACATAGCCGAAACTCATCGCCACCATGCAGTACGGCAGAATCTGGAGCGACTCCACATTGTAGAACTGCCACGGCGAGAACCGCAAATCCAGCAGCACCAGGACGGCGGTAATGCCGATGACCACATTCAGGGCGAAAATGGAAACCGTATTGCGGCCGCTCAGCGCGCGCGAGGCCGTTAGAATCGCCGCCAGGAACGGCAGCACCGTCAGCGACAGCAGAATCAGCCACCAGACGCGGGGAATCGAGGTGATGACCCCCAGCACAATCTGCCGCAGTTCCTGCTTGACGAGGAAGGTCCAGGTTTTCTCCTCCGCCGCGGCGAAAATCGCCCAGCCTTCCGACAGCGAAAAGGTGTAGATTTCGAGCGCGATCATCAGCACCATCGGCACCAGGACGGCCAGAACAAACCGCAGGAACATCCCGATGGAAAGCCGGTCGTCGCTCCAGAGCAGATACAGCGCAATCAGAAGCGTCAGCGGCGCAAACCCGATGAAACTCGCCGTCTGCCCCATGCCCAGACCCGTCAGCACCAGGAAGAGATACAAGTTGCGCAGACGGCGGCTGGAGGCGTACCGGAGCAGGAAGAAAAAGGTCAGGAGCAGCCAGGAGAGGTAAAAGGCATACGGATACGGCTGCGTGGCGGCAAACCAGTACGGCGCGGAGAACATCAGCGCAACGGCACTGAACGCACCCGCGGCAATGGTCACAAACCGCAGATGGAAATCGTCCTTTTCCTCAACGTAATCCTTGAGCGTGCGCGGGTCGATGAGGCACAGGAAAAACTGCGCCGTCACCAGGAAGGTCAGCCCCAGAACCAGCGCGCTGAACGCCGTATGCAGGAGGTTGATCCAGAAGACGAAAGAGGCGGTCGGCACCAGGGCCGCCGCAAAACGCACGATGCCTTTCCAGACGCAGTAGCGTGCAGAAAAGTCGATTTCCGTGCCCGTGGCAGCCGCCAGCAGCGATGACGGTTCACCCGGAACCGCATACGGGACAAGCGTGGTCAGCGCATAAAACAGAAAGGAGACGACGGACACGCCGAGCGCGATCCAAAGATGCAGGCGGGTAATCGCCAGATTCGTCTTCAGAATTTGCGCCGGACTATGTTCGGAGGAAAGGTGTTTTTCCTGATGTTGGCTCATAGCGAAAAGAATGGGGAATCGAGACTGGCAGAATGGCAGGCAGTCGGGCATTGTCCGCATTTTAGCATTATTCCCGACAAATACAAGCCGCCCGAATTTCCAGGCATACCGAATTTCTTAATCCGCCCCGCCCGCGCCCGGCGCACCCGTGCCGCGCCCCTGCCAGCGCAGCACTCCCAGTTGCCCCACTCCCAGTAGCCTCAGTGGCCCCAGTAGCCCCAGTGGCCTCATCTGCCCCACTCCCAATGGCCCCAGTAGCCCCATCTGCCCCAGTGGCCCCAGTAGCCCCAGTGGCCCCATCTGCCACGCCGTCGTATCTGCGCTGGCTTTGCCGCCCTCGGCGTGGGCGGCCGCCTCATACGCCAGCGCCCGCGGCCGGTCGGCCTTTTCAAGCGGCAACCGCCGCCCGACCGGCAGAAATGGCGGCTCCGCCGCCCCGCCCTGGCAAAAAAAAAAGACCGCCTCCGGCGTCCGGAAGCGGTCTGAAATTGGGGCAAGAGACGGGGCACGATCCCGCAACACCCAGATCCACAATCTGGTGCTCTACCAATTGAGCTACTCTCGCCATCATGGATGTGGGGCAGAAAGCTATCAAATCCCGCGGCCGGGTGCAAGCGAAAAAAGCATTTCGGTTTTTCAGCGGGTACAAACCCCGTCTGCCGGCCCCGTTTCCGCACGTTTTTGAGCAATCCATGCCGCGAGTGCCGGAAGCTCCTCTTCCGTAAATACGGGGGTGCCGGGAAACCGCACTGAAAGGGTGCGCGCCCATTCGCCGGGCGCAGTCCCGATTTCCTGCCCGGACCAGTCGTGCAGCGGAGAACAGCGCCCGCAACTGGGCGACCGGGCCTTCAGCAGAAAGGCGTCCGGCGCATCTGCGAAAGCGTACCAGCGGTCCGCCTGTTGTGCGCAGGCGCCGCGCAAGGCAGCGGTGACATCCCGGCGGGAGGCCACTTCGTAAATACCCGGCGGGTCCAGCAGCGCGGCGGCGGCATCGCGGCCGACCAGTTCAATGGGCGGCCGCGGCGTCCCCAGCCCGGCTGCCTGCTCCGGACAGAACGGCAACCACACCACACCCGCGTCCTCCGTGCCGACCGACGCCCAGTCGCACCGTTTGGCGGTGCCGTTGTATCGGCAGGCTCGCCCCATCAGGCAGGCGCTGACCCCAATGCGAATCACTGGTCCGTTTTTCATCGTAACAATCTCCTTTCGTCCGTTGCTCTCCGCACCTTACCGGACGCGCCCCGCCCCGTCAAGCCATGCCTGCGCGCCGCTCCGCGCGCAATACTTTCTCTTGAACCGTTTTTTTGCTACCATCGCGGTCAGCGACGGCACATTTTACAGACTCGGACGGACCCCGCACCTTGCACCGAACGTGCCGCCGCCGGGGGAACCCGCATCCGGTCCGGTTTCTCTTTTTCCCGCACATCGATTCTTTTATGGGTAAATATTTCGGTACGGACGGCGTCCGCGGCATCGCCAATCAACACCCCATGACCGCCGAGATGGCACTGGCCATCGGCCGCGCGACCGCCTTCGTTCTCAAGCAGGGGCACACGGGGCTCAACCGCATCCTCGTCGGCAAAGACACCCGCCTCTCCGGCTACATGCTCGAAAACGCGCTCACCTCCGGCATCTGCTCGATGGGCGTCAACGTGCTGCTCACGGGGCCCCTCCCCACGCCCGGCATTGCGTATCTGACGCGCTCCATGCGCTGCGTCGCAGGCATCGTAATTTCCGCCTCCCACAATCCGTTCGAAGACAACGGCATCAAGATTTTCTCCTCGAAGGGCTTCAAGCTCAGCGATGCCCTCGAAGCGCAGATTGAAAGCTATCTGGACAGCGGCACACTGTCGCTCACCCCGCCCCCGGCCGACCAGATCGGCCGCGCCCGCCGCATCGACGACGCCGCCGGCCGGTACATCGAATTCTGCAAAACGACCTTCCCCGCCGAGTACACGCTCGAGGGCATGCGCATCGTGCTCGACTGCTCCAACGGCGCCAGCTATGCCGTCGCCCCGACCATCTTCTCCGAACTGGGCGCCGAGGTAATCACAATCCATGCGGAACCCGACGGCACCAACATCAATAACCGCTGCGGCTCCCAGTACACGGAAGATCTGCGCCGCAAAGTCGTCGAATGCGGGGCCGACATCGGGCTCGCGTTTGACGGCGACGCCGACCGCCTGATTTCCGTGGATGAAAAGGGCAACGAGGTCTCCGGCGACCACACCATCGCCATTTGCGCCAAATCCATGCTGGAAACCGGCGCCCTGCGCAACAAGACGGTCATCCTCACGCCGATGTCGAACCTCGGGCTGCGCCTCGTGCTCGAAAAGATGGGCATCCGCTGGCTCGATGCCGGCGTGGGCGACCGCCTCGTGCTCGAACTCATGCAGAAGGAAGGCGCGTCGCTCGGCGGCGAACAGTCCGGGCATGTCATCTTCCTCGACAAGCATACCACAGGCGACGGCATCGTCTCCGCTCTGCAGCTTCTCGAAGCGATGAAGCGCTCCGGGCGCAAGCTCTCCGAACTCGCCTCCATTTTCCGCGAGGCTCCGCAGCGCCTCATCAACATCGACGTGGCGGAAAAACCGCCGCTCTCCTCCCTTCCCAACGTCTCCTCCGCCATCGCCGCCGCCGAGCAGGAACTCGGCAAGAACGGCCGCGTGCTCGTGCGCTACTCCGGCACGCAGAAACTCTGCCGCGTCATGGTGGAAGCCGCGGAGGAGGAACCCGTCAACCGTCTGGCCACCGCCATCGCCAACGAAATCACCAAGGCCATCGGCGTGAACCGCGCCTGAGCCGCCCCACGGCCACGCCCCTGCCACCCACTCGCGCACCATGAAACAGAAATTCGTTCTTCTCGCCTCTCTGGCCATCGGTCTGCTCGCCGCTCTGCTTGCCCATGCGTGGCTGAATGCCAAGCGGGGTGAAGTCGACAAGTTGCGCGAGGATATTCTGCGTACGCAACGCGTCGTCAAAGTCATCGGCGCGGGCAAGGCGCTGCCCCGGGGCACCGTCATCGAGGAGGAGGACCTCGTCGCCCTCCGCGTCTTTGAACGGAGCACCACCGATGACAACATCGAACTGGATGCCCGCCAGCAGATTGTGGGGCGCCGCCTCAACTACTCCATCGAGCGCGGCGCGCCCATCCTCTGGACCTACCTCGAGGGCGGACGCGGCATGGAGCACAATCTCTCCGATGAAATCCAGGCCGGCATGCGCGCCGTCTCCATCCCCGTTTCCGGCGCCGCAGCCGTCGCCGGGCATGTGCGCCCGAACGACCACGTGGACGTGCTGGGCATGTTTGCGCTGCCTGAAGACGGCAACGACGAAAATGCGCAGCTCGTGACCCTCACGGTCCTCCAGAATGTGACCGTCCTCGCCACGGGCTCCGACACGGCGCGCACCATTTCCGCCGCGCGGTCGCGCGCGGGCTACAGCACGGTGACGCTGCTCGTCACGCCGCGCGAAGCCGAGATTCTCGTCTTTGCGCAGCAGATGAAGGGGCGGCTCTTCCTCGCGCTCCGCAACGCGCGCGACGTCTACACCGAGGCGGAAATGCCGCGCGTCGATTTCGCCCGCATTGAGGGCGAGCTCAAGGCGCTCAACGAAGCGCGCCAAAGCCGGAATCAGGCGACGCGCCGCCCCGGCGCCTCCTCCCGCTAGGCGGTCCGCCCCTCATGGGGCAACCGCCTCCCCTGGGGCAACCGCGCTTGAATGGGGCAACCGCGCTTGAATGGGGCAACCGCCCCCCATGGGGCAACCGCGCCCCTCATGAGGCAACAACCGTTGCCTTTCACCAACACCCTCCCTGCCGTGCCATGCATCTGCTGACCGTCTTCCAACCGGGTAAAGCCCCCGTCAAAGCCGAATTGGCCGATGGCATGTACGTCATCGGTGCCGGTGAACGTTGCCGCATCCGCCTCCCCGGACCTGGCATTTCCGACCGCCATGCCATCCTGACCCTTCAGGGCGGCTCCGCGCTCATCGAGGATATGGGGTCGGACACAGGCACCTTCCTCAATACGCTGCCCGTCCGCAAGCGCGACTCCGTTTCTCCCTCCACTCCCATCACGGTCGGGGACTACACGCTGACGGTCATTTACGTCCCGGACGCCCCGCAGGCGGCAGCCCCGGCGCCCGCCGCCGCCGCGCCCGTGCCCCCGGCACCCG
>CASFKR010000052.1 GCA_949295265.1 uncultured Verrucomicrobiota bacterium | reverse complement strand
CGCCACGGGCTCAGCCCCGCCTCCGCGGCTTCCCGCGGGCGACGCCCGCCCAAGGCGCCGCCGCTGACGAGGGGCGGCACACTCTGAAGCGCCATCAGGAGCCAGAGGCGGCAGCAGACCGGGGGCGGCGTCAGCGCGGCTTTCAGGACATCCTTGAGAATGGCGCCATAGCGCGCGGCTTCGCTGTCGACGCTCAGCCTGTAGCGCGTGACGGCGCGCTTCGCCTCCCGGCGCGAAAAGAAAACCGGATGCCGCGCCACTATGCCGCGCATGCTCTCCAGCTGCCGTTCCGGTGCGCGCGCAGAGCCGGTGACGCTGTCCGTATGAATCCGGTAGAGAATCGGACAGCCGTGAAACGCCTGCCCCCGGAACCCGGCTTCGGCGAGCGTCACGTAAAAATCGTAATCCATCCAGCACGGGAGCGCAGGGTTGTACCCGAAGCGCCGCCCCACCGCTGTGCGGATGAGGGCGCTCATCACGATGTAAGGCCCCTGTTTGAGCCGTTCCATCGAGAATTCTTCACTGCGGAAGAACGCATCGTCATCCCCGAAATGCTGGAAGTCCGGGTAGAGGTACGCAATCGACGGATCGGTCAGCGCGGCGGCCTGGGTGGCGATTTTCTCTAGAAAATCCGGCGGCAGTTTGTCATCGCTGTCGAGGTTGAAGAACCATTCCCCGCGGGCGGAAGGCAGAAAAGCATTGCGGATGGAATTGGGACCGCGATTGGGCTGGCGCAGGAGGCGGATGGCATCGCCGTAGCCGGCGGCGATTTCCGCCGTGCGGTCCGTGCTGCCGTCATCGCCGACGAGAATCTCCAGCGGCGGATAGGTCTGCGCCAGAACGCTGTCGATGGCTTCCGCGAGCCAGCGTTCCGCATTGTATGCAGGAATGATGACCGAGACGGTCGGCAGTCGGGTCGGGGAGTTCATGGGGTTCGGAGGTCGGCCAGTTCCTGCGGGGTGAGCCGCTGCCAGGCGGGCTCGGAAAGCAGGTGGAGCAGGAGGAGCGCGCACGCCGTTGCATCGTAGAGCGCATCGTGCGGCGCGCGCCCGGGCATCAGCGCTTCGAGCTGCGGTTGCAGACCGAGATAGGGGATGAGTGTTTCCAGCGCGCCCGACGGGGCATCCGGCCACGCGAGCCGTGCGAGCACGAGCGTGTCAATCCAGAGGCGCGGCGTGTGGAGCGGAACGGCTGCGCGCAGAAGCGTGCGCTCCGTGCCGATGTTGTGGGCGACGACGGGCCCGGTTTCGGCGTACGGGGCGAGGCTCGGCCACACGTCCGGGAGCGTGGGGGCGTCTGCGAGCGCTTCGCGCACCTGCGCATGGCGCCCGGGCGCATGGCGGTTGAAGGGGCGGGCGAGGTCGATGTGCAGCCACGTGTCGAGCGCCCGCGCCTGCGCGAGGTCGCCCGACGCCGGCACGGCAAGCGCCCCCAGCTGCCACGGCTCGCTGGCGTAGCCGGGCACGGAGCCGGTCGTTTCGAAATCGAGCGCGAGAAAGGCGAACATGCTCCGCTCCTCAGTCCGGCAAGGCTTCGCAGTAGTACAGCGGACAGCCGGAAATCGGCGTGTCGGGCGCAACCGTCTTGCCCCGCATGTCGTAGACTGCGGCCGGGGTGAACCCGAGGTTCGTGGGCTGCAGGCTCAGTGGCAGGGGCGTGGCAGGGGCGTGGCCCGGGATGTGCGGCGAGGTGCGGTGCGCGTCCTGCTCCAGCAGTTCCGTGACCTGCCAGGCGACGGTGACGCGGCGGCCCTGCTTGTCGAGCATCCTGAGCACCCAGACGCGGTGCTCCGCCGCCGTGCCGCGGCGCACCGCCTCGCAGAAGCTGCCGTTGCGCAGAATCCGGAAGAAAAAGGCGAGCGTTTCGAAGCCGGGGCGCGGCCGCCAGCTGTCGATCGGCGAGGTACCCGGGTCGATGAGGCCGAAGCCGTGCGCCGCGAGCGACCAGAAGACCATCGAGGAAGCCAGACCCGAGCACAGCCCCAGCAACAGGTAGCGCAGCATGTAGGCGGCCGCCTGGGTTTCGGAGACGGACGGATCGTTGAAGCGCGGACCGGGCGATTCATACGGGGCACCCACCGGCGACCACACGCCCGTCCCCGCAATGGGCCAGTTGAATTCGGTGACCACGAGATGATTCTCGATGGCCGGGGTTATGTGCAGAATCGCCTGCAGGAGCCCCAGTTTTCCCACGGCGTCGAATTTCCCCTGAAAGGCCTCCGGGGGCCCCCGCCGGTCGACGTACAGTTCGACGGAGGCGCCGGGGAAGGGATAGGGCGCTTTGATGCCGTGAATGCGGTTGACGGCACCCGCAAAGTAATCCCATTCAAAATCGATGACTGCGGGCGGCAGGAAGGAAATATCCTGATAGCGCCGGCAGAGGTCCGGCAGAAAATCCAGAAGCTTCTTGAGTTCCCGGAAGTTCCAGATGCCCCATTTGACGCGGTTGACGGCATGGAGATACTCCACCCAGATGACCTCGCCGTGAACGGCATCCAGCACCGTTTCGCAGAACGTGCGCCAGCTTTGCGGATTGCGGACGGATTCGCGGCACTGCACGAGCGAGACGGCCACCGCATAATGGAGCCGGTGGAGCGTATGGACCGCTTCGAGCTTGTACGCGAGCGTTTCAGCATTTTCGTGCGCGTAGAAGCGCAGATGGACGCCGGGACAATTGAGCTGCGGCAGGTAATCGAGCTCCTTCTGGAAGCGGTCGGGGTCGGCCGAGAGCGAGATGAACGCGCGGTTGGCGAAGTGGAGAATCGGGTGATTGAAAGCGGTTTTGCGCGTAGCGCGCCAGGCCCGGGAGATGCGCCAGCCGTGGCGTAGCAGCACGGCGAGGGGCAGGAAGACGCGCGAGGGCGACTGGTAGCGGCGGCGGTCGCGCGGGCGGAGCGTCACGAGTGCCTGTTCGGAGCAGGGGTCCCACACCCAGATGTCCTTCGGGTGCGGATAGACGGGCTCGGGCGAGGGGCGGCGCGGGCGGAAGGGGTGGCGGTAGCGCCGCGTACGGGAGTGGATGCGGAAGCGCAGCCGACAGCGCCGTTCCGCTTTCAGGAAGGCTGCGGGCGGCGGCGCCTGCCAGTACATTTCGAAGAAGCACCGCAGAAAATCGGAGGGGAGCGCAATGCGCGAGAGGTCGCGTGCGCGCAGGGCAGTCGGAACACCGCCCTCCGGGAAGAGGCGGCACCGGTTCAGGTCGATCAACAGCACGCCGCCCTCCGGCGTGAGCATGATGTTCTGGTTGCCCAGATCGCCGTGGAAGAAACCCGCGTCGTGCATGCGGCGGCAGGCGTGCGCCACGCGGTCGATGAGCGCGATGAGGTCCGTTCCCGGACCATGGTCGGCGTAGCATTTTGCGAGGGCGGCCGTGAAGGATTGGAGCCCTTCGACATAGCGCGAGGCGAAGCGCCCGGAGCCGTCGGGCATCGTGCACCACGCGAGCGGCTCCGGTGTGGAGCCCGGCGCATGCGTGTCGAGAAAACGGGCCGCATCATAGGCGCGGCGGGCGCGCGGCGGTTCTCGCGTGATGCGGGCGAGGAGGCGCCGGAACGGGGTGGGTTTCGGGAAGCATTTGACGACCGCATCCGCCGCCCCGAACGGCATCCGGACGGAGAGATTGCGCCCGCGCTGGAGCACGATGGCTTCCGGCGCAGTGGGGTCAAGGGCGGCTAACTGGTCAAACGGGGTCATGGGGAGGCTTCCGGTCGGGTGGCGTTCCGGATGGCGCGCTACGGCGCTGAGTCGGGAAATTGGACGGTAAAGGTGCGGTCGTTTTCGCCGGGACCGGTGGCGATGTCGATGATGACAACGCGCCCGGGCGGGAGCAGGTCTCCAGCGCGTTCCGGCCATTCGACCGCCATGGGATCGCCGGAGTCGACATATTCGTCCCAGCCGATGGAATCGAGTTCATCGGGACCCGACAGGCGGTACAGGTCGAGGTGAATGAGGCGGCGCCCCTGATACCGGTATTCGTTGGCGACGGCAAAGGTGGGCGAGGTTACGAATGCCTGAATACCCAGTCCGGTGCACAGCCCCTGAACAAAGCAGGTTTTGCCGGCTCCCAGCCCGCCGCGCAGCGCGAAAAGGGGATGGGGAGGGGCGAGTCCTGCCAGCATTTGGGCCAGTGCCTGTGTTTCAGCGGCACCGGAGGTGTGATAGAGCCGTTTCATAACAATAGAGCGTATCACAGAAGCGTCCGTTCGGCAAACTTATTCGTTTTTAACGCTGATTCCGGTTTTCCGCAAAGGAGTTTTCACATCCTTCTTACGGGGGCGGCTGTCGGGATGATTATTTCTTCCGACCAAATCACAGCGGTTACTCTGGTCGCATTTACGCTGAGAAGGTACACGGGGTCAGTCTGGCATGGCTTGCAGTAGAAACAGGCGGCGGGACTTGCTATACTGAAGGTATGAACGAAAGCCGCAAACTGCCTATTGGCGTTCAGTCCTTCGAAATTCTCCGCAGAGAGGGATACCTCTATGTGGACAAGACGGATTTGATCTACAAGCTGGTGACGGAGGGCAGACAGTATTTTCTGTCGCGTCCGCGCCGGTTTGGCAAGAGTCTGCTGACCACGACGCTTCAAGCTTATTTCGAGGGACAGAATGACCTCTTTAAAGGGCTTGCCATTGAGAAACTGGAGACGGAATGGAAGAAATATCCGGTTTTCTACCTCGATTTTGCAGGTGTCGGCGATTCGTACGCAGACGTGGAGGATCGCTTTTCCGTTTGGTTGGGGGATCTGGATAAACAGTATAAATGCAGAACTTCCGGTTATCCGAATCTTGCCGAACGGTTTGGCGCACTCGTCAAAAAGGTCTCCCACAAATATGGTCCGATTGTTTTTCTGGTGGACGAATATGACAAACCCCTCCTTGGCACGAAGGGCGCGGAACGCGAGCGCATCCGTTCACTCTATAAGAAAGTTTTCGGCAATTTGAAGGCGTTGGATCAATATTTCCGGTTTGCGTGGCTTACCGGCATCACGAAGTTTGCGAAGGTCTCCGTCTTCAGCGATCTGAACCAGCTCAACGTTCTTTCAATGGATAAGGCGTACGCTACACTTTGCGGTATTACGCAAACGGAGCTGGAGACGAACTTTGCGCCGGAAATTGACGTGCTGGCGGATGAGCAGGGATTGACCCGCGAGGCATGCCTGGACAAACTTCGCACGACGTATGACGGTTATCGCTTTCATCCGAACGGCGAGCGCGTCTACAATCCGTTCAGTTTGATTTATGCTTTCAACAAAAAGGAATTCGGCTCGTACTGGTTTGAGTCCGGAACGCCCAGTTCTCTCCTGAAGGTTCTCAAGAAAAACGTTGAGCAACTGCGCGAACTTCCTGCACAGGACAGGATTACCGTCGGGGTTTCCGAACTCACCGGCGCGTACGAGGATACCCGTGATCCGCTGACGTACCTTTACCAGTCCGGGTATCTTACCATCAAAAGTTACGATGCCAGGCGCTTGGAGTACACGATTGATTTCCCGAATGACGAGGTGCGATACGGCTTCCTGACCGCTCTGATTCCTTACGTCACGTACAAAAAATTCGCCAATGGCAGAGCGCTCAAAATCGCCAAAATGTCCGACGACTTCGAAGCCGGAGACACGGCGTCTTTCATGACGTGTCTGCAGGGGCTTCTCGCCGAACTGCCGTACCATGAGGGCCCGGATGCCGCGGCGAAGGCGGAGAGCGTTTTCCGCAACGTGATCGCCAGCATTTTCCTGCTGACCGGTCAGATGGTCCACACGGAGAAGCACACCTCCCAGGGGCGCATCGACAGCGTGGTCGAAACGCCGGAACACGTCTACATCTTCGAGTTCAAGGTTGACAAAACCGTGGGGGAGGCGCTCGAACAGATTGAGCAGAGCGGCTACGCCAGGCCCTATGCCGGCGATTCGCGCACCCTCCACAAAATCGGCGCCGTCTTCTCCACGAAAACCCGCACCATTTCCGACTGGCGCGAAGTGTCGGGATCATGACCGGATGTCAGGCGTTTTAGGGGACTACGTGCGCGTGGTGCCGCGTGCGATGAATTGCGGCGTCAGGCGCGTGTGGCCGACGGATTCTCCCGCAATCAGGCGCTGAAGCGTCTGGATGCCGAGGCGGGAGCGCGCGGCGTCCTGACCGCTGACTGAGGAAAGCATCGGCTGCGTATAGCCGCAGAGCGGCCCGTCGTCGGTGCCGACAATCTGGATTTGTTCCGGAACGCGGATGCCGCGCTCCCGCAATGTCTGCAGGGCGGAAAACGCCAGCGGGTCGGACGGAGCGGCCAGCCCATCCCAGTCCGGCTGTGCATCGAGTGCGCGCAGGAGCCGGGGCGGCAGCGCGGCGGGGTCGTAGCCGCCGAGCGACCAGATGTGTTCCGGGCGCAAGGTGCGTCCGCTTTCCGCCAGCGCATCGCGAAAGCCGCTGAGCCGCCGTTGCGAAATGGCATCGCTGCTGTCCAGAAAGACGGGGGCCGTGCAACCCGCCGCCAGCAGGGCGTGCGCCGCGCAGGAGCCGACGTCGTGCTGGTCGAGCCCGATATTGGGAAGGCGCGCGGAAACCGGCTCGTCGTAGAGGGTGACAACGGGCAGGGGTGAGGCTTCCAGCTGGCGCGCAAGATTCGGGATGTCCTGCGTCTGCTGCAGCACGGCGAGAATGCCGTCGACCGTGCCGGGGTTCGCATTCGCAAGGGCGTCCGCCAATTCGTCCGGCGTCAGGAAAAACTGGAGCATGAGCCGCTGTCCCAGCGCGGTGAGCTCTTCCGCAATGGCGCTGATGACGGCGGCGTCGAGCCCCGAGCCGGGTTGGCCGTGCCAGCGCGGCAGGAAGACGGCGATGGCATTGTGGCGACCGCGCACGAGTGCACGCGCGGTGGCATTCGGGGTATACCCGAGGCGATGCGCCGTCTCCAGAATTTTCCGCACCATTTCCGGACGTGCGGAACTCTTCCCCATACGACCGCGAAGGACTTTGGAGACGAGCGAGGCGGAACACCCGACTTCGCGGGCGACATCGGATAGACTGGTCATTCGGATGAAAAAAAAAGCGCGGGGGGTGTTACGGCGTGAAAAAGCCGGGCAGTTCAGGCTGTGCGGGCGAAGCGGAGACGGGACTGCACGAGAGCGGCCCCGGCTCGGCCAGCAGGAGCGCCGGGACGCGCTCCGGCTCGAAGAACCATGCGTGAAGGCTGTCCGGCGGCAACAGCACGGGCATCCGCGCATGAACCGGTGCCACGGACGGATTGGCGGCACGCGTCAGGATAACGAAGCGCTCTTCGCCCTGCAGGAGCCCCAGCAGCCCCGCCAGATAGAGCGTCGGCTCTTCGCTGCGCCGGAAGGACATCAGCGCGCCGCGGGGCGTGCGCTCGTGGAAGCATGCGGCGGGGATGGCGATGCGGTGCTTTGCCATCCCCGCGCGAAACAGCGGTTTCTGCGCGGCGGATTCCGCACGGGCATTGATGATGAGTTGCGGACCGGCGGGAGAGGCGAGCCCCCAGGCGCGGTCCGTGAGCGTCACCTGCGCACCCTCGGCGCGGAGCAGGGCCGCACGGCGGGGCGGTTTGAGAACGCCGGTACAGGCTTCAGGGGCGCAGGAAAGCGAGACGCTCGCCGCGAGGGTTTCGGCATCTGCGAGCGTTTCGCGAAGTACCTGAAAACTGCCGCACATGACGCAACGGGATCAGCGGTGTGCGTAATTGCGCTCGAGCCAGGAGCGGTATTCGCCGGAGCGCACGGTTTCGATCCAGGCGGAATGTTCGAGGTACCAGCGTACGGTTTTTTCGAAGCCCGCCGCCGCGTCAACCGTCTGCTTCCAGCCGAAATCCTGCTCGAGGCGCGAGCAGTCGATGGCGTAGCGCGCATCGTGCCCCGGGCGGTCCGGCACGTGCGTGATGAGCGTCTCGCGCGCCTGACCGCCGGGGAGCGGCGGCGCCAGCCGGTCCACGAGGGCGCAAATCCGGCGCACGACCTCGATGTTGGGCAGTTCGCTGCGCCCGCCGATGCAGTAGGTGCTGCCGACCGCCGCCTGCGTCATCACGGTCCAGATGGCCGAGCAGTGGTCTTCGACGTAGAGCCAGTCGCGCACGTTGAGGCCCTGCCCGTAGACGGGAAGCGGCTTGCCCTCGAGCGCGTTGAGAATCATCAGCGGAATGAGTTTCTCCGGGAACTGGTACGGACCGTAATTGTTCGAGCAGTTGGTGAGCGTGACGGGGAGCCCGTAGGTGTCGTGAAACGCCCGGACAAAATGGTCCGACGCTGCCTTCGACGCCGAGTAGGGCGAATGCGGGCAGTAGGGCGTCGTTTCGGAGAAAAAGCCGTCGGGACCGAGCGAGCCGAAGACCTCATCCGTGGAAATGTGGTGGAAGAGTGTGAGCTTGTCGCCGCGGGCGCGCGCCGCCTGCAGGAGGTTGCAGGTGCCGACGACGTTGGTCTGCACGAAGTCATCCGGGGCGAGAATGGAGCGGTCGACGTGCGATTCGGCGGCAAAATGGCACACCGCGTCGACCGCATAGCGTTCAAAGACATCGGCGAGGAGCGCCGTGTCGCGGATGTCGCCATGCACGAAGACGTAGCGGCCGCCGACGGCTTGCGCGATGTCATCGAGCGAAGCCGGGTTGCCCGCGTAGGTCAGGGCGTCGAGATTGATGATGCGCCCGTCGTAGCCGGTTTGTCCGAAAACATAGCGGATGAAATTCGAGCCGATAAAGCCGGCGCCGCCGGTGACGAGCAGATTGTGAAAGGAGCGCATAGGGAATCAGTGCGAAAAGGCGTTTGGTTTCCGGGGCGGGAGCGGAGGCGTGGGGAGCGTGTAGAGTTCGGGATCCACCGGCGGTGGCAGGGGCGTGGCAGAGGGCGTGGCAGAGGCGGCGGGGTCGTCTGTGTGGGGTGTGAGCCCGCGGTCGGCGGGCGCAAAGGAGACGGCTCCGGCATCGACCATGGCGTCGAACTCTTCGGCGAGCCGGGCGGGGTCGCCGCCGTCTTCGAGCCGGGCGAGGAGCTGGCGCACATCGCGGTTGAAGGTGAGGCCGCCCGCTTCGGAGAAGGCGCGGATGCGGCGCGCGGAGGCACGCGGGTCGCCGTCGGCGGTGAGGGACTGCAACCGGGGCCCGAAGGCTTCGAGGGCACGCTGGATGGTGGCCTCGTCGGGCACGGCGTCGCCGAGTTCATCGGAGCCGTCGCCGCGCAGTCCGGTCTGGAACGAAGAGACCTGTCGCACGAGCCGGGTGCCGCACGCCGGGCAGTCCGGCACGGCATCGGTCGGACGCCGCGCGAAAAACTGGCGGACGACGTTGCACGTCGGGCAGTAGAACTCGTAGACAGGCATTGGACGGAGGAGAAGAAAAGGGGAGGAGGGGGCGTTATGCCGGAGGCGTTGCGACCGCCTCCAGGGCGTCGGCCACAAGTGCGGCGGCATTGGGGCGCATGATGGTGTGGAGCGCCTTGCGCATGGCGGCGCGCGGACCGTTGGAGTCGACGGCATTGGCGATGCGCCCGGCCAGCTTCCAGGGGTCGGCCAGCACATCAGCCTGGCTCAGCATCTCGGCGCCGCCGCGGGCGACGATGGAGCGGGCATTGGCTTCCTGGTGGTTGGCGGCGGCGTGGGGGTAGGGGATGAGGACGCTCGGTACCAGGCAGCTGGCGAGCTCGAAGCAGGAGGAGGCACCGGCGCGCGAGACGCAGTACTGCATTTGGGCGTACAGCTCGGGCATGTTGTTGGCGTAGTCGAGGATGATATGCTCGATGCGCCCGGCGTAGGAGTGGTCGTAGCGTGCGCGTACCTGCGCATCTTTGCCCTTGCCGGTAATGTGGAAAACGCGCAGTTTGCGGCTGATTTTCGGGGTCTTGGTGGGGAGCAGCGCCAGCGAGGCGACGACGGCCTCGTTGATGGCGTCGGCACCCTGGCTGCCGCCCATCACGAGCAGATTGAAACGTTCGGAATCGCCTTCGAAGCGATTGCGCACGGCGGCAATGTCGCGGCGGATGGGAACGCCCGTATCCACCTGCCGGACCCGTTTCGGGAAATAGGCCGTGGCTTCGGGAAAGGCGTAGCAGATGGTATGAGCGAGGTGAGAGAGCCAGCGCACGGCTTTGCCCGGAACGGCATTGGCTTCGTGCAGCACGACGGGCACGCGGCAAATGCGGGCCGCCAGACAGGGGACGAGGCTCGTGTAGGACCCCATCGCCAGCAGAACATCCGGGTGAAACGCGCGCATGAGCCGCACGGCGCGCTTCACGGAGGCGGGCAGCGTCGGCAGAAACAGGGGGTCTTTGAGGCGGCGGGCGCTCAGGGTGAAGGTTTGCGCGCCTTCGGGGATCTGCTTGCCGGACCGTTCGTTTTCAACGGCACGGCCGGACAGCAGGATGCCGACGGCATGACCGCGCCGGATCAGTTCTTCCGCAACAGCCAGTCCGGGATACATGTGGCCGCCGGTGCCGCCGCAGGAGATAAGGATGTTCATAGGTGGGACCCTCGTCGGGAAAATGCTTGCGGACCGCGGGGGGACCGTCAGCAAAGGGAAAACGGAAAAGCGAGGGGCGCAGTGCGCTCGCCTTTTTATCCAAACAAAAAGCCCGTGCAGCGTCAAGGCAGACGCGGGCTGCGGATTGCGGCAGGGGTGCAGGATTTGCTAGGATGGAACCCATGAATACAGAACTGCGGAAACCTTTTGGCCATGCCCGCGCGGGCTTGTTCTTTTTTGGTCTGTTTGGGGGCTGTTGTGCGCTCACGGCCCTCGTGGCGGGCGGATGCCTGTCGGCTTCGGGGCCGACGGTGGCGGCGAAGCCGTTCCCGGCGACCTTGGACCCGGCGGTGGCCTGGACGAATGCGCTCGTGCAGCTTTCGGCGGTGACGCCGGAACAGTACCCCGACGCGGACCGGGTGTCCGTCTACGAATGGGAATCGACGGCATACTCGACCAACGGAACCTATGTGACGGAGATTGTCGACCTTACAAAGGTCCTCACGCAGCGCGGGCTGGACGGCTCCCGGGTGGTTTCGTTCTGGAACAACGATTTTTACGGCACGTTTGAGGTGCTTGCGGCGCGCGTCCACAGTGCGGACGGCACGGTTCGCGACATTCCGCTGGAGGGCAACCTCTCGGAAGCCATCGATACGGATCAGCTCTCCTCGAACATTCACAATGCGGACAACAAAAACATCTCGCTCTCGATTCCGGGGCTTGAACTGGGCGATGCGGTCGAGCTGCGGCTCCGCCGGAACATCCTCAAGGCACGCGTGCCGGGCACGTTCTCCGATTACATTACGTTCGAGGAATCCAACCCGGTGCTCTGGAAGGGCGTGGAATTCCGTCAGCCTGCTGCGTTGCCGCTGCGCGCGCGCGCCTTGCGCTCGGCGGAGGTGCTGACGCTCAGCCACACGGCGGAAACGAATGCGGCGGGGCAGGTGATTGAGCGCTGGATTGCCGCCGATACGCCGCGCTATTTTTCCGAGCCGATGATGCCGGACGCCTATTCGTGCACGGCACGGCTCCTCGTCTCCACAGTCGACAGTTGGGAGACGCTTTCGCGCTGGTATGCGCGCCTGTGCGCACCGCGCCTTGAAGCCGTCAACGAGCCCATGCGCGCCAAGGTCGCCGAGTTGACGGGGCGCGAGGGCATGACGCGCGACGAGAAAATCCGCGCCCTGTTCGATTTCGTTTCCCGCGAAGTGCGCTACATGGGCACCATGGCGGAAAATGAGGCGCCCGGCTACGAGCCGCACGATGTCTCGCTCACGTTCGATGAGCGCAACGGCGTCTGCCGCGACAAGGCGGCCCTGCTCGTCGCGATGTTCCGCCTGGCGGGCATCGATGCCTGGCCGGTTCTCATCCACGTGGGGCCGCGCAAGGATGTTTCCGTCCCGCAGCCCTTTTTCAACCATGCCATCGTGGCGGCGGATTCCGGCAATCCGGAGGACCCGTATCTGCTGATGGACCCCACGAGCGAAACGACGCGGAGTCTCCTGCCGGAGTATCTCTGCGAAAAGAGTTATCTCGTGGCGCAGCTCGAGGGCGACCATCTGCGCGAAACGCCCGCCATTCCGGCGGAGAAGAATCTCCTGGTCGGCGAAACCGCTTACACGCTCCTGGAAAACGGTTCCGCCCGCGGCGAAACCACGCTCCGGTTCCTCGGTGTGCATGACGCCATTTACCGGCAGTTCTTCGCCTCCAACCCGGAAGCGACCATCCAGCGCATGCTGCAGGAGCGGCTGGACCGCGCCCTCCCGGGGGCGGCGCTGACGGCCTGGACGCTGACGCCGGAGCCCGGTGAACTGCGCGCGCGTCCCGACCCGATGACGCTCGTGCTCCGCTACGAGGCCCCCGCTCCCGCGCCGGTTGCGGCGACGGCGGACAGCGCGGGCGCCGCCTTGCCCCCGCCCCGCTTCCTCGAGCCGCCCTGCCTCGCCGGTTCGATGGCGTTTGCTTCGCGGCTGCTGAGCCGCCTCGGTCTCGAGAAGCGCCGTTTCCCGTTTGAGACGGAGATTACCACCGGCTTCCGTGAGACAATCACGCTGAACCTCCCCGAAGGCGTGACGCTCCTCGACCGCGAGGACATCCGGTGCGAATCGGAAGGCGTCGTCTTTTCGGACACGCTCGCGCGCGATGAGGCCTCCGGCAAGCCGGTGCGGACGCGCGAACTGCTCCTGACCGCTTCGCAGTACTCCGCGGAGGAATATCAGGGGCTGCGCCGCGTCCGTGAGGCGGAGGAGCGCTCGGGGCGCGCCGTCGAACTGCTTGCGATGCCCGTTGCCGCTGCGCCGGCCGCCGCACCGGCCCCCTCGGCGGAAGACTTGCTCGCCCGCGCCGTCAAGCCGCTGGCGACCGAGGACATTTACACTGAAAAAGTCGCCGCCGTCATCCGGTTCGACGAGGCGGCAACCAATGGCGTCAGTTGGACCGTCCGCCGCGAAAACACGCTGAAGATTCTCACCTATCCCGGGCAGCAGAAAGCCGCAGACCTCACGGTCACCTTCATCCCGCCCGGCGAGGATGTCATGCCGGAGAGCGCCTTCGTGATCACCGCAGAGGGCGAACGCAAGCCCGTCGATCTGAGCCTCAACTGGTTCGAGGCGGACGCCGAATGGAACGACAGCGCGCCGCGCTATCCCGCCGGCAAACTCTGCACGCTCTCGTTCCCGAACGTCACGCCCGGCGCAACCATTTCCTACACGCTCGTCTCCCGCTACACCGAACAGCCGTTCTTCTATTTCTCGCATCTGCTCGGCAGCCCGGACTCCTTCGGCGAGCTGTCCGTGACGGTTGTCGGCACGAACGAATGGGCGCAGAGTTTCACGCTGTTCGACCCGCCGTACGAAACGGTGGCCCTGCGGCATGCGGTCACCGTCACGAACACCATCTCCGAGGCGGGCGAGCCCCAGCGCACCTGGCTCGTGCGCGGGGGCGGCCCCGACTCCGCGCTGGCCGCCGATTTCGCCAACATGCCGCCGTCCCGGCGGCTCTTCCCTGTTTTGCGCGGCGGCACCTGCCGTGCCGAGGACCTCGCGCGCGCATACGCCGCAAAAATGCGCGCCTGCTCCGACCCCGCCGAGCAGGTGCTCGCCGCCTCGTTGGCGCGCTCCCTCGCAACGCCCGATGCGCCCGTCCCCGAGAAAATCCGCGCCATCCGCAACTGGACGGCGGAGAATCTCCGCGCCGACGGTCCCGATTTTGGCTCGCTTCCCGTCGATTTTCTCTCCCCGGCCGATGAAACGCTCGACGCCCGCTACGGTCACGATGGCGATCTGATCATTCTCAGCCTCGCCATGGCGCGCACGCTCGGACTCGAACCTTCGATCCGTTTCTATGCCGGCCGCTGGGATGCCAATCCCGTTCCCGGCGATGCGCCCGTGGATCCCGCGTTCTTCGATGATGTGGCACTCGCCGTGCGCGACCCCGCCAGCGGAACCATGTACTTCCTCGACGGGGCTTCGCAGTATGCCCCGCTGACGCTCAACGCCAACGCCTTCCGTCCCTATGCGGAGGTGCAGCCCGATGCGCCGGAGACCGTTGTGCGGCATGCGCCCGACGGGCTCGTCGACCGCTTCCCGGAGGAGGGCGCAACCTGGGAGCACTGCACGCACGAGGTCTTCCTGGAGCCTTCGGGCAGCGCCCGGATTGCGGTCACCGTCCGCTACGGCGGCGAATCCGCCGAGAGCTTCCGGCGGCGCTGGACGCGGATGGTGCCCGAGGAGCGCAACCGCGCGGAACAGACGCTCGTGAAGTCCATCGCGCAGTCGGCCCGCCTCGTCGGCACCGTCGATGCGCAGTTCGCGGCGGACAAACCCTGCCAGATTTCGCTCACCGCGGAGGTGCCCGATTATGCGGAAAGCATCGGTGCGCATCTGGCGGTGCGCCTTCCCGGCAATCCACTCGCCCTCAGCCCCGTTTCCTCCGCCCGGCGATTCCCGTTCCGCCGCGAAAGCGCCGTGCGGATGCGCGCCGATTGGGTCATCCATGCGCCGACCGGCTTCGTCGCCGTTGCAACGCCGCGGCCTCACGCCTTCGGCACGGATGCGGCGACGCCGGACGCCATGCCGCCTTACGGCGCGACCTACACGCGCACGGTGGCGGACGACGCGGACGGCACCCTGCGCATCTGCAATGATCTGCGCCTCCTGCCCGGTGAATTCCCGGCGGAGCAGTATCCGGCGTTTCTGGAGCAGTGCCTCGGAACGCGCGGCGTCGAAGCCGACACCATCCTCTTCGCGCCCGTTGCCCCGTAACGCCGTTGCTGACTATTTTCCCTTATTCTGGTTCGGTTCCCGTTTCCTTGTTTATGACGTCCCAAACTGATGCTGTCCGCCCCCCGCGGACCGGCGCCCGGCGCCTTCTGCTGCTCTCCCTGCCGTTTGCCCTGCTGACGCTCGCCGCCGGCATGCTCTTCCTCAACAATGCGGTTTATATCGTCCGCTGGTGGATGGCTTTTCACACCACGCAGGGCGATGCCGCGCTTCTGGCGGAGGCTGGGGTGTGCGGACTCTGGCCCGTACTCGACTGGTCGGCTGTCGACCAGTCTGCCGCCACGACCTTTATTCCGTTCTTCGGCTTTTTCCTCGCGTGGCGGGGGCTGGTGCGCGCCGCGCGCGGACAGGAGACGGACGAAAACTGCTTCCCGTATTTCCCGGCGTACGATTCGCTGAACATCGCGCTGGGCCTCATCGGCACCCTCTGGGGCATCATCCTGATTGGGTACTACCAGATGGACACGGTCGCCATGGGCGACCTCATGCAGTGTCTGCACACCGCGCTCTTTTCGACGCTGATGGCGGTCATCTGGGTGTATCTCGTGGACCGCCCGATTCTCCGCCCGTGGCTGGGGCGCGTCCGCGCCCGCAACCTCCCGGCACCGCCGGAGGACGAGGAGCCGGATGCGGACGTCATTGCCGTTCTCCAACGGCTCAATGAGGAGGCGACCCGCCTCGGCGAAGCCTGGCAGACGGCGACCTCCGGCGCGGGCGAATTGCAGGCGGCCGCTCATGCCGCACGGGCTTCGCTCGATGCCTTGCGCAAATCCGGTCAGCTCGCCGGCATGGCGCTTACCGATGAACTGGTGGGCCCCATCCGCCGCACCGTCAACGAACTGACGAAAATCGCCGAGGATGCCCGTGCGCGCGAGGAAGAAGCACGTACGGCGCTGACGGAAAAACTTTCGCGTCTCGATGCGGAACATGAGCGGCTGGCCGGGCTGCTGGCGCAGATGGCGGAATCGCTCTCGACCTGCTATCGCACGCAGAGCGCGCTGGCGGAGGCCACAGAGCGGCTCCGGGCGGAGCGCGACGCGGCTTCGCAGCAGGCGGAGCAGGCAAAGCGCCAGGTGAACGAGGTCTCGGCGCGTGCCGCCGAGCTCGAGGGCAAACTCCGCGGCGAGACCGCCCGCGCCGATGAGGCGTTCGTGCGGCTCAAGCGCGAGGAGGCCGCCGCCACCACACGCATCGAGTCCCTGCGCGACGAAAATGCCGCCCTTACCTCCGGCAA
>CASFKR010000051.1 GCA_949295265.1 uncultured Verrucomicrobiota bacterium | reverse complement strand
ACCAATTTTCGGAACAAGTAAATGCGACCAGTCGCTTTTACCTCCTTCGGAACAAGTAAATGCGACTAGGGTAGTCGCATTTACGATGAGAAGTTACATGTCAAATAAGGACTTTTTCTCGGCGGCAGAGCCGCCTGAACGAAGTCAGCGCAACAATTGGAGCGACGGCAAAGTTATTTTACTGAACCGTCGGGTGAAAAAGTATTGGCGGACGATTCACGAGTGTCTAGTCTCGAAAAGAGGCTACAGGTGCCATCTTTCAAGATTTCGGGATCATTTATCCTGAAAAACCGGGATAAGCCTATTCAGTCGGCAACTTGCCGGTGCCGCCTGAAACCGTATGCTGAGCCTCCCGGGGAATATTGTGGCAGGCGATTCTTTTTCCAGGCGGCAAGCCGTCTGAGCGAAGGCAGCGCAGTACCCCCAGCACTCCCAGCAGCCTCAGATAGCCGACGAAGTCAGCGCAGACAGGACGGATGACCGGACGATTCCGATTCTCAGCAGTACGCTGGCTTTACCGCCCTCGGAGTGGGCGGTCGACGCATACGCCAGCGGCCAAGGCCGATCGGCGGTGATCCACCGCCTGAGGAACGCCGACCGGCAGAGATGGCGGCAACCGCCGCCCGCCGCCCCGGTTCCGTTACAGGGCGGAGCGGACGTGGTTATGGGACCAGATGATGCCGAGCCCGTAGAGGGTGAGATCGGGGTCGATGGAGCAGTCGGTAATCCCCTCGAGGGCCCAGGCGGCATAACCGCCGGTCGCGCAGAAGACGGTCTTTTCGCCGGTCCGCTTCCGGATGAAAGCGAGAATTTCGCGCACCATGCCGCAATGGCCGAGTTTGGCACCGAGTTTCATGGCGTGTTCGGTGGAATCGCCCCAGGCGGGAAGCGTTCCCGCGAGATCGACGGCGGGCAGCTGCGCCGTTTTCTCGTGCAGATAGCCGGTCATCAGCGGAAGCCCCGGCGCAATGATGCCGCCAATGTAGCAGCCGCGCTCATCCACCACATCGAACGTGAGGGCCGTACCGAAATCGGCGACGGCGACAGGAGCGCCGTACCGGGCGACGGCACCGGCGGCATCGCAGAGACGGTCCGTGCCGATCTGCTCCGGATGCGGATAGTCGATGCCGACCGGGAACGGCGTTTCGCCGACCCGCACAATCTCGAGATCGATGCCGTACAACCGCTTGAGAAGCCAGCGCCACTTGTCGTTGACAGCGGGCACGACGCTGGCGAGGATGGCGGCTTCCGCCTCCCGGGCACCGGCGCGGTCGAGCGCTTCGCAGACTGCGGGCAAATCCGCCAGCCCGCCCCGGATTGCGTGAATGGACGAAATTTGGCATCCATCCCAATGGCCGATGGAGGTCGACGTATTGCCGACATCGATGACGACGACGGAACGGGGGGGATCAATCGGTCCGCCGTACGAAAAGTCCGGTTCGGTCATAGCTGAGCCCTGAGCGGTTAAAGGGGCGTGTGCGCCTTGCGGTAAAGGCGTTCGTGGGAAGTGAAGATGAAATCGGCCTGTTCGCGCGCCTTGCGATCCTCGGCGGTCATGGCATCCTGCAGCCCGCCGTCATCCTTCTGGTCGAGTCCGACGCTCCAGAGGCGCCAATCTTTCTCGCCGTCGAGCGCATAGCGGAGGGCGGCGCCATCGGACGCGAAGGGATCCGCGATATCGGCGGCCGTGAGGAGGGGCTCCTCGCCTTCGGACGCCTTCAGGAGGTCCGAAAGCGCGGCGGGCCAGACGCCCTGATGGCGGTCGCGCCACACGCGCAAAGCCGCGGCGATGCGGGCGGCGCGCAGTTCGAGGCGGATATTGGGCTCCAGGGCGGCACCGTAGCGGGCGTGGCGCAGATAGCCCTCGCCGAGAATGGCGCCGACCGGATCGCGCGTCCAGGGCGGACGCTTTCCGCCGGAGCACCACGGCGGCAGCCCGGTCAGCAGCCCCGTCGGGGAATAGGGCTGTTCCGCATTGGCGGCCAGCACGGAAAAGAGCGCATCGAGATGCGCGCGGGTATCCTCCATGTCGGCGCCCAGACGGCGCATGAGCCAGGCGGTGGTGCCGCCGACGCGGAAGTTGGAGTAAATCGGGGTCGTCCCCTCCCCCACCCGGTTGACGGGCTTTGCCTCGCGCGAAAAAAGCTGCGGATAAATCTGATCCTGCGCATTGGCGAGGAGCGCTGCATGGTCATCCGTGAGTGCGTCGACAATGGAGCGCAGATTTTCGGGGGCTTCCGCCTCACGGAACCCCGCAATGAGCGCGCGCGCCAGCGCCTCCGGGTACTCGGGGGCTTCGATGCTCTCCATGACGGTCTCGCGGCTGTGCAGCATCAGGATTTCCAGCGCAACGGCGTGCCCGGCAAGCCCGGCGCCCTTCGTGAGGAGCCGCGCGTGGAGTGCGGCGGAGCGGCCGCGGTCTGCGGGCGAAAAACCGCCTTCGCGCAGCTGCATGGCCGCCATGAGCCAGATAGCCCACTCGCGGCAGTTGGCGGCAAAGCGGACATTGAGGTTTGCGCCGGTATGATTCGTCGTGAAGCCGTCGTGCGCAGCGAGCAGCGCATGGTAGGCGACGGCGTTGGCGGCATCCGCTCCGAGGCGTCCGCGCAGCGTGGCGAGCGTATTCGTATCGAGCGCGGCGGCGCCATGACTCTGGAAGAGCGCATATGCGCGCATGGGCGCATTCGTCGCCGGGGGCATCGCCTCGAGAAAGGCGAACATTTCCTCAGCAGTCAGCGGCGAAGCGGCTTCCGTGCGCTCCGGCAGCGCGCCGGGCTGCAGCGCGGGCCATGCGTGCAGATCATCGGCACGCCACTTGAAGAAACACAAAACCATCGCCACCGGAAGACCGATGGCGAAGGCGATGAGGACCTTGCGGCGACGGCGCCGACGGGCCTCCGGCGTAAACAGCGGACCCTCCATCGCGCCTTACGCCTTGAGCAGGATATCAGCCGTGCCGTCCACGGACTGACCGGCAAGGCGCCGGGCAAGCGTGGCGGCATCGTGCGCAAAGGCGGGGTCGATTTCAATGCGGATGGACGGATAGCCGGCCGCATCGCAGGCAACGGCGACGCCGACGGCGTTGAGCCAGCGCGCCCACTTGCGCGCGAGGTCGGCGCGGCAGGTCGCGGGCGAGTCGTTGCCCTCGGCATTCTTGACCGGGGAGAATTCCTGCGTGCGGTCAAACGCGAGGCAGGAGCAGACCTTGGCGTCGGCGAGCGAGTCGAAGATGAACTTTTCGAACTTGTAGGCGTTGGGCGAGGCCGGCTTGAGCGTCTTTCCGTCCGCATCGACGTACGGCACCTTCTTGTGGGCGATGTGGACGGGCAGGCCCGCATGCGTCTCGTGAATCAGGAAATCGACGGAGAAGACGTGAATGGCGACGGAGCCGTACTTGTAGCGCAGCTCGCCGTCGGGGAGGCGCTCATTCTTCTGCTCATCCGTGAACTCGGTGTATTCGACGATTTCCGTGCGGCCGTTGCGCTCGACGATGACGCCGAGCCCCTCCTGCGGGTCGCGCTTGGCGCAGACCTTCGCGGAGACATCGGCGCGCGTGCGCAGGTGCAGCCCGATAAATGCCGGATCGGCAATATCGACCATCGGATTGTCGACCTGGAAGTAGAAGAGCGTCGTGAGGCCGCGCTTTTGCATATCCTCGAGCGCACCCGAGCGGTCGAGTGCCGCGAGCATGCCGCCATGGCCGTCCGGCCCCAGAAAGATGTGGCCGGGTTCATCGAGGATGATCTTGCCTTCAGTCGTCAGCGCGGGCCACATGCCCTGCGTGAAGAAGAAGACATCGGCGCGGTCGAGTCCGAAATACTGATTCTCCTCGAAGAATGCGCGCGTTGCCGCATCGTTCGTGCGGCTCGTCATGATGTACCACGGCACAGGCGCGCCGTAGGTCTTCGACAGGGCGAGGAGTTTGCGCGCGTGGAAGTAGAACAGCGGCGCATCCGTCAGCGGTCCCACCGGATAGCAGCCCTTCGGTCCGTCGAACCCGAGGCGCGAGCCCTGTCCGCCCGCAACGAGGAGCGCGCCGACATGCCCGGCGCGGAGTTCCTTTTCGCCGATGGCGGCCAGTTCGCCGCGCTCGGACCCCTCCAGCACGGTGACCGGTGCCGGCTCCATGGGCGCCTTTTCGGCTTCGTCGGCATGACCGGACAGCGAGTCGCTCAGAATCTGGCGCAACTCGGCGACGGCCTTGAAATCCAGCGCGGCAATCTGCGCAAGCAGCGCCTCGCGCCCGGCCGCATCCAGCCGATCCCAAAACTGCAGCACATGTGCCTGTCCGTTCGCTTCCAGAACCTGCTTTGCCTCTTCGTACGTCATAAAAAAAATCCTCTTTGGCTAAGACGGCCGCAGAGGTCATGTACGATTGCGGACGGGACGCAGCCGACCCCCATCCGTATCCGGGTGTGAAGACCCTAACCGATGGTCGGAGTGGTGAGATTTGAACTCACGACCCTCTGCGCCCAAGGCAGATGCGCTACCAGGCTGCGCTACACTCCGAAAGACGCCAAAGATGCTACCAGAAACGCGGCTCCACAACAACCGCGCGTTTCGCGCAGGCGGGTGGAATCGGAATCATCGGGGGCGAAGCCCGCGCAGACAGGACGTACACGACGTACAGGACGTACAGGACGGCTTGCCGCCACGCCGCTGCCACGCCGCGACGACCCCAAGGGAGTGAAAAAAAGCCGTCAACCGGCTGAGATGCCGACATTTCTGGTTCACGCAGCCGCGCGGGCCGGGAGGAAAATAAGCCGCACGGCGGAGGGGGAATCCTTCGGGATAAACCTGTTTCCAGCGGCTGTTTTCACGGAACAGGTTTTTTGGTACATTGTCATCCGTGCCCGGCGCCGGGCACCTTCACTCCCCACCCTTATACTTCCCACTTGTACCCGTATGAAGCGTAAATCCACCCGCCTGGTCCGTCTGGCAGCGCAATCGCTCGGCATCCTTGCCGCCGTAGCCGTTTCCGGTTGCGCCACCGACACCGCCACAGAAGCCCCTGCGGTTTCTTCCCTTGCACCCGCGCCCGCGCCTGCCGCGGAAGCAGCGCCCGCGCCCGCCGCGGAAGCAGTGCCCGCGCCGCAACCGGAAACGCCGCTGCGCGTTGCCGCCGTGTTCGGCGATGGCGCCGTCCTCCAACGGGATCTGCCCGCACCCGTCTGGGGCTGGGCTGCGCCCGGGGTCTCCGTTACCGTCACGCTCAGCAAAGACGGTCAGCCCGTCGGCGAAGCGCTGACCGCCAAGGCCGATGAAACCGGCCGCTGGAAGGTCGCTCTCCCCGCGCAAGCCGCCGGAGGTCCCTACACGCTCGCCATTTCGCAGCCCGGTGAGACCGTCACGTTCAGCGATGTGCTCTTCGGCGATGTCTGGATCTGCTCCGGACAGTCCAACATGGAGATGAACTACGGGTGGGGCCTCACCCGCGGCAAAGAGGATATGGAGACGAACAATATCCCCAATGTCCGTCTCTTCATCGTGCAGAATGCGACCGATGCCGTGCCGCGCAAGGATGTCGCCCCCGCCGTGTGGAAGGCCGCCACCTCGCTCGAAAACGTCCGCTCTTTCTCCGCCGTCGGCTACTTCTTCGGCACCGCGCTCCACCAGGCGATGCCCGAGGTCCCGATCGGTCTGATTGACTCCACGTGGAGCGGCACCTACATCCAGACCTGGCTTTCGCTCGAGTCAATGGATGCGCTTCCGGAAATGACCAATGCCGTGGCGCGCCGCCGTGCCGCCATCACCGACTGGCAGAACGGCGGTCGCGAAAAATACGAAGATGCGCGCGCCGCCTGGCAAAAGGCCGTCGACACGGTCGGATTCGATGAGGAGGGCAAAAGCCCCGCCGATGCGGACTACGATCTCTCGGCCTGGAAGCAGGTCACCCTGCCCGCCACGATGGAAAAGCATGTCAACGGCAACTACGACGGTTCCGTGTGGTATGTCCGCAAGGTTGTCCTCACCGCCGAACAGGCGGCGGCCACGAATGCCGTTCTGAGCCTCGGCGCCATCGACGATCAGGACACCAGCTACGTCAACGGCAAGCAGGTCGGTCTCACCAAAAACCATCAGGCCATGCGCCGCTACAAGCTTCCCGCAGGCCTCCTCTGCGAAGGCACGAACACCATCGCGGTCCGTGCCGTTGATTTGGGCGGTATCGGCGGCTTCACGTCTCCGGCCAAAGAACTCTGCCTCAAGCTGGACGGCGACACGATTTCGCTGGCGGACACCTGGTCGTGGAAGGACTTCGGCGCCCTGCCCGTCATGCCGCTCAACCTGGACTCGCCCTCGGCGAACTCCCTCTCCGCCTGCTACAACGCCATGATGCGTCCACTCTTCCCGCTCGCCGTCAAGGGTGCCATCTGGTACCAGGGCTGCTCGAACGTCGGCGGACACAAACTCTACGAAAAGCTCTTCCCCGCCATGGCCGCCGACTGGCGTGCCGGCTTCTCCGGCGGTGACTTCCCGATTTACCTCGTGCAGCTGGCCGCCTTCTTGGGGACGAACGAAAAGCCCGTCGAAAGCGACTGGGCCGCCATGCGCTGGTCCATGATGCAGATTGGCGAAACGCTCAAGAACAGCGGCACCGCCGTCGCGATTGACATCGGCGACCATCACGACATCCACCCGAAAGACAAGAAGACGGTCGGCGAGCGCCTTGCGCGCCTCGCGCTTGTCCGAACCTACGGCGACACCTCGCTCGTCGAAGCGGGTCCGATTCCCGAAGCGGCGACGCTCAAGGATGGTGCCGTGGAGATTTCGTTCCGCTTTGCGGAGGGTCTCAAGACCTCGGATGGCGAGGCGGTCTCCGGGTTCCAGCTCTCCGTGGATGGCGACACGTTCGTCTGGGCCGACGCCGTCATTGACGGCAGCGTGGTGCGTGTCACGCTGCCCGAAGGCACGGAAGGCACGCCGAAGAAGGTGCGTTTCGCGTGGGATCATTACCCCGTGTGCAACCTCGTGAACGGCGCCGACCTCCCCTGCGGTCCGTTCGAGTTCGACGTGAAGTAAGCGTCCGTTTCGCCCGCTGAAACACCGCGCCGCGGATTCGGCTTTCTGCCGGATCCGCGGCTTGCTTTTTACCCGGTCCGCTGCGCGAAGCGGAGCCGACGTGGACAGGACGCACAGGACGAACAGGACGTACAGGACAAGCTAAACCATCTGAGCGGAAGCAACGCGCCGACGCAGCGCGGCAAGCGCGGCGGAGGTACGGCGGGGGCGCGGGCTACCACTCGCGGGGATTGGTGCGCGTCGGTGAGAAATTCTGCCAGAAATAGAGCCCGTTGCCCTGCAGGGCTTCTTCGTTATACGACTCCAACCCCGGCATCACATACAATACAGCAGAAAGATCCGTAATGCACAACTCCGCGTCCGGCGCCTCCGTCCCATCCTCCGCGCCGGTATTCTGTTCCAAATCAATCCGAAACCTTTTCATGGCTTGTTCCCTTGTGCCAGTTGTGCCATGTCATTGTAAGCAGAAGGCATGCCAGCCCGGCCGTTTCTCTGCATAAAAACACGAAACCCGCATCCAACCGGGTTCTTTTCACCGCGAAGCCGGCTCGCCTCCTCTCCCCCGGGTTCTGCCGTCATTTCATTTTTGACTACGCATGGTGCGCCGCCATTGCAATTCCGTCCATCCTTCCCGAACCCGGGAAGGGAGAAAAAGACGCGCCCCCGGGGAACCGACCGGAGGCGCGTCAATGGCGCAAAGCGCCGGGTGGGCACAGATGAGAAAGATCAGGGCGTCCGCGCCGACGGCTTGGCGCACGTGCACCCCGGGCTCCGGGCATGCGGACAATGCGCGCAACCGCCTTTGCAGCCCCCTTTGGAACCGCCACATTCGCAGGGACCTTTGCGGATGACGCGACGCACCGCGAACACGAAGGCGACGGCGATAACCGCCAGAATGATCCAGGAAGCTGCATTCATGGTTGGAATCCTTTTTGTTCAGGATGAGAAGGAAACGTTATTTCCCGTCCGAAGGGGATTTCGGAGCCGGACGGAACACGGCCCAGGCGGCTCCGACGACGAGCGCCAGCGCAATCAGCGGTCCGGCGCTCACGATGGATTCGCCGTAGCAGATGACCTTGCCCAGCTGGTACGCGATGAAGGCAATGCCGTAGCCGATCATCACCTGGAAGCCGAAGGCGGCCCAGCCCCAGGCGCGGCTGCCCATCTCGCGGAACGTGGTCACGATGGCGACCACGCAGGGCGGGCTGAACAGGTTGGCCAGCATGAACGAGAAGGCGGCCAGCGCAGGGAAGGCGCTGAAGGACGCAAAGAGCGCCGTAATGCCTTCGGAGAGCGTTTCCTCGGTGGCGCCGGCCAGCATGCCGAGCGTCGCCACAGCCTGTTCTTTCGCCAGTTCGGCGGCGACCACGGCGACGGCACCTTTCCAGTCACCGAAGCCCAGCGGGGTGAAGAGCCACGCAAACGTGCGCCCGATGTCCGCCAGCATGCTCGACTCCAGGCCTTCCGCGCCGAGATACGTCAGATTCCACGAGAAGCTCATCAGGAACCAGAGCACCACGCACAGCGAGAAGATAATCGTACCGGCCTTGATGCAGAAGGCGCGCCCGCGCTCCCACATGTGAATCATGATGCCGCGCAGCGTCGGCATGTGGTAGGCGGGAAGCTCCATGACAAACGGCGCGGGATCCCCCAGGAAGGGCGCCGTCTTCTTGAGCGCAATGCCGCCCAGAATGATGATGGCAATGCCGAGGAAGAACATGCTCGGCGCAACCCACATCGAACCCGGGAAGAAGACCGCGGTGACGACGGCGATGATTTCGAGCTTGGCGCCGCACGGGATGAACGTGCAGAGCAGAATCGTCATGCGGCGGTCGCGCTGCGCTTCAATCGTGCGCGTAGCCATGACGCCCGGCACACCGCAGCCCGTTCCGACGAGAATCGGGATGAAGGATTTGCCGCTCAGCCCGAACCGGCGGAACAGGCGGTCCATGATGAACGCCACACGCGCCATATAGCCGCAATCCTCCAGGAAGGCCAGGAAGAGGAAGACGAGCAGAATCTGCGGAACGAAGCCGAGCACCGTGCCGACGCCGCCGATGATGCCGTCGAGGACGAGGCTCTTGACGATGTCGCTCGCACCGACGGCGTCCAGCCCGCGCTCCACGACGACCGGGACACCGGGGACCCAGCAGCCGTAATCGGCGGGATCGGGCTCGCCGGCCTGCACGGCGGCAAAGGCGGCGGCGTAGGCGGGATAATCAACGGCGAAACGCTCCGCTTCGCCGTCCTCGGACTCGAGGACCGCCGTCGCCGTGAGCGAACCCGCCACCGTTTCCGTCAGCAGCGGTGCCCCGGCTTCTTCGCCGTCTGCTTCCGCCGCGTCGGCGGCCTCCGCCGCCTCAGGCTCCGCTTCCAGGATGCCTGCCTCAACGGCGGCCGCCTCGAAGGCGTCCTTCGCAGCCGACTGCGTGGCGTACGCGTCGCACGCCGCCGCATAGCGCGAGCCGCCCCACAGGTGCCAGCCGTCGCCGAAGACGCCGTCGTTCGCCCAGTCCGTCAGCCATGTGCCGACCGTGGTCACCGAAATAAAGTACATCAACCACGTCGCCACCGCAAAGATCGGGAGCGCCAGCACGCGGTTCGTCACGATGCGGTCAATTTTGTCGCTCCACGTCAGGCTGCCCTTCTTGGCAATCTTCCTGACCGCCATGCCGACCACCTGCTGAATATACGCATAGCGCTGGTTGGTGATGATGCTCTCCGCATCGTCATCCATCTCGCGCTCGCAATCCGCAATATGCTGCTCGATGTGCGCGTGGTCGGTCGCCCCGAGCGCGAGCCGCTCGATCACCTGCTCGTCGCGCTCGAAAATCTTGATGGCATACCAGCGCAGCTGGCTCGCCGGCACCTTGCTCTGGAGCGATTCCTCAATGTGCGCCAGTGCATGCTCGACGCTGCCCGTGAAAATGTGCGGGAGTTCGCCGACCTTGTGGGTCTTGGCCAGACTCAGCGCCAGCTCCGCGGCTTCCTGCGTCCCCTCCCCCGTCAGTGCCGAAATGCCCACAACCGGGCAGTGCAGTTCCTGCGAGAGGCGGTCCAGTTGGATTGTATCGCCCGTCTTGCGCAACACATCGAGCATGTTGACGGCGACCACGGTCGGGATGCCCAGTTCCATGAGCTGCGTGGTCAGGTACAGATTGCGCTCGATGTTCGTGCCGTCGACGATGTTGAGAATGACGTCCGGGTGATCATCGACCAGATAACCGCGCGCAACGACCTCCTCCTGCGAATACGGCGAAAGCGAGTAAATGCCGGGAAGATCCTGTACGATGACGTCGGAATGCTTTTTCAGACGTCCGTCTTTCTTCTCGACCGTCACGCCCGGCCAGTTGCCGACGTACTGGGTGCTGCCCGTCAGCGCATTGAACAGCGTCGTTTTGCCGCAGTTCGGATTGCCCGCAAGCGCAATGGTAATGGATTTGTCACTCATGAAAGATTCCTTTGCCGATGTCCCGATAAAAATTAGATAAAGCTAACATTTTAGTGCCGGAAAAACTCAGCCTTCGACCGGCTCGACTTCGATGATGGCCGCATCCGCTTTCCGGATGGACAGCTCGTAACCGCGGACGTTGATTTCGACCGGATCGCCTAGCGGTGCCACTTTGCGCACGGTGAACTCGGTCCCCTTGGTCAGACCCATATCCAGAATCCGGCGCTTAAGTGCACCGGTACCGTGCAATTTCACGATGACCGCCTTCTGGCCGACGGCAATATCTGCGAGTGTATTCATGAATAATTCCTGAGAGTGGAGTAAAACGTGGACATTAAACCATGATGCGGGAAGCCATATCCCGGTCAATTGCAATCCGGGCGTCTTTGACCTTTACAATCATATCGCCGTTGTGTTGGGAAATGACGGTCACCAGTTCACCGAGCACAAAACCGAGCTCGCAGAGATGGCGCCGTGTTTTGTCATTGCCGCCGATTTTGCGAATTTTGTAGTTTTCTCCGGCTTCTCCGAAGATCAGGGGAATCATCGCTTCGCTCCTTTGTGCTTCGATAGACGCTGACGCAGTCCCGTGCTGTGCCGCACGAAAAAGTTAGTTGCGTCTAACAAGTCCGTAAGTATAGAAAAGGCCCGTATGGCTGTCAACGACAGAATTCCGGTTCCTTCATTTTTCATGTTTTCCTGCTCCCAGAGCCGCTTTTCTCGAGATTCAGTGTCATCGGAAGTGTCAGAAACCGGTGGCGCGAGCGGTGTGGCACGGGCGTGGCGGAAAATTTGTCGTGTTCGTCCTGTTCGTCGTGTCTGCGCACCTTCGCCGCGCTGCACGGCGCGATGAATTGTCAGTCTTCCCGGATTACGGTAGGATAAGCATCATGAATCCAGACAAGGCTTTCTCCCTCGTGCAAATGGCGGCTGAAAAAGAGCGCCTGCCGCACGCTTACCTCCTCACCGGGGATCCCCGTGAACGGGGTTGGCCGCTTGCCGCGAAAATCGCCGGGCTTCTGCTCTGCCCGGAGGCACAGGCACCCTGCGGCAGCTGCGACACCTGCCGCCGCATCGCCAACCGTTCACACCCGGATGTGCTCGCACTCGAGCCCGAAAAGAAGTCCCGCATCATCTCCATCGAGGCGATGCGCGAGACCTTTCTGCCCTGGACATCCCGCCAGTCCTTTGAAGGCGGCTGGAAAGTCGGCATCATCGTTTTTGCCGACCGCCTCAACGACGCCTCCGCCAACGCCTTTCTGAAAACGCTCGAAGAGCCGCCGCCCCGGACGCTCTTCCTGATGCTCACCGACAAACCCGATGCGCTGTTGCCGACCATCCGCTCGCGCTGTCAGTGCCTCGACCTCTCGGAGGGCCGCGTCCCGCCCGCGGAACCGTGGCGCACGCGGGTCGGGCAGATCATGGCGCAGCACGCCAACGGGACGCAGTTGCGCGTGCGTGCGACCACGGCGCGGCTGCAGGCGATGTTTGACGAAATTTCCGAAATCGCCACCACGCAGACCGAAGAGCAGGCCAAGGCGCTCTCCGGCGACCCCACCGCGCCCGCCATCGACGGCGACACGCTCAAAACGCTCATTTCCGTGCGCGAAAAGGAACTGCGCCGCACCATTTACGATGCCATCCAGGACTGGTATCGCGACCTGCTGCTCCTCTCCTCTCTGCCCCCCGGCGCCGAGGCGCCCGCGCTCTGCTACCCCGAATTCGCCGAAGTGCTGCGCGCCCGCGCCGCCCGCATTCCGGTGCGCCTCGCCCTGCGCTACATCGATTTCACCCGGAAAATCCAGCAACAGATCGAAGAGCGCGCCATCCGGCCCGCCTTCGTCTTCCAGCACTGGTTCACCTGGATGCGCTGATTTTTCGTTCCGTATTTTTTTCCGTTCCGTACCCAAACCGTTTGATTCATATCCGCTGCTTGACTGCCATGAGTTTTTTGCAAAAAGAAATGGCCGAGACGTCGGCCGTATTACGTGCGTTCGACTGGGACGCCGCCGCCCGCGCCGGTGAATCCGTCCGCAAAGACGGCCGCCTCTTCGTTTCCGGAGAAGGCTCCTCCCGCATTCTCCCCGGACACCTCGCGCAGGATGTCGCCGGACGCTGGGGCGCAGACTTCGCCGTCCGGACCCAAGGCTCCTACCAGGCCATGGAGTACGACCTCTCCCGCGACACGGTGCTGCTGGGTTCCAACTCGGGTCACACCAAAGAGACGATGACGCTCCTGCGCAAGCTCCGTGCGGAAGGGCACGACCGCATCTGGGGCATCACGTCCGACCCCGCCTCCCCGCTCGCGCAGGAAGCGCCGCACCCGTACGTCCTCAAGGCGGGCGCCGAAAAAGCCGTTGCCGCCACCAAGAGCATCGTCGAGCAGACACTCTTCTCGATTGCGACCGTCGCCGCCGCTGCGGGGCACGACCTCAAAGCGACCCTCAACGATGCCGCCGACGCCTTCGACCAGGTCTTCGCCATGGAGCCAGATCCGGAACTCGTGAACCGCCTCGCCGATGCGCGCCTCATCTTCTTTGCCGGGCGCAACGACGGCGTTGCCGAAGAGCTGACGCTCAAGACGAACGAAATCTGCTCGCGTCCCTCCGGCTACCTCGAAGGCACCTACGCCTACCACGGCGTGGAGGAGGTGCTCACCTCGCGCGACGTCGTTATTTTCATCGAACCGTTCCCGTCGGAGTTTGAAGCCACCTCGCGCATCTTCCGGCACGAAGTGGGCTGCACCGTCATCTGCGTCTCTTCGCAATCGTGCCCGTTCCCGACGATGCGGCTGCCCACGGTGCCCGGGTACGACTGGGTTCTGCGGCTGGCGGCCGGCTGGCGCCTCCTGCTCGCCGTCGGGCTGACGCTCGGCAACGACGTTGACCATCCGCGCCGCGCCCGCAAAGTCGGCAATCCGCTTTCGTAGATCCGCGCGCCTCCGCACTGCGCCACGCCCCTGCCACGCCGGTCACACGCCCGCGTCCCTTTTCCCGCCATGCCCACGCTCCTCGTCTGCCTCCCGAATGCCGTCCCGCCCTTCCAGCCCACGGAAGCGCAGCTCGAGCGCCTTCGCGCGCGGCTTCCGGCAGCGTGGACGCTCCTCACCGCCGTTGCGGAGCCTGCGTTTCTCGCGCAGCTTCCGGCGGCGGATGCGGTCATCGTCTGGGCGTTCCGGCAGGACTGGTTTTCGCTGGCGCCGAAGCTCCGCGCGATTCTGACCCCGGCGGCGGGGCGCGACTACTTCCGCATCACGCCGCCGCCGGGCGTCGTGCTCCGCTACGGGCATTTCCACGGCGCCATCATGGCGGAGACGGTGCTCGCGGCCATCCTCGGCTTTTCGCGCGGTCTCCTCCCGTACGCGGGGCTGATGCGTGCGGATGGTGCCACCGGCGCACCCGCCGACCCGTGGCCGTTCCTGCCGTTTGCGCGCCACTGCCGCCGTCTCGCCGGGCAGACCGTGCTGATCCTCGGGTTCGGCAACATCGGGCAGGCCGTCGGGCGGCTGCTCCTGCCCTTCGGCGTGCGGCTCATCGGCGTCACGCGCCGCGCGCATCCGGCACCGGACTGGCTGGGCGGCGCACCCCACCGCGTCACCGACGTCTCGCAACTCGATGCGGTGCTGCCGGAAGCGGACTTCGTGGTCTGCGTCGTCCCCTCCGACACCGGCTCCGACCGTCTCCTCGATGCGCGGCGGCTTGCGCGCTGCAAGCCCACGGCCTGCCTCTGCAACATCGGCCGCGGCAACCTCATCGACGAGGCCGCGCTCGCCGATGCGCTGCACCGCCATGCGCTCGTCGGCGCCATCCTCGACGTCTTCCGGACGGAGCCGCTCCCGGCCGACTCCCCGCTCCGCAGCGCGCCGGGCGTTGTCCTGCTGCCGCACGCTTCCGCCTTTGCCCCCGATTATCTCGACCTCTATTTCGACGAAGCGCTCGAAACGCTCGCCGAACTGTTTGCCTGAAAACCGCCATGGCCGATACCGCTCCAACCGTCCCTTCCGTCCCCGCATCGGCCGAAACCCCGCCGCCGGACGGCGCCGCACGCGTGGAGCGCTGGCGCCGCATGCTGCTCGATTTTTCGCTGCGCAACACGCTCCTGAACGCCCGCAATCACCGCCGGTGCATCAACCTGGCCGTCCCCTCGATTGACGTGCTCGAAGACCTCATCGCGGCCGGAAAATCTTTCTCCATCGTGAGCGGCGACGCCCTGCTCTCCTCCACCCCAAAGGACGCCGCCGCACCGGGCTCCGGTGCCGCCCTTCCCGCCGACCTGCAGACCGCGCTCGAAGCCGACCTCAACCGCCGCCACCGCCTCTGGGCGCGCCTCCCCGAAAAAGACCTCGCCGCACGCCTCCTCCGCCTCTACCGGCAGGCGCGCCACGACCTCGAAGAAGGCGGCATCCACACGCTCTATCTGGCGGTCGGCTTCATCGACTGGATCCCGAAAAGCCATCCCGCGCAGACCTGCGCCGCTCCGCTCATCCTGATTCCCGTGGAGCTGCGCCGCCGCACCGTCGGCGAAGGCATCCTCCTGCAGCGCGTCGAGGAAGACGCCCTGCTCAACACCACCTTCCTCGAATTTCTCCGCACCGAATTCCACATCTCCGTTGCCGGGCTCGACCCGCTTCCGCAGGATGAATCCGGCGTCAACGTCCGCGAAATCCTCGCGCGCTTCCGCGAAGCCGTCGCCGGGCGTCCCGGCTGGTCCGTGCGCGAAGAAGCCGCACTGGGCCACTTCATCTTCAGCAAATTCGTGATGTGGAACGACCTCACGGCGCGTGCCGATGCGTTGCGCGCGCACCCGCTCGTTTCGCACCTCATCTCCGGCGGCGGTCAGTACGAAGATGGCATCCGCGTCTTTCCACCGGCGGACCTCGGGCGCCACCTCAACCTCTCGCAGACATACTGTCCGCTGGCGGCCGACACCTCGCAGCTGACGGCCGTACTCTACTCCGCGCTCGGCAAGAGCTTCGTCCTGCACGGGCCGCCCGGCACCGGCAAGTCGCAAACCATCGCCAACCTCATCGCGCACAACCTCGCGCTCGGACGCCGCGTCCTGTTCGTCTCCGAGAAAAAAGCCGCGCTCGACGTCGTGCACCGGCGCCTCTCCCGCATCGGACTCAAGCCCTTCTGCCTGGAGCTGCACTCCAACAAAGCGGGCAAAGGCGACGTCATTGCGCAAATCCGCGAAGCCATCGACTGCCCGAAAACGGAGACGCCCCCGGCATGGTACACGGTCCCGCTGGAAACCGACGCCCTGCGCATCGAGCTCGACACCGCGCTGGCGCGCCTCCACACGCCGGGAACCGACGGCGTCAGCGCCTACGACTGCCTCTCGTGCCTGGCGGACCCGCCGCCCGGGCTCCCCTCGGGGCTCGCGCGTACGCAACCGCCGTGGCGCATTCAGTCCGCCGCCTTCGAGGGAGGTCCCGACCGCGTCGCCGCCGCCCATACCGCCTTGCACGGGCTCACCGACGCCTGGCAGAGCACGACGCCCGAACACGCGCACGCCGTCGCCGCGCTCCGGCCGCTCGAATGGACGCCCCTCGCGGAGCGGGAACTGCTCGCACACGCGGGCCGCCTCGCCGCGTGCGCCGCAGCGCTCCTCAGCGCCCTGGAGGAAGCGCGCCGCCTCTTCCCGGAACTGCCCGCCGACGCCCCCCGCGCCACACTCCAGGCACTCCCCGTCCTCTTCCGCACGCTCAGCGAAACGGGCTCCTGCGCGCCTGAACTCTTCCCCGATGCCTGGGGGGACGCCTGCGCCGCCCTCGAGGCGGATCTCACCGACGGCGCCTCCCGCGCCGCGCTCCTCGCCGCGCCCCCGCTCACCGGTGCGGCGCTCGACGTGCTGCGCACGCTCAACCCGGCGGACATCCGCACGCGCCTCGAAGAAGCCGCCGACGCCTTCGGTCCCGTGCGCTTCTTCCGCCGCCGCGCCATCCTGCGCTCGCTGCGCCCGCTCTTCCCCGCCGCCCCCAAGACGCTGACGCTCGACACCCTCGAAGCGCTCCTCCCGGTCGCCGAACGCTTTCTGGCGCTGGACCGGCGGCTGCGCGACGCCGAACCGCGCCTGCGCGCGCCGCTGGGTGCGCGCTGGCAGGGGCTCGACGGCTCCGATTTCGACGCGCTCCAGACCTTTGCCGCGCGCGTCCGCACCCTCGCGCAAACCGCC
>CASFKR010000050.1 GCA_949295265.1 uncultured Verrucomicrobiota bacterium | reverse complement strand
CGGAGCCCCCGCGCCCGCCGCCGCGCCCGCCGCAACCGCGGTCGCCGCGCCCGCCGCCGCAACCGCGGTCGCCGCCGCCGCAACCGCCGCCGAGACTGCCACGCCCCTGCCACCGGCGCAGAAGAATGAAGCCTGATTGCCCCGCGCTTCGCCATGCCCAGTCCTGAATTCGAATCTCCGGCGCGGCGGTCCGCCGCCACGGAAAAACCGGCGGCGGAATCCCTGCTCAGCGCCCATGAGCCCGGCTTCGATCCCGAAAGCTGGTTCACCTCCTTTTCCCGCGCCCGGCTCCGCGCCCGCTACCAGTTGCCGCGCCGCCTGATGTCGATGGTCGTCTCCTTTGCGCCGTGGTTCGACGTGCTGCTGCTCGGCACGGCCATCGTGCTCTTCCAGAATGCCTCGGCGATGATTCCGGGGCAGCCGGTGGCGCTCCCGGCGGCGACCTTCCGCGACGGCGCGCGTTCGACGCTCTCCGTCGTAGTCAACGCCCTGCCCGCCACCGCCTCGCAGCCGGTGCTCGACCCGGCCGCCGCACCGGAAACCGTCTCCATTCCGGCGGTCGCCTGGTTCCGCGATGAGCGCTTCCTGCTCAACCAGCCGCACCGCATTGCCGCGCTCCGCGCCGCGCTCACCGAGGCGCGCGTCCGCAACCGGGAGGATACGCTCCTGCTGTATCTCGACCGCGAACTTTCCGCCGAGAATCTGCTGCGCGTTTCCGCGATTGCCCGGGATGCGGGCTTTGCGCAAGTCTCGCTTGTCACCCGCCACTGAGTCCGTCTCCCCGTCCCCGCCCGCTCCGGTTTCGCCGATGCCGCCCGCCCCGCAATCCCGCAACGCCATTCCGCGCCGCCGCTTCCACCGGTTCCACCTGGAGCTGGTGGCGGTCGTCGTGATTGCCCTCGTCGAAATCATCGACTTCCGCGCCGCCCTCCAGGCACCCGCGCAGCCGCGCCGCTACACCCCCATGACGCTCTCGCTGGTCGAGGAAACGGCCGCCGTGCCGGTCCCCCGCACGGTCACGCCGCTTTCGCTGGAATCGCCCGATGGTCCGGTCATGCTTACGGCGCCGGACGAGCCGGATTACGAGTCGCCCCTGCTTTTCGCCTTCGGCACGGCCTCCTCCCCGCTGACCGTCCCGCTTCCCGCCGCGCAGCCCCTGCCGCCCGATGCCATCACGCTGGCCGTCGCGCACCGCTACGAATTCCCCGAGCCGCCCCTCCAACTGCCGGAAATCCATCCTCCGCGCCTGCCCCATCTGGACACACGGCGCGGGCCCTCCCCGGCCGCGCCGCTCTTCTCCGAGCCACGCCCCGTCCCCGCCCTTGCCACCCCCCTGCCGCAGAAAACCGCCGTCCCCGACTTCGTTCCGGTGCCCGTGAGCGCAGAAACCGCACCCGTTCCCGCGTCCACGAACCGCAACGATGCCGCCACGCCGGTGCCTTTCCAGGTGGATAGTCCCATCTCCGCGCGCGCCTACCTCTCCTACGTCGGCATGGGAACTCTCCCGATCATCGTCCTGGACGCCCCCGATTTGACCCCCGCCGAACGCCTGACCCGCGAGGGCGAGCTCCTGCGCGAATACCCCGGCGACGGCACCACCCAGACCCTCTACTACGCCGAGTCCCGCGGCGCGGGCGGCGAGCGGGGAACCCCCGCTGGTACTGCCGGTCGGGGCGGCGAAGCCGCCACCTCTGCCGTTCGGCGTACCTCAGGCGGTGGATCACCGCCGACCGGCCTTGGCCGCTGACCCGCCCACTCCGAGGGCGGGCGAAGCCAGCGAAGCGAAGCCAACGAAGCGAAGCCAGCGGAACGAAGCCAGCGGGAGGACACGACGAACACAACGAACACGACGAACACGACGGACAGAAAACAATCCTTTACCCGATATGAAAGCCATTTGTTTCATCGCTGCTGCGCTGTGCCTGTGCTCCGGCACCTTTGCCGCGCCCGGCAATCTCGCCGAGTCCTGTCTTTCCGGGGACGCCTTCCGGAAACCGCTCTTTGAACAGGAGACTTTCCGGCAGGAACGGTACCGCTGGGCGGCAACGGATGCGACCGTGCTCATTCCAGCGCCGACGTTTACATTTGCCGGGCTGTCCCTTGGCGAAACGCTCTGCGACGTGCGCGACGGCGTGCCCGTCCGCTTCCGGATTCAGCTCTACTCGCGCGGTCATCACGGGCCGCTCACCGATGAGGCGTTTCTTCAGAAACTCCGCGAAACCCGGTCCGCCATTTCCGACCAGCTCGGGAATCCCGGCAAGGAAAACAACCGCAAAACCGATCCCACGCGGAACAGCTACAATGTCGGCGGATGGCAGTGGGCAACGCCGCAGCTGCTGGTCCGGATGGAGTATTCGGTGCGGCCCGTCGGCGCGAAGATCCGTCCGACCCCGGAGTATCTGCGCCTGACCCTGGTTCCGGCGCAAGCCGCCGGCGCCGCACCGGCCGCACAAGCGCCGTCCAGGCCGCCGGAGCGCCGGGTTCAGCGGCAAAACGGGTACACGGAAATTGTCGGCATTCCGATGGTCGATCAGGGGCGGCTGGGCTACTGCGCGCCTGCGGCCGCCGCGCGGATTCTCGCGTATTACGGTCACGAGGAACTCGATCAGCACCAGATTGCGCAATGGGCGAAATCCGATGCGGAGGGCGGCACCAATCCGGAGGTCATGTTCAAGGGCATCCGGCGCGTTTTGCACGACCAGTATAAGATTAACGTCCGCGAACTGCTGGAAATGGATGTGCCCGACCTCAGGCAGCTCGTGAACCGGTACAATACCTTCGCCGCCCGGAAACAAAAGCCGACTGTTGTCTTTCCCACTGGCGGGGTCATCTACGTCAATGATCTCTGGAAGAAGTTCGACGGTCCCACGCTCCGGGAGGCCCGCTGCTCCAACCGGAATCAGCTGCGGCAATTCGAGACGCAGATCCGCGCGTCCATCGATAAGGGGCATCCATTGCTCTGGAGCGTTTTTCTGGGTCTGATCCCGGAAAATCCGCCCCTGCCCCAGAGCAGCGGCGGGCATATGCGCCTGATTATCGGCTACGGCGGTTCGGCCTCCGCCCCCGAAATCGTCTACACCGATACCTGGGGCGCAGGCCATGAACGCAAAACCATGTCCCTCGCCGACGCCTTTACCATCACCCACGGCTTGCGCTCCGTCTCTCCCCGCCTCAACTGAGTGTGGCGGCGAAGCCGCCATTTCTGCCGGTCGGCGTACCTCAGGCGGTGGATCACCGCCGACCGGCCATATTCGCTGGCTAATGAGTCGGTCCGCCCACTCCGAGGGCGGGGCGGCGGCGGTTGCCGCCATTTCTGCCGGTCGGCGTACCTCAGGCGGTGGATCACCGCCGACCGGCCTTAGCCAGCGGCTCATGCGTCGGCCCGCCCACTCCGAGGGCGGGGCAGAGCCAGCGCAGCGGAGCCACACGGAGGCGAAGCCGCACGGAGGCGGAGCCGCACGGAGGCGGAGCCAGCGCAGCGAAGCCAGCGCAGCAGAGCCAGCGCAGCAGAGCCACACGGAGGCGAAGCCGCACGGAGGCGGAGCCACACAGAGGCAAAGCCAGCGCAGAATGATTATTTGAGCCACACGGAGGGGCGGTTGCCCCGTTTTATGTCTCCACTACGTTCCGACCAAGGTGTTAAATAAGTACTCTTTCTCGGCGGCATAGCCGCCGGAGCAAATACACCGCAGTGAAGCCAGCGCAGCGTAGCAGCGGAGGCTCATCCAGCGTGGCACAGGTGTGGCGGCAAGCTGTCCTGTTCGTCCTGTTCGTCCTGTTCGTCCTGTCCACGGCTGCCGCCACACCGCCCCACCCCAGTGGCCCCATACTGCGTTGTGGCCGCACACCCCGCACGAGCGGGCCACGCGGCTGAGGCGACACTTTTGTAGGGCGGATCGGGAAGTGCTGAACATTTTTGTAATGGAGGCAACACCAAAACCTTACGAAAAGTGGCTTTCAGAGCGATTTTTCACCGGATTTCACCGATTTTGACGCTTGGCATTCTTTATGCTTGAACAGGTAGGTAATCCATCAACCCCCACCTGCCATGTCTGACGACATCAAGCACGAATGTGCAATCAGTTTTCTTCGGCTGCGACAACCCCTGTCCTACTACCAGCGCAAGTACGGCAGCGCCTATTTCGGATACGAGCGGCTTGAACTGCTGCTGGAAAAACAGCACAACCGGGGTCAGGATGGTGCCGGTATCGCGTGTCTGGGTCTCGACGTTCCTGCGGGAACCCCCTACTTCCACCTGAAAAAGTCGTGCGCGCCGCGGCTGCCGCTCGCCGATCTGCTGGAGCAGATTTCCGATGAAATCGGGGCGGACCGCTCGACGCTGCCCGCGGACCAGGCGCTGGCGCACCCCTTCTGCGGCGAAGTCTATCTGGGGCATCTGCGCTACGGCACCTTCGGGCGCCACTCGCTGGCGGCATGCCAGCCCATGGTCAATTCCTCCATCCGCAAGACGCGCTCGCTGCTGATGGCGGGAAATTTCAACATGACCAACACCTCGACGCTCTTCCGCGAGCTTTCCGAGAGCGGCTATCACCCGACGTCGAAGCAAGACTCCGACATTCTGCTGGTGGACCTGCTCAAGGCCGTCGAGCAACATCCCGTCGCATCCCGCGGCGTCACCGCCCATGACATCCCGCAAATTCTCAAATCCGTCGCCCCGCGCTGGGACGGCGGATTTGCCATTTGCGGCGTCTTCGGCGGCGGCGATTCCTTTGTGCTGCGCGACGCCAACGGGATCCGTCCGGCGTTCTACTACTTTGACGAAGAGATCGTCGTGGCGGCGTCGGAGCGCGCGGCCATCCAGACGGTGTTCAACCTGGCGTCGGCGGACGTCAGCGAGCTGCCGCCCGGCCATGCGCTCATTGTGGCGCGGGACGGCTCGGTGAAGATGGAACGCATCCTGCCGGAGGCGGAGCTGCGGCGGTGCGTCTTCGAGCGCATCTACTTCTCGCGCGGCAACGACACGGATATCCACCGCGAACGGCGCGCGCTGGGCCGCGCGCTCGTGGATGACATCCTCGGCGCCATCGACAACGACATCGAACACACGGTCTTTTCGTACATCCCCAACACGGCGCTCGTTTCGTACCACGGAATGCTCGACCGGATGATGGAATGCTTCCCCGGACAGAAGATCCGCTTTGCGCAGATTGCCATCAAGGACGCCAAGTTCCGCACGTTCATCGCGGATTCGGCGACGCGGCACGACCTCTTTCCGCACGTGTACGACGTCACCTACGGCATTGTCCATGCCGCGGAAGACAACCTCGTGGTGCTGGACGACTCCATCGTGCGCGGCAACACGATCCGGCGGGCGATTCTGCCTATCCTCGACCGGCTGCAACCCAAACGCATCGTCATGGCGTCGGCCTCGCCGCCCATCCTGTACCCGGACTGCTACGGCATCGACATGGCATCGTTCGACCAGCTCATCGCCTTCCGCGCGCTCATCTCGCTGCTGACGCGCGACAACCGGCTCGACGCGCTGGCGGCGGCCGCGGACGAGGCGCGCGCCGATTTGCGCCTCGCGGACCGCGAAATGCGCAACCGCGTGCGCCAGCTCTACGACCTGTATCCGTTCCAGACGCTCGTCGACAAAATCGCGCGTCTGCTCACGCCGCCGGACATCCATGCGGAAATCCGCCTCGTCTACCAGACGTGCGAACACCTGCGCGAATCCATCCCGGGCCATACGGGCGACTGGTACTTCACGGGCAACTACCCGACGCCCGGCGGCAACCGCGTCGTCAACCAGGCCCTCGTCAATTTCGTCGCCAACATCAACGACCGCCCCTATTGACGCGCCAAAAATAAAACTGGCAATTCCGCCCGGTTTCGGCTAGTATTCGCGTACCGGCAACCGCACATCACCCCTTCACCCTTTTCTTTCTTATTCGATGCAGCACTATCTGGCCCTGGCAGACGGCACCATTTTCCCCGGGATTTCCCGCGCGGCGCGTGTCGACGCTCTCGGAGAATCCGTTTTCAACACCGGCATGACCGGTTATCAGGAAATTGTCTCCGATCCCTCGTATGCGGGGCAGTTCGTGACGCTTTCGACGGCGGAAGTGGGCAACTACGGGGTCAACCCGGATGACATGGAGTCGCGCGGGCTCTTCCTCTCCGGGCTCATCGTGCAGCATCTCAACGAAGCCTCGAACCACCTCGCGACCGGCGAGCTGGCGGACTTGCTCTCCGATGCGGGCAAACCCTGCCTCGACGGCGTGGACACGCGCAAGCTCGTGCTGCACATCCGTGACCGCGGTTCGCAGCGGGCGTATCTGCACGCCTCCGATGAACCGCTCGACCCGGCGGAAGCCGTGCGCCGCGCCCAGGCGTGGGAGGGGCTCGACAACCAGGATTACGCCGCGCGCGTCACCGAACCGGAGCCGCACGATGTGACGCTGCCCGAAACGCCCGACGACGCGCCGCTCATCGTGGCGTGCGACTACGGGCTGAAGCGCAACATCGCGCGCTGCCTGGCGGCAACCGGCTTCCGCGTGCGCGTCATGCCCGCCAAAACGACGGCGGAGCAGATTCTCGCCCTCAAGCCGACGGGCGTCTTCCTCTCCAACGGCCCGGGCGATCCCGCAGGCGTCACTTACGCCTACGAGGCGGTGCGCACCCTGCTCGGCAAGGTGCCGCTTATGGGCATCTGCCTCGGGCACCAGCTCCTCGCCCTTGCCGCCGGCGCCAAAACGGGGCGCCTCCCGTTCGGCCACCACGGCTGCAACCACCCCGTCCGCGATGAGTTGACCGGCGGCGTCGAAATCACCTCGCAAAACCACAACTTCGCGGTGCTCGAGGACAGCCTTCCGCCAACGGTGGAAGTGACCCACCGGAACCTCAACGACGGCACGGTCGAGGGCATCCGGCTCAAAAACATGCCCGCTTTCTCGGTGCAATACCACCCGGAGGCGGCACCCGGTCCCCACGACGCCCGCCACCTCTTTCGACGCTTCGCCGAGCTCATCCAATCCGCCTGAACAGCCGCCGCACCGTCCCCTGACGCTGCGGCGGTTCTCTTGTTGCGCCGCGCCGTCCGCCCCCGCCTTTTTCTCCCCTTTCCGCTCTTTCTTTCCTTTCCACGTTTTATATCCTTCCGACCACCATGCCCAAACACATCTTCATCACCGGCGGCGTCGTTTCCTCCCTCGGAAAAGGCATCACTTCCGCCTCCCTCGCCCTCCTGCTCAAGCGCCGCGGCTACCGCGTCGCCATGCAGAAACTCGACCCCTACCTGAACGTGGATCCCGGCACGATGTCGCCTTTCCAGCACGGCGAAGTGTTCGTGACCGACGACGGCGCGGAAACCGACCTCGATCTAGGGCACTACGAGCGCTTCACCGACATCAACTGCTCCAAAGCCTCCAACTACACCACCGGCAAAATCTACTCCTCGGTCATCGCCCGCGAACGCGCCGGAGAATACCTCGGCAAGACGGTGCAGGTCATCCCGCACATCACCGATGAAATCAAGCGCGCCATCCGCTCGGCGGCGACGGACGACGTCGACATCGTCCTCACGGAAATCGGCGGCACCGCCGGCGACATCGAATCGCTCCCCTTTCTCGAGGCGGTCCGCCAGTATGTGCTGGAAACGGGGCGCGGCAATGCCATCGTGATTCACCTGACGCTCCTGCCGTATATCCGCGCCGCCGGTGAACTCAAGACGAAGCCCTCGCAGCAGTCCGTCGCCGTGCTCCGCAACATCGGCATTTTCCCCGACATCCTCGTGTGCCGCACCGAAGTGGCGATGGAGGAGGACCACCGCCGCAAAATCGCGCTGTTCTGCAATGTGCCGCCGGAGCTGGTCATCGAGGAAAAGGATGTCCGCCACTCCATCTACGAAGTCCCGCCGGAGCTGGCCGCGCAGGAGCTCGACACCAAGGTGCTCGATCTGCTGCGGCTGCCTGTGCACCGGCTCGACCTCTCCACGTGGGACGAAATTCTCGACAGCGTGCTCCACCCCACGCGCACGTGCCGCATTGCGCTCGTCGGCAAATACACCTCCGTCCGCGACGCCTACAAATCGGTCTACGAATCCCTCGAGCATGCGGGCATTGCCGCGCGCGCCAAGGTGGTCGTGGATTCCATCGAGGCGGAAGAGCTCGAAGAGAGCACGGCGCGGCTCGAAGGCGTCGACGGCATCCTCGTGCCCGGCGGCTTCGGCAACCGCGGCATTCCCGGCAAAATCGCCGCCATCCGCCATGCGCGCGAGCACAATCTGCCGCTGCTCGGCATCTGCCTCGGCATGCAGTGCATCGTCATCGAATTCGCCCGCCATGTGCTGGGCTGGGCGGATGCCGATTCGGCGGAATTTTCCGCAAGTACCGCACATCCGGTCATCGACCTCATGGACGAGCAGCGCAAAGTGACCCGCAAGGGCGGCACGATGCGGCTGGGCGCCTATCCGTGCATCCTGACAAAGGCGTCGGTTTCCGCCGGGCTCTATGGCGCGGAGACCATTTCCGAGCGGCACCGCCACCGCTACGAATTCAACAACAGCTACCGGGATGACCTCCAGAAAGCGGGCATGCGCATTGCAGGGACTTCTCCGGGCGGGCATCTCGTGGAAATCGTGGAGCTCGGGGACCGGCCCTTCTTCGTCGGCTGCCAGTTCCATCCCGAATTCAAGTCGCGCCCGGACCATGCCCATCCGCTCTTCCGCGGTCTCGTGAACGCCGCCCTGGACCACGCCGCCAAGTAAACCGGCGAGGAGGCGGAACCAGAGCGAGGAGCCACGCGGAGGCGAAGCTACGCGGAGGCGAAGCCAGCGTAGCGAGTGTGCGCGAGTTTTTTGAAAATTTAGCCACACGGACTCTGTCTCCACTACGTTCCGACCAAGGTGTTAAATAAGTACTTTTTCTCGGCGGCGAAACCGCCTGAGCAAAGACACCGTAGCGAAGTCCGCGCAGCGTAGCAGCGGAGGCTCATCCAGCGTGGCACAGGTGTGGCGGCAAGCTGTCCTGTCCGTCCTGTTCGTCCTGTTCGTCCTGTTCGTCCTGTTCGTCCTGTTCGTCCTGTCCACGGCTGCCGCCACACCGCCCCAGTGGCCCCAGTAGCCTCAGTTGCCCCAGTAGCCTCAGTGCCCCCCATCAAAAGGCACACCCGTGCCCCCAGTGGCCCCAGACAGCGGCGATTGTGCGGGCCCGGGGAAGGTGCTACCATCGCGCAAACGGCAGCCGCTACGGCGGCACAGGCAAAGAACGCGCCGTCCGGATGCCGTTCCCCACCCGCAAAGGGTTCACACCGCAATATGAGGATATGGTCCATGTTGAAACGTCTGCTTTTTTCGCTCCTTCTGTGTGCGCTGGGCGGCAGTTTGCCCGCCGGTGCACAGCATCTCGGCATTCTGCTCGGAGAGGGCCGCCACGATACGGAATATGATGTGGCGCTCCGGAGTCTGCCGTGGACGGTTTCCCGCTATGCCTGTTCCAAAGAGGGCATGCAGGAACTGTCTCAATCGCTTGACCGCATCGATCTGCTGGTGACGGTTCCGCTCTTCAACTGGCAGTCCAAAGAGCAGAAAATCCTCCAGCCGGACGACACCGATGCTGCCGCACTCGTGCGCTGGCTCGAAAAGGGGGGCGGTCTGGTTGTGCCCGACGGCTGCTACGACCAGGTGCTCGACTGGCTTCAGACGCTCTCTCCCGCATTCGGCGGCGTGGTCAAGGGACGCTGCAATTCGTCGCCCTGGCAGGTCAAGGGATATGTGACCAACCCCGAACCGGTGCATCCGCTCCGCGCGTTTCCCAATCCGATTACGGAAGGCAATTCGTGGGGACACTTCGAGGAACCCGCGGCAGACAGCGCCTGGAAGGTTATCGCCCGCTGTAGCGAAGGCAAGCCGGTCGGACTTCTCCAGACCGTCGGCAAAGGCTTCGTGTACCTGACCACGCTGCGGCAGCCGGTGGCCGCACCGCTGGAAAACTGCATGGCGTACACGATGCTGCGCAAAGCGGGGGTCGACGTGGCTTCGTCTGACATGAAGCCGCTCCGGCCGGGGCGGAATACGCTGTCCATGCAGCTTACGGCGGACGCGCCGGAAGGAACGGGGCTCACGCTGACGCTGAAGGATGAAACCGGCAGACAGACCCTCTTCTCCGCCCCTTTCTCGGGCCGGTCCTGCACCCTGCCGTTTTCGTACGACGTCCGGGGCGCCGTCGAGCAGACGCTGACGCTGGATCTGCCCGCCGCGCCGCGCACGCTTTTCACCCGCAAGGTGACGCTCCCGGAGGTGCTGGAGCTCTCGCCCAATGCGTACCGCGGACTGCTCTCCACCAAGCGCCGCGAAAAAGAGGTGGATTTCCTGGTGCAGTTTGCACCGGGCGAGCGCGACCTCACGGCCGCCACCCTCACGCTTTCCGCCTATTCCGCCAGCAGCAACTGCGTACACCGGGAGGAACGGACGCTGCCCGCAGATGAAGTGCCCGCCCGCCTCTGGGTGCCCGTGGCGTTGCCGCAGGAACTCGCACCCGGCGCGTACGAACTGCGCGCGGAGCTCACCAAAGGCGAGCTGACGTTCCGCGATGAAACCGCCTTCGAAATCCTCGCCCCGCGCCAGGCGCAGTCCATCATCGATGAAGACGGCACCTTCCTCGTCAACGGCATGCCGTATTTCCCGCTGGGCATCTACCATACCTCGATGGAATTTGAGAAACTCGCGGATATCGGTTTCAATGCGTGCCAGCTCTGGATCTGGGAAACCGGCAACGACTACGGCAATGCGCAGCATCTCGCGCGCGCCAGCGGTCTCGGCATCCGCGCCCTGCTCGAATCCAATCTCGGCGCCCAGCCGTGGATGGTCGACAAGCTGCAGAACAATCCGGGTCTGCTCATGTGGTACGTCAAGGATGAGCCCAATGAGAGCCACATCCTCGATCTGGAGAAGCTGAACGGCACCTGGCACAAGCTCGACAAACAGCATCCGACGTACATCTGCTCGTGCCGTCCCGACCTGTTTGCGATGCATGCGAACTACTGCGACGTGCTCGGGTTCAATCCGGGCTATCAGGGCGGCTACGAAATCGTCACCAAGACCATCGAGTGGATTAAGCGCGCACAGGCGGCCACCGAAGGGCGCAAATGCCTCGTGCTGGTGCCCGGCGCGCTGTCGCATGACAACGTTGAAATGGCGCCCGCGCTCGCCTATGCCGCCATCACCCACGATATCCGCGGGTTCATCTGGTACTGCTGGGAGCAGGTCGGGGGCGGTCCCGTGGGCATCGGGCTCAATAAGGATCCGAAGGGTCAGGCGCTCCTGAAAGAGCTGCTCGCCGAAATCCGTACCCTCACGCCGGGGCTCACTTCACCGGGACGCCGCACCTTCGAAGAGGGCGCCCTCTGCGGCATTGTCTGCCCCAACCAGGAGGAAAAGAAGCGTCTGGTCGTCCTGTTCAACAGCGCCGATGAAAAGCTGGATGTCGACGTCACCATCCCCGAACTGGCAAACCAGCCCGCCTGCTACGATGCCCTGACCGGCAAGCCGCTCTCCTGCGTCTCCTCCGAGGGACGCGTCACCACCAGCCTTGCTCCCCTCTCCCGCCTCACCATCTCCTGGTAGGCGGGGCGGGGCGGCGAAGCCGCCTCTTCTGCCGGTCGGCGTTAGACCGACCGGCCTAAGTCGCTGGCTGATGCGTCGGCCCGCCCACTCCGAGGGCGGGCGAAGCCAGCGCAGCGAAGCCAGCGCAGCAAAGCCGCGGTAGCGGCGTGGCACAGGTGTGGCGGCAAGCTGTCCTGTACGTCCTGTTCGTCCTGTTCGTCCTGTTCGTCCTGTCATCGTGTGGCTTCGCCGCCGTCTGAGGCAACTGGGGCTACTGGGGTTGCTGGGGCCACTGGGGCCACTGAGGCAACTGGGACAACTGGGACAACTGAGGCCACTGGGAGCGTACCCCGCTGGCTTCACTGCACTGGCTTTGCTCAGGCGGCTGTGCCGCCGAGATAGAGTACTTATTTAACACCTTGGTCGGAACGTAGTGGAGACAAAGTCCGTGTGGCTAAATAATCATTCTGCGCTGGCTTCGCCCCTCCGTGTGGCTTCGCTGCGCTGGCTGAGCCTCCGTGTGGCTCCGCTGCGCTGGCTTCGCTGCGCTGGCTTCGCCTCCGTGTGGCTCAAAAAACCGGGATAAGCCTGGCCCCGCCCCGCCTTGCCTTTCAGGGTGGGCTGATGTAGAATCCGTGCAACTCGTTTTGACAATTCTGTTCCATGAAACTGCCCATCTCCTGGCTTGCCGAATACATCGACATTTCCGACCTTTCCGTTGAGGAACTGGCCGACCGCATCACGTTTGCCGGCATTGAAATTGAGGGAATTGAGACGGTTGGACCCTGCTTTGACGACATCGTCGTCGGGCTGGTCAAAACCTGCGCTCCGCATCCGGATTCCGACCACCTGAACGTCTGCACCGTCTTTGACGGCACGCAAGACTTCCAGGTCGTCTGCGGCGCTCCCAACTGCCGCGCAGGCATGCTCTCCGCCTTTGCGCGCATCGGGGCGAAAATCCCCGAAAACGGCATGGTGCTCAAAAAGGGCAAGCTCCGCGGCGTCGAAAGCTTCGGCATGCTCTGCTCCGCGCGCGAACTGAATCTTTCCGCGGACCACAGCGGCATCATGGAACTGGATGCATCGCTCAAGCCGGGCACGCCGCTGCAGGACCTCTACGGTTCCTCGGAAACGGTGTTCGAGGTGGAAGTGACGTGGAACCGGGGTGACTGCCTTTCCATTCTGGGTATCGCGCGCGAATTCGCCGCCATTCTGGGGCGCCCGCTCAAGATGCCGGAAATCGACTTCCCGGAACTCAGCGACGTCACGGCGGCGGACAAAGCTTCGGTGGAAATCCGCAACCCGGTCGGCTGCCCCGTGTACACGGCGCGCGTCCTGCCGCACGTGGAGCGTCTGCCTTCGCCGGAGTTCATGCGCAAGCGCCTCGAACTCTGCGGCATGCGCTCCATCGATGTCGTGGTCGACGTCTCCAACTACGTGATGCTCGAATGCGGCCAGCCGCTCCACACGTTCGATTACCGTCAGGTGCATGACGGCAAAATCATCGTGCGCAACGCCAACCCCGGCGAGACCATCCGGACACTCGACGGCAAGGATCGCGCGCTCGATCCCTCGATGCTGCTGATTACGGACCCCGTCACCCCTCTCGCGATTGCCGGCGTCATGGGCGGCGAAGGCTCCGAAATCGAGCCGGACACCACCTCCGTGCTGCTCGAAGCGGCCGCCTTCGACGCGCCGAGCATCAAAGCCACGGAAACGACGCTCGCGCTGCACACGGAGTCCGCACACCGCTACGAACGCGGCGTAGACCCCTTCCTGCCCGACTGGGCGAGCCGCCGCGCCTGCCACCTGCTCGTCCAGTACGCCAACGCGACGGTGGCCTCCGGCGTGGTGCAGGATGACCACCGCGACCACACGCCGCGCGAGATTACGCTCCGCTTCGAGCGTGCCCGCGAAGTGATCGGGCTCAACATTTCCAACGACCGCCAGATTGAGATTCTCACCTCGCTCTGCTTCGAAACCGTCTCGCGCGACGATGCCGCGGCGGTGCTCCGCGTGCCGACCTACCGCCTCGACTGCACGGCGGAGTGCGACCTCATCGAGGAAATCGCGCGCATGGAAGGGCTGGACGCCCTGCCCGACAACGTGCCGACCTCGATGGTCGTGAAAGACGCGAATGACGCGCCGGTGCGCGCGGCGTCGTTCTGCCGCCACGCGCTCGTCGGCCTCGGTTTCTCCGAGATTCTCAACTACAGCTTCACGGCGCCGGCGGTGCTCGATGCGTGGTCGACCGTCGATGCGGATGCGCGCGTGGTGCTGCCCAACCCGGTTTCCGCCGATCAGTCGGTGCTGCGCGACAACCTCGCGCCGCAGGTCATCGAAGTGCTGGCGCGCAACCAGTCGCGCGGCGTCGATACGGCTTGCGTCTTCGAAATGGGGCGCGTCTTCTTCCGCGATGCCAAATCGGGTCTTCCCTCCGAGGAGGACCGCGTCTGCCTCGCGCTCATGGGCTTTGCCGGCCGCGTGGGCACGGACCGCATGCGCAAGGTGGAGCCCGAGGAGTCGCTCCTCTGGCTCAAGGGCGCGCTCGAAGCGCTCGCCGAGCGTCTGCACACGCCGGCCATGCGCCTCCAGAGCGCCGATTACGACGCCTTCGAAAAGGGCTGCGCGGCGGAGATCATCATCGCCGGGCGTTCCGCCGGGCGCATCGGGCTCGTCAAGAGCTCGCTCACCCGCAAACACCGCATCCCCAGCCCCGTCGTCGTCGCTGAACTGCGCCGCGCGCCGCTCATTCAGAACGTCTTCCGCGTTCCGAAAGCCAAGAATGTGCCGACCCTGCCCGGAACGGAGCGCGACATCGCGCTCATCGCCCCCGAAGGCGTCACGCACGAGGAAATCGTCAAGACCATCCGCAAGGCGGGTCCGAAAGAGCTCGCCGACATCCGCCTGTTCGACATTTTCCGCGGCAAAGCCATCGGCGAAGGCAAGGTTTCGCTGGCGTACCGCCTGCTCTACCGCTCCGAAACGCACACGCTCAAGGACGAGGATGTCAACCGCGACCACGAAGCGGTCAAGGCGACCCTCCGCAACAAGCTCAAGGTCGAAATCCGCGATTCGTGACCGGGGGCCGCGTCCCCATCCTGCGCCGGGTTGAGCCCGCTCACCCGCGCGCGCCGAACGGGTCGCGCCGAATCCTTCCGGCAAGGCCCGTTTCTTTCTCTCCCCGCCCTGTTTCCCTGCTTCCCCATCCGCCATGCTATCCGCCGCCCTGCTTCTCCCGTTCCTCGGCACCACAGCCGGCGCGCTCTGCGTCTTCGCGCTGCGCGGCGCGCTCTCCGACCGGCTGCGCAAGACGCTGCTCGGACTCTCCTCCGGTGTGATGACAGCGGCATCGGTGTGGTCGCTCCTGATTCCCGCCATGGACCAGTGTGCGGAGATGGGGCGCCTCGCCTTCCTCCCGGCGGCGGTCGGCTGCGCGCTCGGCTTCCTTTTCCTGCTGCTGCTCGATCAGGTGATTCCCCACCTCCACGCCGATGCCACGGAGCCCGAGGGCCCGCGCTCCAGCCTGCGGCGCACGACGATGCTCTGCCTTGCGGTAACGCTCCACAACATTCCCGAAGGCATGGCGGTCGGCGCGGTTCTGGCGGCGTTTCTGCAGGGCGGCACGGACATCACCGGCTCGGCGGTGCTCGCGCTGAGCCTCGGCATCGCCCTCCAGAATTTCCCGGAAGGCGCCGTTGTTTCCATGCCGCTTGCGGGCGAAGACAACGGCCGCGCCAAATCCTTCCTGTACGGCATGCTCTCCGGCATCGTGGAGCCGCTGGCGGCCATCGTGATGATCCTGCTCTCCGCCTGGCTCCTGCCCGCGCTTCCCTACCTGCTGGCGGCGGCTGCGGGCGCGATGCTCTACGTCGTTTTCGAAGAGCTCATCCCCGAAGCCTCCGGTGAGCCGCATTCGAACATCCCGACGCTCGGTTTCGCCTTCGGCTTTCTCCTGATGATGGCGCTGGACGTCGCGCTTGCCTGATTCACCCCTCTCCCGCGCTTCTCTTCTCCATCCCTTTCCGCCTCCACCCGCACCATGCTCGATGACCTCCTTCCCGGGCTGGCAAAGCCCCCGGCTGCGCCGCCCCTGCGCACGGCGCCAACCGCCGAACCTCGCCCGGAAACGGTCACCGAGCTGTCGCGCCGCATCCGCATGCAGCTGGAAACGGGGTTCCGCGCCGTCTGGGTCGAAGGCGAAGTCTCCAATCTGCGCCTCTCCGCCAATTCGCCGCACGCCTACTTCTCGCTCAAGGACAACGATGCGCAGATTGCGTGCACGCTCTTCCGCGCCGCTTCGCGTCCCGCCGATCTCCAGCATCTGAAAAACGGCAACAAAATCCGGATTCAGGGCTCCCTCACCGTTTACATTCCACGCGGCTCGTACCAGATTGCCGTCAGCCGCATCGACCCCGTCGGTCTGGGCGAGCTGCTGCTCCGCCTCGAAGAGCTCCGCAAACGCCTCGCCGCCGAAGGCCTCTTCGACCCCGCCGTCAAGCGCCCGATTCCCTTTCTGCCGAAGCGCGTCGGCATCGTCACCTCCCCCACCGGGGCCGCCATTCAGGATATGCTGCGCATTTCGCGCGAACAGAATCCGGGCATCGACATCCTCCTCGCGCCTGCGGTCGTGCAGGGACTCCAGGCCGGACCCTCCATCGCGGAAGGCATCCGGCAGCTCAATGCGCTCCCGGCGGAGCGGCGTCCCGACGTGCTCATCGTCGGCCGCGGCGGCGGCAGCATCGAGGACCTGTGGTGCTTCAACGATGAATGCGTCGTGCGCGCCATCCGCGCCTCCGCCATTCCCGTCGTCTCCGCCGTGGGGCACGAAATCGACCACACCCTGTGCGATGATGCCGCCGACCTGAGTGTGGCGACGCCCTCGCACGCCGCCAAAGCCGTCTTCCGGCCGCGCACGGAGCTGCTGGCGGGCGTCGAAACGCTCCGGCACCGTCTCTCGCTCTCCGTCACGCGCGCGCTCGACGCCGCGCGCCGCCGACTGGCCGCCGCCGCGGATTCCCGCGCCTTTGCGCGTCCCGAAACCGTGCTGGCGGAACATGCGCACACGGTGACGCTCCTCGAGCAGCGCATGGACACGGTTCTCCGCAATGCGCTTACCGCGCACCGTCTCCGCATCGCCTCCGCCCCGGCGCGGCTCACCGCCGCCCTCCAGAACGCCGCAGCGCGCCGCCGCCTCCAG
>CASFKR010000049.1 GCA_949295265.1 uncultured Verrucomicrobiota bacterium | reverse complement strand
CCAACGTGTATTTTGTTCTGAAATTGTCTACCCATGGCTGAATTTCCTCCTTATGGTGGATGCATTAAAAATAACATATCCACGATTGGAATGCAACGAGAAAATGCGAAGATTTCAAAAAAAAAATCTCACACTAGCGGGTGACTTAGGCAGGAATTTGGCAATGGCGGTCGGATTTCCCGACTTTTAGGTTACGACAAGGGGGACACTCTTCGTGTCTCACTTTTGGGGAAGGGTTCAGCCTTATTTTTGCCCCCCCTGACCGATGCGGACGGAAAGGCTTCAGAATGAGGTAATCGCCCCTTTCCGTGTGGAAAATCAATCAGGTGGCCTGCGTACGCTTCCGCTTTTCCAGATAGACGCTGAGAATCGCCAGATCGGCAGGCGTTACACCGGGGATGCGTCCAGCCTGACCCAGATTCTCCGGCCGGACCCGCATCAGCTTTTCCCGCGATTCGAAACGAAGCGCGCCAATGGACATGAAGTCGGTATCCGCCGGAATTTTCATTGCCTCCTGGCGGCGCATCTGTTCTGCCGAACGGCGTTCCACGGCAATATACCCTTCGTAACGGATGGCCAATTCAATCTCCCGGACCAGATGCGCGGACAAGCCCGGTACGGCGCCCGGAAGGTCGCGATAGGCCGCACCCTGACAAATGCGGACGGCAAGCATCGTTCCGTTTTGCCGTTCCCGGCGAAGCCGCTCCACCTCCCGAGAAATCAGGTCCTGCTCAGCACGGATTTCACTCCGGACAGCCTCCGGAACAATCCCGAGTGCCTCCGCCTGCTGCAACAGCCGGTACGGTGCCGCGTCCTGCCGCAGCGTCAGACGGTTCTCCGCGCGCGAGGTAAACATCCGGTACGGCTCATTTGTCCCCTTCGTGATGAGATCATCAATCATCACGCCAATATAGGCTTCGTCACGATGCAGGATAAAGGGTTCTTCTCCGCGCAGAGACCGGGCTGCATTGATGCCGGCCATAAAGCCCTGCGCAGCGGCTTCCTCGTATCCCGTCGTGCCGTTCACCTGCCCTGCCAGATACAGACCATGCAGCTTCATCGACGCGAGCGAAGCGGTCACATCCCGCGGGTCGTAAAAGTCGTATTCGATGGCATAGGCATAGGCGGCAAACCGTGCATCCTCCAGTCCGGGAATGGAATGAACCATTTCCTCCTGAATGGCCCGCGGAAGACTCGTGGAGAGTCCATTCGGATACATGAGATTGCGTCCGGCAGCGCAGGATTCCGGTTCCAGAAAGACGTGATGCTCCGGTCGGTCGGCGAACTTGACGACCTTATCTTCGAACGACGGACAATACCGGGGACCAATCCCCGTGATATCGCCGCCGTACAATGCGGTATCCTGCAGGTGTGCGCGGACAATTTCCGCTGTTTTCTCCGTTGTATGCGTCACCCAGCACGGATTCTGCTCACCGCCGTCAAACACGGGGCGATACCCTTCCGAGGTATAGCGGAAAAGCGGATTGGATTCCCCGCGGTTGACGGTGACAACGGGTTCAGCGAGCGGCTCTGCGGACGTGTTTTCGCGCAACCGGAAGTCCTCGGGGCTGGACCATGCCAGCCCGTGCAAATCCTGCTGCTCCCCTGCGGCGGGAAGCGGTGCCAGCCCTGTGTACGAATCTTCGGCATCGGCATCCGGGGCACCGGTGCCCCGCTGCTGAAGGCGGCGGGCGGACGTCGAAAAATAGACGGGCTGCTGGAATCCATCCTGCCGCTGCAAACGCTCGTAGTGAATGGATTCGGGAAAAAGCCGGGACGGCGTACCCGTTTTGAGGCGCGTAACCGTCAGTCCGGAGGCGCGCAGCTGATCGGCAAGCGGAACGGACGCAGGCTGACCGTTTCCGCCGCCGGAAATGGTCTCGTGACCGATATGAATGGTCCCCCGCAGAAAGGTTCCTGCCGTCAGAATGACGCGAGCGCACGCGATGGGTCCTGCTTTGGCGCAGACAATGCCCCGCACGATATCGCCCTGGAGTTGCAGCGCGACCGCCTCATCCTCGAGCAAGGTCAGATTCGGCGTATCCCGGATGACGGCGAGCATGCGGGCCTTGTACAGATACTTGTCGCACTGTGCGCGGTTGGCCCGCACGGCGGCGCCGCGACGTGTATTGAGAACGCGGAACTGGATGCCTGCCACGTCGGCATTGCGTCCCATTTCCCCGCCCAGTGCGTCGAGTTCGGAAACGAGATGCGATTTGGCGATGCCGCCGATGGAGGGGTTGCACGGCATGGAGGCGAGCTTATCGGCACGCAGCGTGACCAGCAGGGTTCGCACACCGGACCGCGCGGCTGCCAACGCCGCCTCGGCACCGGCATGACCGCCACCGACGACGATTACGTCAAAAGACGGTTGTTCCGCCGCGGGATGGATGTTCATCTGAATTAAATTAAACGTTTAGTATCTGAAGAGGGTCACAACCGGTGTCCGGCAAGGCTGCAACCCGCAAAAAAAGCTGCGGAAAGCACCGGGACGACGCCGGGAAACGGCGCCGCAGGAGATTCCGGACGCTTGCCGACGGCGGAAGACGGGAGGGTCATCATGGCGCGGGAACCGCCGAAGGAGCCGCGGCGGAGGCCGATGCGCTCTCCGCCGCGCGGCGCAACTTTTCCGGCACCTCGTAATCGGCCTCAATGCGCTGGAGAAGCGCGAGAACCAGTCCGCCCGTTTTATGCAGGGATTCGGCGCTCAACTTGTCGATGGAATCCTGTTCCGTGTGCCAGTAATCATGGCGGCCCGGTGCGGACCCGTATTCGAAGTCGATGAAATTCACCGCCGGAAATCCGGCCAGCAGGAAGGGAAGGTGGTCATCGATGATATAATTGTCACCCAGAGAAACGATGGGCAGATCCTTCCGGCCTTGCACCGCCTTGAGCGCGGCGCGGCCCAGCCACGGGGAAACGTTACGGGGAATATCGAGCGTCAGATTGCGGTCGCCGACCATATCGATGACGATGCAGGCGATGAGCGGAGAATAGCCGAGGGTCCTGGCTTCCTTGAGATATTCCCGTGCGAGATGTTTGGAGCCGTGGAGTCCGTCGTCATCACGATAACTGGCGCTGCGGGCCTCCTCGCCGTCGAGAAATGCGAAGCGGATGGTATCGCGGATTGCGGGCGGGTTTGCAATCAAGTGTTCAATCAATCCCAGCAGAACGGCGGTTGAAGAGCCGCCATCGTTCGCGCCCTGAAAATTCGGGATTCCGGCCTTTGTATCGTAGTGCGAAATCAGGAGAATAGTTTGACCGGAGGTCCCGGGGATATCGGCGTAGACGTTGCAGAACGAGCGGCGTCCGGCGGCGGTATCTTCGGTCCAGCAATCGGCGATGGGGGTAAGGCCCATGCGGCGGATTTCCTGTGCAATCCATCGGGAGGCGCGTCCGGCACCGGGTGTACCGGCGTCGCGGGGCATAATTTTGACGAATTCGCTGGCATACCCGTACATCCGGATTCCGGATTCCGCCGGCAGCATCGCCCAGCCTGGGGAGGGTGCAGGCTGGGTTCCGCAGCCTGACAGGACTGCGGTGAGCGCCAGCAACAGAACAGAGAAAAGCATCCGGGGTTTCATAGCCCCGAGTATACTGGCAAGAACGAACTCGCTCAAGTAACAGCCCGACGGAGGGGGGCGAAGCCCCGTTTTGAATCTCCACTACGTTCCGACCAAGGTGTCAAATAAGGACTTTCTCGGCGGCACAGCCGCCTGAGGTGGAGCCTGCGCAGTATCCCAATAGCCCCATTCTGCGACGAGGCGTCACGTTGCGTTGCAAGCTGTGCGGACGCAGCGAGGCCAGCGAGGCGAGCCAAAACACGACGGACACGACAGACACGACGAACAGGACAGACAGGACAGACAGGACGGACAGGACGGAAACGACGAACACGACAGACACGACGGCTCGCTTTTGCGCGCGGCGCTCCCAGCAGCCCCAGTGGCCTCAGCAGCCCCAGTAGCCTCAGTGGCCCCAATAGCCCCAGCAGCCCCAGCAGCCCCAGTGGCCTCAGCAGCCCCAGTAGCCTCAGTGGTCCCAATAGCCCCAGTAGCCCCAATAGCCCCAGTAGCCCCAGTGGCCCCATCTGCCCCACTCCCAGTGATCCCATCCTGCGGAGAGACGTTACGTTGCGCCGCAAGTTGTGCGGGCGAGGCGGTATCAGCGAAGCGAAGCCGCCTGAGCGGAGTGACGCGAGGTCGCACAGCGGAGTCGGCAAGGCTAAGGGGGAGTCAGAGCCTGCCGGATGATACCGACATAAAAACCACCCGTCCCTGGGTGAGGAGGGACGGGTGGACAGGAGAGTGGGTTACCAGTCGCGGACATCCAGGCGCGGCGCATGCATCATCTGGCGCCGCCGTTTTGCGTCTGCGCGGTCGCGTTCCTGGTCGAGGACCGCCTGCAGAAGGGCATCCGCCTCTTCCTGATCGGGATCGGATGTCTCATCAGCCGGTTCCGGGGTCTCCTCCGCCTCATCTTCCGGTTGCGTGGATTCGGGTTCCGCCTGCTCTTCCTGCGAAGAATCCTGCTGCTGCGAATCCTCATTGGCGTCAGACTCGTCCTGCTGCTCTTGCTGATCCTGATTTTGATTCTGATTTTGATTCTGCTGGTCCTGCGACGAAGAATCCTGTTGCTGCTGATTCTGCTGATTTTGCTGGTTTTGGTTTTGCTGTTGTTGCTGGTTTTGCTGGTTTTGCCGGTTTTGCCGGGGCGGGCGCAACAGATCGCGAATGGCGCAGAGGTTGGCGGCAGATTGTTCAGCGTTCGGCAACTGTGTTTCCGGAAGGAGGTCTGCACCCGGGGTCATGGACATTTGCATGAGCTGATAAGTCCCGGTGGTTTCATCGCACAACCGCTGGAGTTCCGCGCGCTGCTCCGGTGTCAGTTGTCCAGGCTGCGGCTGTTCCGCCTCTGTTTGCGGGAGGGCGGCCTGCTGATCCAGCCACGGTTGAAGGCGCTGCGAAAACAGATCGTAGGCACCGAAAGCGCCAAGCTGCTCCTGGAAAGGCGTACGGATTTTCCGGATATCCGATACACGGGAAAGCGCATTCGACTGACACTCGATGGCCTGATCGAGCAATTGCAGCGGATCGGCGAGCATTTGCTGAAACGCAAAAGCGACGGCTTCGGATTCACGCAAGGCGCCGAGCGATTCCGGCAGCAGATTTTCCAGAGCGCCGATGGCGTTTTCGGACTGATCGGCGGCTTTCGTCAGGGTGTTTTTCCATTCCGCCACCGAATCCAGATTGGTCGTCGCCTGCTGAATCTGCGTCATCAGCGCCTGATTCAGAGCGGGCCAGAGTTCGGCGGCGCGGCGTTGCAGTCCGGCGGCAGACTCCAGCGGTGCGATGCGCTTTTCCAGCGCATTGGTAAAGGCGGGCGCGGCGAGGGCATAGGCCTTGCGCGTATCTTCCGAAAGCATCTGGAGCAGCTCGGCGGGCGCCTTGTTTTCGATGCGGGCTGCGAGCCGCGCTTCCTGTGCGCCTTCCCGGTACGACTTTGCTAGGGCCGCTGCGGAAACGAGATTCGTTTCCAGCAGCGCCGCTCTTGCGGGCGTGAGTGCGGCATCCTGCATCGCATCGCGAAATGATGCGGCCGCGCGGCTCATGTGGTCCGCTTTCCGGTCGAGTGCCGTGGCGCGCATGGCGGCATTTGTTGCCGCCGCCAGAACGGCGTCATCTTTGCCGAGCCGGTAACAGGCGAGCCCGATTCCCTCCTGCGATGCGGAAGAGGGAACGGCTGCCCGGAAAAGCTCCAGGGCGGCATTCGGCTGATCGGCGGCAAGGGCGGCAAGCCCCGCATTGATGCGAATGGTGTCGAGCAGCTCCGCATTCCCGTCATCGGGCGCGGCGAGAGCCGCCCGATAAAGCCGCAACGCATCGAGCGGAGACGACTTTTGCGCCTGGCGCGCCAGCTGGCGGCGGGCATCGGGTCCATCCGGCAGCGGTTCGGATGCCGCCGCCGGCGCAGAAACCGCGCCAGGGGCGGGCAGCGACGCGGCGGGAGCCGGGGAATCCGGGGCGGCAGCGGCGGCGGGCGGCAGCGCAACAGGCTTTGAGAGTAATTCCGCGGAAGGATCCTGCGCAAACAGGGAACAGCAACCGAAGCTCAGCAGAACAGCCAGCGCGGCGGCACCCTGCGAGCCCGCTGTTGCGGTGGCGACAGACGCAGCCTTTGCGCGGCGGCGGGGACGCCCGGTCGACAATGCCGCCGCAACAAACAGCAGCAGCAATCCCGGCCCGAGAAACCATCCGAACCGCTCGATTTTGCGCTCCTCGGTCTGCTCTTCGAGCTCATGCTGAACGATGCGCCGCACATGATTCCGGTAAATGGTTCCCAGCGTATCGCCGCCGGAAGACGTACTTTCGATGGGCAGATAGACACCGCCGGAAAGATTGGCAATCGTGATGAGGGAGGCGGGATTGAGTTTGGAGACGACAGCCTCTCCCCGATACTGGAGCGGCGTTCCCTCCTCGTCGGCGGGGACGGACCCGCCCTCGCGGGAGCCGACGCCCACGCAAAAAACGGGAATCTTCTGCTGCGCGCACTTGCGGGCGATTTCCGCCCCGTGTCCCGTCAAATCCTCACCATCGCTCAGCAGCAGAATCGCATGGTGGTCACCGCCCTGTTTCTGAAAGGCGGTCAAAGCCGTTTCCAGCGCCTTGCCGATATCGGTTTCGCCCCGCGGGGCGGCATCAATCGACACCGTCTCGAGCACCTGCCGCACGAAAGCCGTATCCGTCGTAAACGGGCAGATCATACGGGCGCCATCGCGAAAAGCCATGACGCCGCACCGATCCCCCTCCAGCGCATCCACCAAATCGAGCAGATCGGCGCGGGCGCGTTCCAGACGGCTGGGCCGGATATCTTCGCTCAACATGGAACGCGACACGTCCAGCAGCACCAGCACATTGCGATTGGCCGTATAGACCGGCATCGGGCGCATTCCCCATTGCGGACGCGCCGCCGCAATCAGAAGAAGGCCGATCCCCGCAAGCCACAGCACCAGCTGCGCAATAAACCGCCCAGACCCGCCGGCCGCCCGGTTCCGTTGACCGGCAAACCGGTCTACGCTGTTCAGGTGACGGCGACGACGCCACAGCACCGCCGCGCCAATGACGGGCAGGCACCAAAGAATCAGAAGATAAACTGGATGTACAAAACTCATGCCTGCATTCTACCATAAATCCACCCGCTTGGAATTCACGGTTGCACCGGAGAAAATCCGGACGGGAAAGAGCACGCACAGGCTTATCCCGGTTTTTTTTCGGGATAATTGATCCAGATTTCTTGAAAGATGTCTCCTGCAGCATCTTTTCAAGAAAAGATACTCGTGAATAGTCCGCCAATACTTTTTCACCCGAAAGTTCAGTAAAATAACTTTGCCGTCACTCCAATGGTTGTGCTGAGTTCGTTCAGGCGGCTCTGCCGCCGAGAAAAAGTTCTTATTTGACACCTTGGTCGGAACGTTAGTGGAGACTTTAGAAGGGGGCTTCGCCCCTCCGTGTGGCTCAATTTTCTTAACTCATCGCGAGGCTGAGTTTCACAACCTTCCTCCGTGTGGCTCAAAAATCCGGGATAACCCTGACGCATTTTCCGATTGCGTCCGGCATGGCTTTTCCGCACAATGGAGGCACCGGATTTATCCACAATTCCTTCAACATCTGTTGACGGGCATGCAGGAAATCCAATCAACGCCTAACAAAATCTTACCATGAAAATCGTTCCTGATTCCGTCCCGGAAATACCCATGCCGGCTTTCAAAGGCGGACCGGGTGTATGCCATTTCCGCACGATTGTCCAGGACGGCACCAAGTTCCTCCGCGGACGCCTGGAACCCGGCTCCGCCATCGGCATGCACATCCATGAGGACAGTTGCGAAACCATCATCATCCTCGAAGGGATTGCCACCGTGCTCAAACCCGTACCCGAGGAAGGAACGGAACTGCTGAAAGCGGGCGATGTCAGCTTCTGCCCCAAAGGACACGGGCACAGCCTGATGAATGCCGGAACCACGGACCTCCACTTCCTCGGCATCGTAACGCCGCAGTAACCTCCTCGCACCGGTGCGGGCACTCCCTTCCGGAAAGGACCCGGCACCGGACGGCACCCCGCCTCGCGCGCGCAACCTGCGCGTACGCAGGACGCAAGCGCGCGAGCCCGCGATACCTTGACAGAAACAGGCCTTTCGGGCATCATGAAGGCGTTTCGAATGCGTCCGTCAGGGATTGGAAAATGCCTCGGAATTCCGGTCGCACGGTTTGTTGATAACACTGTCAGCAATCCGTGAAAAACCTGCGGATAATCCGTCAGCAACTTTCCCGGCTGTTGACAACCGGACCATTCCCAACAGTTCATCCCGAGGTAATCCACAAGCTATCAACAAGGTAACTTACGATTTTTCAATCTGTTACGCAAAATTCTGGCGGTTATGAACCGTTCTGCTGATACTGCTCTGTTGAAAGGAAAACAGAATAGGAATCAGACAAAGCCTGTGGAAAACAAAGCCAGATTGCCAGTCACCATCGAACCATGAAATTCAAGCTGCATCAGTCCAACTTTCTGGAAGCACTCAAGTCCGTTCAGGGAGTTGTCGGAAGCCGTTCGGCCTCGCCGGTCCTCTCCAACGTCCTGATTCAGGCCGAGGGGGATGATTTGATTTTTACGACGACGGACAACGAAATCACGATGCGGTATACCTGCAAGGCGGAGGTATCGGAGGCCGGTGCCATCACCTTGCCCGTCAAGCGTCTGACCTCGATTGTCAGCGTTCTGTCCGACCAAATTGTGGAAGTGGCGTCTGTTTCGGGTCAGGATGATGCGGTCCGGATGACCTGCGGTTCGTACCGGTCGAAGATTACGGGCATTTCGGCGGACCTGTTCCCGAAGATCGTCAAGCCGGAGAACGGATACACCTACAAGCTGGATCAGGCCAATTTCAAGGAAGCGCTGCGCAAGACGCATTATGCGGCGGCGACGGATGATTCCCGGCCGGTTCTGATGGGCGTGCTCCTGAATTTCGCCGATGCCAAGCTCACATGCGTCGCCACGGACGGCCGTCGGCTGGCGCTCTTCTGGATGGAAGTGGACTTCCCGCCGGAGCATGCCTGCGACGTGGTTCTTCCGGCGCGGGCCGTGCGCGAACTGCTCCGTTCGTTGGACAAAGGCGAACTGCGCGTCACCATCCAGGGAACGCAGATCATTTTCGAGTACGGCGACCACTTCTTCAGCTCCACGCTGCTCAACGGCACGTATCCGAACTACAAACAGGTCGTTTTCTCGGATTGCGAGAACAAAATCAAGATCAACCGCGAAGAGTTTATCGCCGTCCTGCACCGCATCAACGTCTCCACGACACCGACCACGAATGCGATGCGCCTCACCTTCGAAGACAACGTGCTGACGATTGCCGTGACCTCCCCGGATGTGGACGAAGCTACGGATACGGTGACCATCAAGTACAACGGTCCCTCCATCGTCGCCATTTTCAACCCCGAGTTCATGTTGACCCCGCTGGAGAACCTGACCAGCGACGAGGTGACCATCGAACTCAACAACGCATCGAGCCCCGGCCTGATCAAGGACGACACCAACTTCCTGTACGTCATCATGCCGTTGCGCGTCTAACCCTTTCTGTTCGCATTTCAGGCGGCTTTCCGCCGCTCTGTTCTTCATCCCTTCGCGGCCGTGCCATCAGCGTGTGCGGCCGCGTTTCTCATCCGAGCCCCCTCCTTGCCGCGCCGCTTGCGGCATCCGCCTTCCCATGCTCAAATCCAAAGCCAACGAAAAGTCGGCCGCCATGGCCGCCCTCATGGAGGAGTACGACCAGAAGCTCTCCTCCCTCCGCTCCACCTTTCGGCCCGGCGAAACCATCCAGGGAACCGTTCTTTCCATCGGTTCTCAGTACCTCGTTCTCGACATCAACGCCCCCTTCCAGGGCATTTTGAACCGGGACCTCTTCAATGGCTCGGACACGCCGCTGCCTTCGGAAGGCGACACAATCGACGTCTGCTTCATGGAAATGCAGGAAGACGGCACCGCTTATCTGACGCTGCCCGGTGCCAATCCCAATGCGGGCAATCAGAGCATTGAAGAGGCGTATGTGGCGCGGCAGCCCATCGAGGGCGTCTTCGAAAAAGAGGTCAACGGCGGCTACGAAGTCCGCATGGCCGGCGAGCGCGCTTTCTGTCCGTTTTCCCAGGTTGCACTCCGCCGTCCCCGCGAAGGTGCGCCGTCTCCGCTGGGCACCACGCAGACCTTTCTCATCATCGAATACAATCCGCGCGAGCGCACGCTCGTGGTCAGCCACCGGGCGCTGGAAGAGCGCGAGCGCGAGGCCAAAGCCGAAAAACTGCGCGCAACGCTCCACGAAGGCGATGTCGTCGAAGGCGTTGTCACGAAGCTCATGCCCTTTGGCGTCTTTGTCGATATCGGCGGCGTGGAGGGCCTGATTCCGAATGCGGAAATCTCGTGGGACCGCTCGGTGAAACCCGCCGATGTGCTGCAGGAAGGAATGACGGTCCAGGTCTGCTGCCGGCGCATAGACTGGGATGCCCGTCGGTTTTCCTTCTCCCTGAAGGACACGCAGCGCGATCCCTGGCTCGATTTTGCCGCCTCGGTATCGGTCGGCGACAAATTCATGGGCACGGTTGTGCGGCTCATGCCGTTTGGCGCCTTTGTGCAGCTCAAACCGGGCGTGGAAGGGCTGATTCCCATTTCCCGGCTGGGCAATGGCCGCGCGCTGGCCAATGCGTCTGAAGTCCTCAAGGAAGGTCAGCTGCTGGAAGTGCGCGTTGAATCCGTGGATGCCGAAGGCCGCCGTCTTTCGCTCTCCGTGGTTTCGGAGCGTGTGGAAGCGCTCCAGCAGAATGTCATCGCTGTCGGTGCGGAACTCAAAGGCATCGTGGAGAGTGTGCGCCCGTTTGGCGTCTTTGTGCGGCTGAACCGGGAGAAGACGGGCCTCCTGCATGCGGGAGAAACGGGCATCGAGCGGGGGCCCGCGCAATTCGCGCAGATGCAGCGCACGTTCGCCGTCGGTTCCGATCTGACGGTCGTGGTCATCGGGCTGGAAGGGGACCGCATTTCGCTCTCGCTGCCGTCCGTGACGGCGGCGCGGGACCAGACGCGCTCCGAAGAAGAGAGGATCCGTTCCCTGATCCGTGACGCGAAAACAAAGGAAAACGAGTCGGGTGCCGATTTCGGCAATCTCGGCTCTGTCTTCGATTCTCTTCTCCAGTAGCCGACGGGCGGCACACTGCCACTGGTGAGGTCGGTCGCTCCGCGCCCGGCCTCACGCCGTTGTTGCTATTCCAATCCATTCTCACCTTTTCCACAAAATTGGAAGTCGCGCCTTAAAACTTTCAATCATCGATGCGAATGGAGGATTTCAACATGGGGTTAAAGAATAAAATATATTTTTTATCAATTGGAATAATTATGATTTTATATTGTGGATGCACCCCCAAAAAAATAAATGGTGAGTATCTTATCATCTCAGATGTTTCAACAATCAGCCATAAGGATAGCCATCATATACAAACATTAAGAATAAAAGGTGATTATGCGGAAAGTGCTTGGGGTATCAAACAAATCAATCATAAAACAGTCGAAAATATGATTGTTCTATTCGGCACATTGGAATTTGGAGGACAAGGGACATTTGAATACGAGGTAAATATCCCTCCTGGTGTTGATATTGTGAAATTTAACAGTCGAGTATTGTGGACACGCCATCAAACAGATAACCAACCATAAAATTAAGCGTTACTTCCAATCCATTCTCACCTTTTCCACTAAATTGGAAGTCGCGCCAGTAAACGCACCATCGCGCCAGTAATCGCATCGAATCAGGTGCATTTACTTTGGCAATCCACTGGGCAAAAATCCGGGATTAGCCTGAATCGGGTTTTCTTGCCGGGAAAGGCGGGAATGTGATACGCTTGAGCCTGATTTCGTTGCTGGAGAATTTCATGAAATTTTGCCCTCTTTTTTCGATTCTTGTTTTATCGGTTTGTACGGCATGCGCGGCAGAGGCCGGTCCGGCCCAACCGGCGGCCGGAGGTCCGCAAATTGCGGGTCGCCGCGTGCTGGTTCTGCCGCCCGAGGCCTTTACGGTTCCCACGAATCACCTCGGCATTGTGAACCTCAACAATGCTGTGGACGCCGCCTGGCTGGATGAGCATTGCGAATACATGCGGCGGCAACTGCAGGTCTCCGTCAAGGCGCGCACGGCCAGTGCGACTTCGGAAGAGCTTAAAAACATTCCGCAACTGGCGGCCCGTCTGCGTGCCGAAGACCCGGCTGCACCGATGTTCCTGATTCTGGCCAAGGGCGAAGGACTTCCGTCCATTTTGGCGGAACCGTACGGGTACTGGGGTTTTATGGATGCCGGATGGGTTGAGCAAGGCGGCGGAGACAAAGCGCTGATGCTCGATCGCATGGGCAAGCGGCTGTTCCAGACGCTCGGCTTCGTTATCGGTGCCGGCAACCGGACGGAGCGGGAAGCCGTCATGCGCTATACGCCGACCCCTGAGGCGCTCGACGACTGCCTGTCCCATGGCTTCCATCCGCTTAATGGCTACCTGTTCACGGTTGCCGCCAAAGGGGTCGGGCTCCAGGCGATCCGTCTGCGGCCGCGCGCCGAGCTCATCGAGTTGGGGATTCTCAAGCCGTCGACCAATGCGCCGGCGGCCCGTCCGTCCGCCGCTCCTGCGGCTGCGGCGGCGCAATAATCTCCTTTCCGGCGACGGGCGGCCGCGCTTTGTGCGCCCGCCCGTCCCGCTTGTTTCCTGCCTTTTATCATTGCCTGCTTTGTTTCCCCATGAAATCCCACCTCCTTTCCGCCGTCTCCGCCGGATGCGCCTTTCTCCTCCTGTGTGGCAATGGCGTGGCACAGGGCGTTGCCGTTTCCGATGAAGTCGACCAATCCATTGAGCGGGGGCTTGCGTATCTGGCGGAAACGCAGTTTGAAAACGGCGCCTTTCCGCAGAATCACGGGGACGGCGGCGCGATTTCCGCGTTGGCCGGCATGGCCTGGCTGGCCAAAGGCTATACGCCGGGTTCCGGAAAATACGGCGAAAACATCAACCGCAGCATCGACTACATTCTTTCGATTGCCAACCCGGAAAACGGCTTTCTGGGGGATCGCGAGCCCGGCAACGGGAAGATGTACTGCCACTCCATCTGCACGCTGTTTCTCAGCGAAGTCTCCGGCATGGTGAACACGGAGCGGCAGGCGAAAATCGACGCGATTCTCCCGCTCTCCGTCAAGGTGCTTCTGGATGCGCAGAATGTGCGCAAGAACGAGCGCGACAAAGGCGGCTGGCGCTATCAGCGCAATTCCGGCGACAGCGACATGTCGTGTACCGGCTGGGCGCTGATGGCGCTCCGCTCGGCCCGGCTCAACGGCGGGCGCGTTCCGGCGGAGGCGATCGAGCGCGCCGTTGAATATGTGCGGCGCCAGCACAACGTCGGGGAAGGCTCCTTCGTGTACCAGCTGGGCGGCGAATCGTATGCGGTGACGCTGACGGGGGCGGGCATCCTGTGCCTGGAACTGTGCGGCCGCCACAACGATCCGTATTCGCGCCGGGCCGTCAATTACCTGATGCGCGCCTACCCGGAACTTCTCCGCCAGAACAACCGCAGCTACGGGATGTACTACACGGCGCAGGGCCTCTTCCAGCTCGGCGGGGAAGGCTGGAAGGTTTTCGAGGATTGGATGTACCGGACCTGGATTCCCCGGCAGCGGGAAAACGGCTCCTGGGTGGAAGAAGAAAACAGCGCACCCTACAATACGTCGCTTCTCGTCCTGGCCTTCACGGTTCCCTATCGTCAGCTTCCCATCTATCAGCGTGACGAGACCGTGGATGAGGATTAGCGCGCGCACCCGGCGGCGGCGCGGCCGCCGTCGCGGACCCGGCGCCGCCGGAGGCTTCACGCTTGTTGAGGTGCTCATCGCCTCTGCGGCGGCGATGCTCATTGTGCTTTCCGGCGTGGCTGCGCTGACGGCGGGTTTTCGCGTATTTTCCTCGGTGAGCAACCCGGCGCACGAACCGCTGCTGACGCTGCATAGTCTGCTAGAGACGCTGGAGCAGGATGCAGCCTCCGTGGCGGCGATGTGTGCAGACACGGCACCGTTTCATGGCGATGAATCGGGCTGGGAAGGGGTGCGCCTGCGTTCGGCGTATCAGACGGCGGCTTCGATTGAGCCGGTCCGGGTGCGGTGGGCGCTTTCGGGCGGTGCGCTGGAGCGGACGCTGTTCCGGCCGGGGGAGGAGCAGCCCTTTCAGACGAGCCGCTGGGTGCTGCCGGCGGCGGCGCATTTTGACTATGCATGGCGGGCGGCATCCGCCGATGAAGATGCGCCGGGCGGCGGCGCCGCCGCTGCCGTTGCCGTTGCCGCAGTCCCCGGTTCAGCGGGAAGCACTGCTGCCGCAACGGCGGCCTCCGGTGCCGGTGCCGCGACACCGCAGACCGCCCGCCCGCCGCTGGCGCCGCTCCAATGGGGACCGGCATGGACGCAGCGCGGCTTGCCGCTTGCCATCCGCTTCACCTGCGGCGAAACCGTGCTGGAAGTCGCGCGCATGGTTGCGGAGCCCGATCCGCACAAGGGAGGTCGCCGATGAACCCGCGGCCGGTTTCTTCCCGCGCACGGGAAGGCGCAACGCTCGTCTTTGTCCTGATTGTCAGCGCCATCGTGATGATGCTGAGCCTCACCGCGCTGAGTCTCGTGCGCAGCCGTATGACGCGCGTGGAGGCGACGCTCGCGCGGGCGTCGCTCCGCGATGCGGCGGAAAGCGGCATTTGGCGCGCCGTCTGGCTGCTCAACGCCGACACCAATCGCGTCGATGCGCCCGTGGAGCCGTGGGGACAGCTCACGCAGGAAGCCGCAGAGGGACTGGACAGCGGCGCGCCCGGCGTTTATCTCTTTATCGAAGATGAATCGGCGCGTCTCCCGTTCCCGCTGGGCGGACGCGAGGCGCTTGCGCATTATCTGATGCTCTCGGCAGGGCAGGAGCCGGAGGCCGCCGCCGCTCAGGCGCGCGCGGCGTTCGACTGGTATGAGAGCTTTACCCGCTCCGCCGTGGAAGCGGCGGAAGCGCAAACCGCCACCAACCGGATTCTCTTGGCGGAGGAAGAACTGCTTGAAGTGTCGACGGAAGCGCCCGAAGCCTTTTCCATCGGCATTCGCGGGCTGACCGTCCACGGAGACGGCACCATCAACGTGAACACGGTCGGGCACGATGTTTTTGTGGCGCTGGCGATGGCGGGCGGGGCTACCCGGGGCGGCGCGGAAAGCCTCTTCCAGCGGCTGGAAATGTCGCGCAACCGGGGCGAGGTCTTTCTCTCCACGCAGCCGACGGAGGCGCTCAAACTCCTGCAGGGCTCCGGCACGATGCCCTCGCCGGAAGAGCGCGCCGCGCTGAATGCGGTGCGTCCGCGCCTGCGCGTCAATGCCGCCTGTTTCCGGGTGACCGCCATCGCCACGGAGGGGCGCTACCGCGCCGTTGTACAGGCCGTCTACGAGCCGGAATCGGGCCGGTTTTTGCGCTGGGTTTCGTGGTAGCGGGCGGGTGCTGGAAAGGTCAAGGCGCTTGTGTTACCCTGAGGTCATGGAGCCAAAAAACGGATCAAAAATACGGATGCTGTCCCAGGATGTGGCGAATAAAATCGCCGCCGGGGAAGTCGTTGAGCGTCCCGCATCCGTTGTCAAAGAGCTCCTCGAAAATTCGCTGGACGCGGGCGCGTTGCGCATCGAAGTGGAAGTGACCGCCGGCGGGCGCAAACTCGTCTCCGTCGCCGACAACGGCTCCGGCATGGGGCGGGATGACGCGCTGATGGCGCCTGAGCGCCAGGCGACGAGCAAAATCCGCACGGCGCAGGATATCGAGCAGATTCAGACGATGGGCTTCCGCGGCGAAGCGCTCGCCTCCATCGCCAGCGTCTCGCGCTTTACGCTGCGGACCCGCCGTCCGGAGGATGACGCCGGCACGGAAGTGGTCATCCAGGGCGGCGTTCTCAAAGACGTCTGCGACTGCGGCATCCCGCCGGGCACGCAGATTGAAGTGCGCGACCTCTTTTACAACCTCCCGGCGCGGCGCGCTTTTCTGCGCTCCTTCAACACGGAAGAAGCGCACATCCGGACGCAGGTGCTCGTTCATGCGATGGCGCGTCCGGATGTGGCGTTTACGCTGACGTGCGACGGCACGCCGGTCTACCGGCTGCGCCCCGCCGCTTCGCTCCGGGAGCGGCTCTGCGACCTGTTCGGCACGGCGGTGATGGACGGTTTTGTGCCCGTGCAGCGGACCTTCGGCGACATCTCGGTGCACGGGTATGTCGGGTTGCCTTCGAACACGCGGGCGGACGCGCAGGGGCAGCACGTCTTTGTGAATGCGCGCCCGGCGACGGCGCCTGCGGTGCAGGCAGCGATTCGCGAGGCGTATCCGAGGCTGGACCCGGGGCGCAGGGCGCAGGTTTTCCTGTTTATTGATTTGCCGCCGACGGCGGTTGACGTGAATGTGCACCCGACGAAGCGGGAGGTGCGGTTTCGCGCAATTGGCGCGGTGCGTGATGCGGTGATGGCGGCGATTTCCTCGGCGCTGTCCGGTTCGGGCGCGCCTTCGGCCTTTTCGCCTTCCTCTCCGCTGCCGCCTGCGGCTGCACCGATGCCCGCCGCACCCGCCGCAGCGCCTTGCGGAGCCCCCTGCCCGTTCTCGCCCTCTTTGGCGCCGACGATGAAATCGAGCGCCGCCGCGTTGCCGTCCAGCACCGCCGA
>CASFKR010000048.1 GCA_949295265.1 uncultured Verrucomicrobiota bacterium | reverse complement strand
GAACGTGGAAAGCCACATTTCACTTGCGCGTTGGCATAAAATCTTATTTTACAGCATCTTACGCAATTACGCTGTTGAAAAATGGGGAATGTCCAAATCCGTGTTCGGCTCTCAGGCTTTCTACAACTGCCGGTCCGGAGCGGAAATCTACTTCACGGGAGCGGCTCCGGTTTCGATTGCGTCGCGGGCGTTCACTGCCGCATCCTACGGCCGCTACGTCGTCTACGTCTGCCGCAAAATGGATGAAGAGGGCTGGGCCTCCTACACAACCGAGCTGACGGAAAGCGATTTGAGCAGCGCCGATTACCCCGGACGCGGCACCTTCGGCATTCTGCTGGATAACGGACGCCGCAACTGGCTCGTCCACTGGACCTCGCCGCTCCTCGGCAACACCATCATCCGCGTCCACTGACCGGTCTGCTTCGCCCATCGGTTTCACCTGCTGACAACCTTCGCCCTCCGGCTCCGACGGTGACCCGCCGTCTGCCGGAGGGCTTTTTGCGCATCGACTTTGCATTCTGTAGAATCAGGCGGCGGAAATTGCTATACTGAAACCATGAACGCAATCCGCAAACTGCCCATCGGAATCCAGTCTTTCGAAGAACTCCGCACAGAGGGATACCTCTATGTGGATAAGACGGATTTGATGTACAAGCTGGTTACGGAAGGCAAACAGTACTTCCTTTCGCGCCCGCGCCGTTTCGGAAAGAGTCTGCTGACCACGACGTTGCAAGCTTACTTCGGGGGCAAGAAAGATTTCTTCAAAGGGCTTGCCATTGAGAAACTGGAGACGGAATGGGAAGAATATCCGGTGCTCTATCTGGATTTTGCGGGTTTTAATTTCAAACGTCCGGGAACGTTCGAGGAGGCGATGAATGATCATCTCGAGACGTGGGAGAAGTCGTTTGGCGTCGAAAAGGAAAGTGATTTACCTGAGTCTCGCTTCCGGAAGATCATCCGGTCGGCGCGGGAGAAGACCGGCAAGCAGGTTGTCCTGCTTGTGGATGAGTACGACAAGCCGCTTCTGGAGACTGAAGGCGAGGAGCGCGAACGGATTCGCTCCACGCTCAAGGGGTTCTACGGCAACCTGAAAAGCATGGGGCATTTTTTCCGCTTTGCATGGCTTACCGGCATCACGAAGTTCGCAAAGGTTTCCATCTTCAGTGATCTCAACCAGCTCAATGTTATTTCGATGGACGAGGACTATGCGGCTCTTTGCGGCCTTACGCAGGAGGAAATCGAGACGACCTTCGGTCCGGAGATCGAAGTTCTCGCCAAGAAACGGCAGTTGACCCGCGAGGCATGTCTGGACAATCTCCGCAAGATGTACGATGGCTATCGCTTCCACCCGGCCGGTGAACGAGTCTACAATCCTTTCAGTTTGCTTCAAGCCTTCAAGAAAAAGGAATTCGGCAGTTACTGGTTTGATACCGGCACCTCTTCCACCCTCATCACGGCCCTTCAGAATCACGTCGACAAACTGCGCGAACTGCCTGCACAGGATAAGATTGACGTCGGCGCAACCGCGCTTACGAGCGCATATGAGGACAACAACAACCCGATTACGCTTCTCTACCAATCTGGCTATCTCACCATCAAAGGTTACGATGCGGAGTATCTCCGGTACTTCCTCGATTTTCCGAATAACGAGGTGCGGTACGGTTTTCTGAATGCCCTCATTCCATACGTTACGTACCAGGCCTTCGACAATGATGACGCACTCAAGATTGCCGAGATGGCTCAGGATTTCAAGACCGGCAATACAACGTCCTTTATGGAGAGTCTGCAGGGCCTCCTTGCCGAACTTCCGTACCACGAGGGTCCGGATGCGGCGGTGAAGGCGGAGAGCGTTTTCCGCAATGTGGTCGCCAGCATTTTCCTGCTGGCCGGGCAGCTGGTCCACACGGAGAAGCACACGTCCCAGGGGCGTATCGACAGCGTGGTCGAAACCCCCGAACACGTTTATATCTTCGAGTTCAAGGTCGACAAGTCTGTTGAGGAGGCGCTTGAGCAGATTGAGCAGAGCGGCTACGCCAGGCCCTACGCCGGAGACACCCGCACGCTCCACAAAATCGGCGCCGTTTTCTCCACCAAAACCCGTACCCTCTCCGACTGGCGCGAAGTGTTGGCATGACGCCCGGCCGTCTCTCCGGATTTGTCACGGAGAATGGAAAAAAGGCTTTTTTCAGGGATTATTTTCCGGGTATTTCAGGCTGCGAAATGCTTGACCCGGTCGAAAAGCCTGTCTTACCATAGGAAGCGTATTCTCCCCGCGGTGTTCGTCACAGGCGGGGGACCTCTTTTCCGGAACGTTATCCTATGAAAAAGATTGCTCTTGCCGCCGGTCTCGCCCTGCTTGCCGGGTCTCTGACGTCGGCCCTCGCACTGACTCTTTCGCTGGAAGCAAACGGCATCCGGCTCGTTGCCGGAGAGCCGCTGGGGAGCCTGACGCTCTCCTATCCGAAGCTGTTTCCGGCGAAGCAGAAGGATGCCGCGCCCAGTCGCGTGTTTGTGACGAATCACACGGCAACCCTCTACTACGCCAACGGCGCAAAAGCCGCGCTGACCGCCCTGCCGGAGGGGCGCATGGAACTGCGCTGGGACACGCTGCCCGAGGGTCGGATGAAGATTGCCCACAGCCTGAGCCTTTCCGCCAGGGCGCTCGCCGGGAAGGCGACATGGGAAATCGGCAAAAACGCCTCCGGCGCCTTTCCGGCGGAGAAAAAGGCGGACGGGTTTCTGTTTCGCGGGGATGCGCTCACGTTGAAGCTGAAGGCGTCCGGCAGCGAGGGGGTGTTCATTGATCTGCCTTTCGGTTATCAGGAACTGCAGGATCAGCGCGCCTGGGGCATGGGGTCTTTCCGGTGGAATTCCTTTGCGGAACTGCCGGGCGGCGGGTTTTACGCCTACCGCATCAGCGCGGCGGATGGTTCGGCGGTGACCCTCGCCGAGGGCAAGACCGTCAGCACGGAGGATATCTACATGCCGTATCCGGCGGCCGATCAGCCCGCACTCTGGCCGGGGCAGGGACCCATCCGCACGTTCGGCTGGCAGGATGGCATTCGGAGGCGGTATTTCGCCAATCGGGAAAAGGATGAAAACGCCATCGTGTTCGTCGGGGATTCTCTGACGGAGAATTGGCGGACGCTGGCGGAGGATTTTCCGGGCGTCAAGGTGGCGAACCGCGGCGTGGGCGGCGATACGACGCGCGGCATTCTCTGGCGGCTGCCGTACGATGTCGTTGTGCTCCGGCCGCAGGTGGTTGTCCTTTGCGCGGGCGGGAACGATCTGACGGCGCACGGCGACCCCGCGCATACCATCGGCAACCTTACCGCGATGCTCGATATTCTGCAGCGCTACAATGCGCGCATGCCCGTCGTGCTGTGCACGGTGCCGCCCAGCAGCAACCCCAAGGCACCGCTCAAGCCCGGCGCATGGGATGCCGTCAATCAGGGGATTCGCGCGCTGGCGGAAAGCCGCAGGCAGGTGACACTCCTCGATCTGGCGAAGGCGATGTGCGACGACGCCGGTGCACAGCGGCTCGAGCTCTTTTCGCTGGACCGCCTCCATCTCGCCAAACCCGGTTATGCGGTCTGGAAATCCGAACTGCAGCCGATCTTCGACCGGCTTTTCGCGCCGGAGAAGCCCCTGCCGGACGTCACGCTCGATCTTTCGAAGTTCAAACTCATCTGGAGCGAGGAATTCGAGGGAACGGCCATCGATACCAACCGGTGGGACATGCCCGTGCACGACCGCCAGGGCGCCTCCCGATGGCGTCCGCGCAATGTCGAGGTCTCCGACGGCAAACTGACCCTCCACATCCGGCATACGGGCGACCCGACCTGGCGGTACGAATCCGCCGGCATCCGTACGGCGCGCGGCTACGATCCGGAGGACCGGCTGTTCAGTTTCCGGTACGGCTACATCGAGGCGAGCCTCAAGCTCCCGCGCCATCTGCGCACCGATTACTGGGTCGGCTTCTGGCTGCTGGCGGGCGATGTGGTGCGCGGCCGCAATGATGATACGCGCCTCGGCACGGAAATCGACATCATGGAGACGTTCGACACGTGGAATCTCGGGCGGATGAAGCACACCATCCACTGGGGCGGATACGGCAAAAAGCACAATGCCGCGGGCGCCCGCTCCGGTCCCCATATCGGGCTGCTCGATGACCGCTTCCACACCTACGGACTCTACTGGGATGAGCACCGCTACGTCTACTTCATTGACGGCGTGGCGGTTTACGAGACGGATGCCGTGGGACTGGGCGGCACGGGTACGGCGGATGCGCCGAAAACCCGGTCGCAGGGAACCTGTCGCGACGAGGCGTACATCAAGCTGAGTGTGGAAGCCGCCCCCTGGAGCGGCCCCACGCACCTGTGGGAAAAGGATCAGCCCAAAGAAGACCGCCTGGAGTGCGACTACATCCGTGTCTATTCGGGCACGCTCCCGTAGCGTCCCGGTGCGCACATCCCCCTTTCGGGTCATCAGCGGAAACGGAGGTCGACCATGCAGCGGGAAATTGAACGGTCCGTCGAATTTACCCGGATTTACCGGGAGAATGCGGGCGCATCGGCCGCCCTGCGCGAGGCGCGCTGCCTGGCCGCGCAGTTCCCGGGGGTGCTGGCGCCGCTCGCCTTGAGCGATACGGTCGCCGGCAACCGCCGGAGCGATGAAATCGCCTACATCGGTTCCATCCGGTGGATGGGGTTCCCGGGGTGGACCCCCGAGCGGCGCGTCGAAGGCAAGCAGGGCGGATACTGCTTTGATTTTGCGGCGCTTCCGAAACTGGCGGAAACGGCAACACCGGAAGAACTGGCCGCCCTCAGCGAACTTTCGGCCTTCTGGCAGAAGGAGAGCACCATCGGCCGCTATCAGGCGGAGGGGTCGGAGACCGACCGCGTGCGGCGAATCCGCTGCGCCGCCGAGGGCAATGCCATCGGGTTCTGCATGGCGCACGATTTCGACAAACTGGTGCGGCTCGGGCTTCCGGGGCTGGCGCGCGCCCTTACGGACCGGCTGGCGCGCGCCGCGCGCGAGAGCGATGCGGAGGGTGCGGACTTCTGCCGCGCAGGTCTGCTGGCGCTCGACGCCGTCCGCGCATCGTTCCGCTGGTACCGCGAACAGGCGGAGACTTTCGCCCGGGAAGCGCCGGAGGCGGAGCAGCGCCGCCATTTTGCGCGGATGGCGGCAGATCTCGCGCACCTGGACCGGGCGGCGCCGGAAACCTTCACGCAGGGCGTGCACCTCGTCTGGCTCTACAACCTGATGGCTTCCGGGCGGCATATCGAGTGGGATGCGCTCGATGTGGCGCTCGGGGATATGTATGCGCGGTCGCTCGATTCCGGGGACCTGACCGAGGAGGAGGCAATTGCGTTTCTCTGCGGCTTTTTCCGCCAGATTCATTTCAACGGCGATGATGCGGTCTGCCGAATGACCGTCGGCGGAGCGGGGCGCCGCAATCCGGAGCAGGCGGACCGGTTTGCGCTCTCCGCCATGGAGGCTTCGCGCCGGGTGCATCTCGTGACGCCGCAGCTGACGCTCCGGTTCCATGCTGGGCAGAATCCGGAGCTGCTCCGCCGGGCGTACGCCATCATCGGGCAAGGGGGCGTTTACCCGATGCTCTACAACGATGATGTGATTTTGCCGGGCGTGCAAAAGAGCCTGCGCCTGACGCCGGAAGAGAGCGTGAACTACTTCCCGCTGGGGTGCGGCGAGTACATGCTTGCGCATTCCTCGCCATCCATGCTCAATCTGAACTGGAACATTCCCCGGCTGCTGGATGCGGTTCTGCACAACGGGCGCAGCCCGGACGGGGAGCGCATCGGCGAGGAGACGGGGCCCGTCGAGTCGTTTACCGACTTTGAAACGCTGGTTGCGGCGGTCATCGTGCAAGCGCGCGCCAGTGCGCGAATCGGGGCGCGCCACTACCGGCTCATCCGGGAGTTGCTGGCGCAGACCGCGCCGTTTCTGCTCTCTTCGCTGCTCACGGAGGACTGCATCGGGCGGGCGCGCGGACTGTTCAACGGCGGGCTGCGCAAAGTCGGAGCCTGTCTGATGGGGCACGGGTACACGAATCTGGCGGATTCGCTCGCGGCCATCCGCACCGTGGTGTACGAACAGGGTGTGGCGACGCTCGCGGAAGTCCGGGATGCGTGCGACCGGAATTTCGAGGGCGCGGAGACCCTGCGGCGGCGTCTGCTGGCCGCCCCGAAGTTTGGGAATGACGATGCGGCTGCGGACCGGCTTTTCCACCGGCTTTGGGAAGAGCTCAACCGCGCCGCCGCCGATGCCGGTGCGGCGGAGGGATTCGATTTCTTTACCGCCAGCTGCGTGAATCCGGGCGGGTACTGGATGGGCGAAACGTCCGGTGCAACGCCGGACGGACGGCGCGCGCATGAGCCCTTTGCCATCGGCAATGCGCCTTCTTCCGGACAGGACCGGCGCGGGCTTACCGCCCTCTGCAACACCATTGCGGGCGTTGATGCCGCCTGCGGGGGCGCAACGACGAATTTCAAACTTTCGCATGAACTGTTCAGCGGCGACCCTTCTCCGGCGGAGATGATTTTCACCGTCTTCTTCCGGAAGGGCGGTCAGCAGGCCACGATTTCGACGGTGCGGCAGACGGACCTGCTGGAAGCCCGGCAGCATCCGGAGGCGTACAGCCACATCATCGTGCGGGTCGGCGGCTGGTGCGCACGGTTTATCGATCTGGAGCCGACGGTGCAGGACGATGTTATCCGCAGAACCTTCTACGGCGGATGACCGCGCGCGGACCGGCCTGGTGCTGGACGTGCTGCGGGGCAGTCTCCATGACGGTCCCGGCATCCGGACAACGGTTTTCCTGAAAGGGTGCCCGCTGCGGTGCGTCTGGTGTCACAACCCGGAATCGCAGGCGGCGGCGCCCGTGGTGTCGTACCGGGCGGAAGCGTGCACGGGGTGCGGCGCGTGCGCGGCGGTCTGCCCCCACGGCGTGCACCGCGTGGCGGCGCCGCTGGAGCACACGCTGGACCGCACCCGGTGTACAGGCTGCGGGGTCTGCGTGGCGGCGTGTCCCGCCGGGGCGCTGGAGCGCAAGGGAGAACGCCGAAGCGCCGGGGCGGTTTTCGACGAGGTGGCGGCGGACCGCGCCTACTGCGAGGCGACCGGAGGCGGTATGACGCTTTCCGGCGGGGAACCGCTGGCGCAGCCGGACTTCGCCTGCGCCCTTCTGCGGCTGGCGCGCGATGCCGGGATTTCCACCGCCGTCGAGACCTGCGGGCACGTTTCCTGGCGCACGCTGGAGGCAACCCTCGGGCTGACGGATTTGTATCTGTACGACTGCAAAGGCATCGATGCGGCGCGCCACCGGGAAAACACGGGTGCGGACAATGCGCTCATTCTGGAGAATCTGGAGCAGCTCATCGCGGCGGGCGCCCGGGTCGTCCTGCGCTGTCCGCTGGTGCCGGGGCGGAATGACGCGGAAGCGGACTTGCGGGCGCTGGCTGCTTTCCGGGCGGCTTTGGGTTCGCGCGTGGAAGGCCTGGAAATCATGCCCTATCACCGTTCCGGAAATGCGAAGGCGGTCCGCACCGGCATACCGGTCCGCTTTGAACACGCCGATGCCACCGACGCCGAAAAGGCCCGCTGGCTGGCATGCCTCCACGCCTCCGGCGCCCCGGATGCACGCCTGAGCTGATGCCCTGAAACAAAACCGCCCTGCCGATGGACGTGCATCGGCAGGACGGTGGCAGGGGCGTGGCAGGGGCGTGTCACCGGCCGGCGCGGTCGAGGCGGCGGTCGATGACCACGAGGACGGCGGTGGGGATGAGCGCGAGAATCACCTTGCCGAAGAAGGGGAGGAACGGGAGTTTGCCGACCGCATTGCGCAGGACGGAGAAATCGGCAAAGCAGCCGTAGATGACCACGATGGCGAGAATCAGAAGGGCGGAGGCGAGCTTCGCTCCGCGCCAGGGGGTCAGGTCAAGGATCTTCTCATCCTTCTGGACAAAGGCCTCCTTGCGCGGCTTGATGATGCGCCAGAGGAGCATGCCGTCGATGAGCACCAGGAAGCAGAGCCCGACGAAGTGGTAGTCGCCCATGGCGGCGACGATGTCCAGCCCCGGAATGAGCGGCAGGAGGAAGTAACCCGCCATGATCAGGAGGACGCCGCCGATGAGCCCCACGTTGGCGGCGGCTTCCGGTGTGCGGCGGGAGAAGAAGCCCACCACGACGACGGACAGAATCGGAATGAAGTAGATGGCGTTCATCTTCTGCAGATAGCCGAAGATGGAAGGCGCATTGGCCAGCAGCGGCGCAACGGACATGGCGCCGAGCGCGATGACCCAGCCGAACCACTTGGAGACGTGGACCACCTGCAGATCCGTGGCATCTTTGCGGATGAAGCGTTTGTAGACGCCGAGCGAAAAGAGCGTACAGGTGGAGTTCAGCGCGGAGTTGAAGCTGGAGAGCACGGCACCGGCCATCACGGCGGCGAAGAAGCCCGTCAGCCAGGGCGGCAGCACCGTGCGGACGAGCGAGCCGTAGGCGTGGTCGGGGATGAGTTCGCCGGCGGCGTCGACGGCTCCGCCCGCCACATCCAGGGCGCCGTGGCGGAAGAGGAAGAAGGCCATGATGCCGGGCAGCACGAGGTAGAGGGGCCCGATGAGCTTCAGCAAGCCCGTGAGCAGGACGCCTTTCTGCCCTTCCTTGAGGGAACTGGCGGCCAGCGCACGCTGGATGATCTGCTGGTTGGTGCACCAGTAGAACATGTTGATGAGGATGATGCCCGTGAAAATCTGGAGGAAGGGGGCCTGCGAATCGGAGGCGCCGATCGAGTTGAGGTGGTCGGAGACGTCTGCGCCGAGGTTGGAGAGGCCGCGGACAATCGAGCCGGAAGCCGGAGCGGCTTCCGCCGTCGCCGCCGCGGAGAGGTCGACCGCTCCGCAGGCCCAGAGGCCGAACAGCGTAATCATGATGCCGCCCGTGAGCAGACCGATGCCGTTGAGCAGGTCGGAAATCACAATGGACCGCATACCGCCGAAGAGCGCGTAAATCGACCCGATGATGCCGATGAGCCAGATGAGGGTCCAGAGCACAACCGTCGGACTTTCAATGCCGGTGATGCGCTGCACATCCAAAATGCCGCCCATGCCGACTGCGCCCGTGTACAGAATGATGGGGAGAAGCTGCACCATGTAGGCGATGAGGAAGAGCAGATTGCAGATGAGCTGCGTGGAGGATCCGAAGCGGATATCCAGAAACTCCGGCAGCGTCGCGATGCCGCTCTTGAGGAAGCGCGGCAGGAAGATGAGCGCCATGAAGACCAGCGCAATGACGGCAACGACTTCCCAGACCATGACGGCAAGTCCGGTCGTGTAGGCTTGGCCGTTGAGGCCGACCAGCTGCTCCGTCGACAGGTTCGTGAGGAGCAGCGACGCGGCAATGAAGGGGAAGGTCAGAGAGCGTCCCGCCAGGAAGAAGCCGGAATTCGTCGATACATCTTCGCCGCGGCTTTTCCACCAGGTGATGACGCCGACCAGCGCCGTAAAGAATGCAAAAGAAAGGAGTGTAAACAAATTGGACATCGCAGAGCCTCCGGTAAGGGTGAAAACACGAAAACAGGTACGAAACCAGTGAGACGGGCTGCAAAACGGCAACCCCGCACACCCCGCACAACCAATTGGGGGTGGTGTGTAGCGTAATGTAGCATAAGAACCCGTTTCTGGCGAGCCGCCCGCAGGCTTATCCCGGTTTTTTGAGCCACACGGAGGAAGGTTGTGAAACTCAGCCTCGCGATGAGTTAAGATAATTGAGCCACACGGGGGGCGAAGCCCCCTTCTGAAGTCTCCACTAACGTTCCGACCAAGGTGTCAAATAAGGCAAAGTTATTTTACTGAACTTTCGGGTGAAAAAGTATTGGCGGACTATTCACGAGTATCTAGTCTTGAAAAGAGGTTACAGGAGCCATCTTTCAAGAAATCTGGATCAATTATCCCGAAAAAACGGGATAAGCCTGCAAAACCGGGTGTGCGCGGGGGCGGGGAATGCGGTAGAATGGGATCCGGTAACACAAGAAGAGAAAAAGAAAGATGCAAGAGACAGAACGGAACAGTCTGGGGAAGTTCCTGCCCTGATTTTGCGGCACAAGCCGGAAGCGGCAGGCATTACTCTGGATGAACACGGCTGGGCGGATACGCAGCAGCTCATTGCCGGCATCGCCGCAGAGCGTCCGTTCACAATGGAGATGCTCGAGGAAATCGTGCGGACCGATTCCAAGCAGCGCTACGCCTTCAATGCGGATCGGAGTCGCATCCGCGCCAATCAGGGACATTCCGTCGCCGTCGATGTCGAGTTGCAGGAATTGCCGCCGCCGGAGACGCTCTTTCATGGAACGGGCGAAAAATACACTGCGTCCATCGACCGGGAGGGCTTGCGTCCGAAAGAACGTCTGTATGTGCATCTTTCGTCCGATGCGGAGACCGCTGTAACGGTGGGCCGCCGCCATGGGCAGCCTGTTGTCTATACCGTGGCAGCGGGACAGATGGCGCGCGACGGGTAACCATTTTACCGCTCTGCCAATGGGGTGTGGCTGACCAAACGCGTCCCCGCAGCCTATCTCGCCCAATCCGGCCGCTGACCCCCTGCGGCCTCTCCGTTCTTCCGGTCGTACGCACTCGGACTCAGCCGCTGCAGCCACGCATCGGGCTCTCAGCCGTGCAGATGCGGGTGCGGATGAGTTTCGCGGAACGGATTCGTCATCTTTCGTTCCGCATTGCCTGCTTCTTCATCGCCGCTTCGCCGCGCCGGCTTCGGCGTGCGGAGGCGGGTCGCCCTCTCCGTGCCGGGTTCGGTTCGCTTGCGCCGGTTGCGTTCAGGCGGATTTGTGGATGCTTCGGGGAAAAAAAATGCTCCGGGGGCAAGCCTCCGGAGCATGGGGTGGGTGTGGATGGAAACGGAGATCAGGGCGCGAGTTCGTAGACCATGGTGGGGGCGACGTCGCCCGGTTTGACGGCTACGGTAAAGGTGTAGGCGCCATCGGCATAGGTTGCGGGAATTTTGCCGATGCGGGCACCGTCGGGCGCAACTTTGTAGAGGGTAAGCCCCGGCGCGGCACGCAGCGTCACGGTTGCAGATCCGGTGCGCAAGAGGTGGGGTAGGGTGCCCCAGTCGTGGAGTTCGCGGCGCGATGCATCGGCAAAGACCATGTCCGTATTGATGACGTCGGTGATGTGCAGAAGCAGGATGCGACGGCTCTCGCCAAGAGACTTTCCGTCCATTGCCGAGGCGGAGACAGAGGCGAAGCGGGTGCGGTCGCGCACCGAGAGCGCACCCGCCGTGAGCGGGGCTTCCCCGGCAGGGCCGACCACGGCCGCGGTCCGCGGCGTATCGACCAGGAGCGTGCCGGCTTTGTTGTCGAGGCGCAGTTCGCCGGTGTCGGAGCACCAGGCGCCGTTCTGCTTGAGCGTATCCCGCTTGGCAAGGGTGCCTTTGGGCGTCCCTGCCAGCGCCTCGGGCGTGGCGGCGGCGGATTTCGCGTAGGCGGCCGTAAAGCCGCCGTCGGCCGGAAGGGTGCGCCCGTCGCCGATGACGTGAGAACCGATCTGGTGCAGGAGCCCGAGCGTATTGAAATCATGCGGGAAAATGCCTTTCGCCCACATGTCGCCCACGCCGGGGTCCGTCGCTTCGTCCATCGCAACGGCGTAGACATGCCGTTCGCGCGCCGGGGCGGCATCGCCGCGTGCGAAGAGCAGGGCGACGAGACGCTCCGTGTAGAGGCTCACCGGATCGCCGGAAATGTCGAAGCCGTTGATGCGGAAGGGATCTTTGCGGACGCCGTCATAGTCGTGCGACCACGCAAACCGGTACAGACCGTCCCAGTCCTGCAGCGCCGCATAGGCGCCCATCATGGCACCGCCTTCGGCGCGATGCTGATTGGGAACGCAGAAGTTCCATTCGGTGATGATGAACGGTTTGCCGAAGATGCGCGTGGGCATCTTCATCACGGGAACCATGTAGGTGGGATTGCCCTCGCGGAGCGTCGAGCGTCCATTGTTGCGGTTGGGCAGTACGTGGAAGCCGGGCGTCGGGTGGTCGCAATACTGGTGGTTGTCGACGACGTCGAGGGAATCGCGCTCAAAGGTCTGCGCCATGGTGTCCCACCAGTTGGAGCCGGACAGCAGTGTGTGCATGCCCTGCCGATCGAAGAAGGCGCGGATTTTGCGGTTGGAGGCGACCTTGGTCTCCGTCAGGAACTGCGCGCGGAGCTGCTCCTCGGTCCGGCCGCTGTCGGCATGCGCCTTTTTCCAGACGGCAAAGGCTTCATCGTACTTGGCGCGGGCCATGTGCCAGACGGAGGCAATCGCGTCTTCGTTGACCGGGCAGATGAAGGAGATGGCGGGATCGTCCTTCCAGGCGATACCGGTGTATGGATTGACGTGGTTGAGCCAGTCGAGCGCCTGTTTCGCCCAGACGTTGAAGGCGTTGTCGTCAATGGGCACCAACGCCTTGATGTCGCCGCGGACGGTGCCTTCGATGCCGGGGACGGGTCCCACGCATCCCATCGCATACAGGTCGATGGTGATGTAGAGTCCGGCTTCTTTGCAGGCGGCAAAGAGCGCATCGATGCGGCCGAGCTGAACGGGGTCGATTTCTCCGGCGGTCGACTTGGTCCAGAAATCTGTCCAGCCGCCCTTCATCATCATCACGTCGGTGTGGTGGAAGCGGACGGCGTTGTAGCCCATGGCGCGCAGTTCTGCGGCGATTTTGCGCGCGTCTTCCTGCGTTTCCGGGAAGTTCGCGTCGTAGCAGAGATTGGCGCCGAAGAGGCGGATGCGCTCGCCGGTTTTTTCGAGCGCGAAATGTCCGTCTTTTCCGGTCACGATGCGTCCGTGTTTTCCGGCGGGGGCGTCCACCGGCAACACCGTGGAGAAATCGAGGATGGAGCCGGGCTGAACGGCGCGGGTGAAGGGGTATTCCACCCATTCTTCGCCGGGCTGGAAGTAGAACGGCAGGACGGATGCCGAGATGCAGAACGTGACGGCGGAGGAGGCGCCCGCCTTGACGTCCGGCAGGGCGAGCCGCAGTTCGTAGCAGGTCTTCTTCTCATGACGGGCGTCGTAAACTTCCGCCAGCAGTTTTTCGCCGGTGATGCGGAAATTCAGCGGTTTGCCCTGTTTGGTTTTGCCCTGGATGCGCAGCGAAGAAAACGTCATCCAGCCGAGCGAGGCGCTTGCGCCCTTTTCTGCGGGCAGCTCGAGCGTCTTGCCGTCCGCCTCGATGGTGCATCCGCCCCAGTCATCGGTGGCGAGCGGGAAGGTGACATAGGCGCGTTCAAGCCCCATGGGCTTCTGCTCCGGGTTGAAGAGCCGCCAGGTCATTTCCATGCCCCTGGAGCCGTCTGCGCGCGTCTTCATGCCCCAGTGCTGCGCAACGCGCACCTGCGCGCCGCCCACCTTGAGCCGCGCCTCGAGGCTGTTGCCGGATTTTTGCGTGTCGGCCAGAGCCCAGTCCTGCGCCGAATATTTCCAGCCCGGACCGAAGGCAATCAGGTTGGCCGCGCCCCAATGGTGGTCGTTGCTGCCGCGCAGGACGCCCGGGATTTCCAGCAGTCCGCGGTGATCGACCTTCATACTGGAAAGAACTTCTGCGGGGGCGGCGGAGACCAGCAGCGGTGCGGTCAGGCTCAGCGCCAGCAGTGCGGTGGAAAGCAGAGCAGGGAGATGCGTTTTCATGGATGAGCGCCTCAACAGTTCAGCATAAAAGAGGAGAAAAGGAAAGAACAGCCGCAACTTCCGTGTCTGCGCGAAGGCGGACGTCCGGAGCGGCATACCTTTATCTTAGCAAAGCCATTTGCGCCAAAACAATGGCAGATTGTTGGAATTCCGTGCCAAAATGGTGGGTTTAAGGGACGAACTGCACACACCATACGCCTTCGCCGCACCCCGGTCGGCAGGGCACGGCGAAGGCAGCAGCGCGCAGGGTTCCCCGCCGGCTAGGGGAGGGCGTAGCGGAGGTTGTCGAGGGAGTCGGGCGGGACGGGCTCGAGGGAGACCTCCGACTGGAATTGCCAGGTGCTGTGCATGTGCTTGAAGACGAGGGTGTTCCAGCCTTTGCGCAGGGTGGCCGGGGCGTTGGTGCGCGTGAGCGGGCCTGCATAGCAGGATTCGCCATTGAGCCAGACATCGATTTGCGCAACCCCGGCAAAGGTCGACCGCCCGATGCGTACGGTGACGGGGCGCTCCTTTTCGGACCAGATGCGGCGGGCGGCATATCCGGCTTCGAAGTTTTTCGCATGGGTGATGGCGCTGAAGTCCACCGAGCCGGGGCGGTCGTATCCGGTGTAATTGACGCTCGGAAAGAGGGGCGTCCAGCGCAGAAACGCGCCCTCGAAGCGCGCCGTGCGCAGCGGTTCGCCCGCTTCGATGGCGTCATCGACGGATGTGCGCGAGCGGTCGCGCTGGAAGGTCAGCCCGCTCCAGCAGCGCAGCGGGACGTGCGCCGCGGCGAGCCAGGGCGCCGGAACGGCAAGTTCGGCGGTGCGTGTTTCCTCGCCCAGCGTGCCGGAGACCGTGAACAGCGTGCGCTCGCGGTCGGGTTTCCCGGTGAGCACGAAGGCGCCGGCGGTGCCGGTGTGCGCTTCCGGAAAGACGCTCCAGCCTTCGGGCGCGGCGATGCGCAGGCGCGGGCGTTCCGCCGTTTTATCCGACCAGTAGAGCGTCACGGGCAGCGAAAAGGCGCCATCGGGCCCGGCGACCGGTTCGCCGAATTCCCAGGAGAGACCGCACTGCTTTTCGCGTTGCGCGGCGAGCGGCGCGTCGATGCCGTTCGCGCGCACCCATGCCGCGGCATCCGTCTGCCCGATGGCGTCCAGCATGGCGGCGGCAATGGCGGCGTGCCCGACGGCGTTGGGATGCACGAAGTCGCCCGTCCCGTGAAAATCGGGGGCGATGCGCCGGCCGCGCGCCATCACGCGCCAGACCGTTTCGCCGGTTTTCGCATAGGCGGCGCCCAGCTCGACGCAGAGGCGCAGCACTGCCGCATTCATGTTGCGGATGAGGCGGTTTTTCGGTCCGTCGTACGCCTCGGTGCAGGGCGTGACGGAGCAGAGCACGAGCCGCTTCGGCGTGCAGCGTTCGCGCAGGGCGGCGACGAGGTCGCGGTAGCACGCGATCCAGGCTTCGATGGATTCGGGCGTATCTTCGATGTGCGGAGCGAGCGCATTGTTCATGCCGAGCATCACGATGAGGATGTCGGCCGGACGCGAAAGCTCCGTTTTGACGTCGATGGTTTTGACGTCGAGGGTGAACGGCTGTCCGCGCGAGCGCTTTTCCACGGATTGCCAGCTCTGGACGGTCTGCCCGCTCCCGCCGAGGGCGACAATGGTGAAGGGGCCTTCATCCGGCGGACAGGCGGCGAGCGCCTCATCCATCTGATTCGCATAGCCGCGCGCATGGTTGCGGCTCAGGCCCGTAATGCTGTCGCCGACCAGGATGATGCGCGTGTCGGCAGATGCGGCGGCCAGCATCCCGGTCAGGAGGAGTCCGGCGAGAAAAAGACGGCGTTTCATGGGTCAGGGGCGTGGCAGGGTCGTGGCACGGAGGATGAGTTTGGGCTTGATGAGCACGTGCGTGCCGGGAATTTCGGTGAGCGGCATTTTGCGTTTGAGCGAGAGAATCCGGGCCAGCAGGCAGACGGATTCGCGCGCCAGCTCTTCGAAATTCTGGTCGATGGTCGTGAGCTGGATGCCCTTTTCATAGAAGAGGCGCTGGAAATTGTCGGTTCCGATGACGGAGACGTCCTCGGGCACCCGGACCCCGGCGGCGCGTGCGGCGAGGATGAAGCCGATGGCGCTCTGGTCGTTGACGCAGTAGACGGCGGTCGGGCGGCTGGCGGCGGGGCATGCGCGCCAGGCGGCGAATCCATCCCCGCCGACCTGCATCCACGGGATGTCGTCGCCCACGCCTTTTCCGCGCTCGAAAAACAGGGGCGTCGGCACCTGCAGCGCCTCCGCATAGCCGCCGAAGCCCTCCCGGCGTTGCGTTTCGAAGTAGAAGCGCATCGCCGAGGTGATCATCATCAGGCGGCGGTGCCCCGACTCGATGAGGTGGCGCGCGGCGGCGACGCCGATGGCGAAGTGGTCGGTGCGCACCTGGTTGGCAATCGAGACGGTCTCGAAGTGGAAGGAGCCCACATGGACGATGGGAATCGGGAAGGCGAGCAGGCTGTGGCAGACGTTGCGCCATTTTGCCGACTGATGGACCTTGTTCCAGAGGACGATAGCCGCCTGCGCCGGGAAACTCTGCATGTCGGCCAGGATGTCGGTGTCGGGCATCCAGAAGGAGGTTTTGAGCAGGGGCGGCTGGGCGACGGCGCTCTGGAGCGAGCGCTCGAGCGCCTCGAGCAGGAGCCAGCGCGTTTTGAAGGGATTGGGCGGCACCGTTTCGCCCTCCTGCTCAATCGTGGAGGGCAGGATGAAATGGATGGGCACCGAAAGGCGGGGCAGTGCAAAATCGGCACCGGGGAGCGCCGCAACGTCGCCCGCGGGGAATTCGGCGATTTCATCGGGCGTGCGCAGCAGGATGGTGCCTTCTCCGGGACGGCGGCGCACGATGCCTTCGCGCACGAGCTCGCTCATGGCGCCGTGGATGGTGTGGGTGCCCGCCTGAAGGGCTTTGGCGAGCTTGGTCTGCGGCGGGAGGCGGTCGCCCGGCTCCAGATTGTTTTTGCGGATCCAGGCGAGGATGGCTTCGCGGACCTTGACGCACATGTTCCGCTCAGGCGGCGTGAGGGCGTCGAGTCCGGAGGCTGCTGTTTCGGGAGTATCGTTCATGGTCGGAAGAAAAGGAAAGGCGGGCGGTTTCGCACCCGGGTTCGTGCGGTTGTGCTTGTCGGCGGGCTCAGCCGACGGGTTGCGTGAGTGTCAGAAAAACAAAATGCAAAAAGCTGAAAAGAAGCGTGAGGACAAACATTCCGAACGCGCCGGGCATGGTTCCGTTGAGGGGCTGTCCCCGGCGGGCATCGCGGCTCACAACCAGACATCCGGTCATCATGTCGTGGAGGCACTGTTTCCGGACGCTGAAGGCGCACATCAGGTAGCCGATGCCGAAAAGGAGCGCGGAAAAGATGCTGCAGAGGCGGCGGCCGAAAGCGCGTCCGAAGGTGAGGCGCCGTCCGTATTCATCCGTCACCTTGATGCCGACCGCCATTTTCCCCAATGTCGCCTGACAGCTGGAGGCTTCCATGCCAACCCAGTAAAAGAGAGAAAGGGCCAGCTGCAAAGCGATGTCATGGAAGAAGGCCATCAGGCCGATGTCTCCGCCGAAGACGAGGAGGGTTGCTCCGACGAAGAGGGCGTAAACAAGCTTCAGAAGATAGCTCAAGACGGCGAGAATGAGCGTATCGAGCATGGAAGCCGCAGCGCGGCGCCAGAATCCGGCATACATGGATGAAGAGCGGGGTGAGGGTGGAAGAGGAAAAAGACGGCTGTTTTCAGGGTGACGGGGTCGCCTCGGGGGTCGCCTCGGGCGCCGCCTCGGGCGCCGGTTCGTAGCGGAAGAGCCCCCAGAGATTCGGCGCGAGCGAGGCCTCGTGCGGAAGGTCGGAGAGCAGCGCGGTATCTTTGTTCGACCAGTATTCGCGCAGGGTGACCCCCGTTGCCGTGTCGTCGCTTCGCACGAAGCCGACATCCCCGGCGGCGACACCGAGCGTTTCCGGCTGCAGGTGGATGTCCGCGAGCGGAACCGCCGCCTCCAGCGTGTAGTAGGCGCCCTGCCGGAGAACGGAGATTTTCGCCTTCTCCAGCATCGTCACGCGGTCGCACCAGACGGTCCGCCAGGGCGAGGAGAAGGGGACGGGGTTGGCCGTGCCGCCCGGAACCTTGAAATCGTAGAGCACGCACACGGGCTTGCCCTGAAACTCGGAAAAGCTCAGGCGGATGTCGCCCTGCCCGGCGGCGCGGCGGCCTTTCCGGGCGCCCGGATCGGTCTGCAGCATGACGTCGACCACGTCGCCGCTCTTGAAGAGTTCGGCGGGGTTTTCGCCCTTGTTGCGGAAGGTCGCGCGCGGGTCGCGCGTCTGGCACAGCACATACAAATTCGTTTCGTCATACGCCAGTGCGAAGCCGAAGGTGCGCTCTTTCGGCCATTCGCGGGCATGACCGTCGATGGCGATGGAGCCGTTGCGGACGCGCCGCACCGTGAGCTCGAGCGGCGCCGTTTTGCGGCGCACTTCCTCCTGGCGGCGCGCCTGTGCGGCGAGGAGCGCTTCCGGGCTCACCCGGACCGTGCCGCCGCGGAGGCGCCGGACGCGCTCCAGCCCGCTCAGTTCGATGACGGAGCAGTGGTGTTTGCCGGCGACGAAGCAGAAGCGGTCTTTGCCGTCGCGGCCGCGCACCTTCTGGAAGATGCCGCCGAAATGCTCGTCGTTGAGCGAGGTTTCGGCGAGCACTTCGGGCGCGGGCGGCGTTTCGGTGTTCCAGAGCAGGCCGACGCGCTGATCGCGGAAGACGCGGTCGATGAACAGACCGTCTTCGGCGGTCATCAGATAGACGCACCCGAGGTTGGAGTTGAAGCAGACGACTTCGCCGATTTCTTCGTTCACGGGTTCGATGCCCCAGATGCGCGTGGGCGCGATGACGACGCCCGGCTCATCGCCGCGGGCCGTGGTCCTGTGCCCCTGGTGGAGCCCCGGCCAACGGTTCGTGTAGCGCCAGAGCGGCTTCCCGTCGGGCGTCATCGCCGAGAGCAGCGAAATGATGTTGCCCTTGCCGTCGGGCATGAACGACTCCGCATAGCCGGGCAGGGTATTGGTCGGGAGCGTGTAGAGGGGGTAGCCCTGCGGCGTGAAACCGGAGGGGCGGAAGGAGATGACGCGTTTGGCGGCGACGTCGGAGGCCGCCGTTTCGAAGCGGCGGTTCATGCGCCAGAGCCATCCGGCGGCGGCTTCCTTGAGGAGCGTGCCATCGTGCTCGAGCTTGCGGAAGCTCAGCTCCTCCGGCTGCACGAAGCCGTCGTCGTTGCGGTCCGTCCACGCGAAATAGCGCGCATCCGGGTCGTACCCGGGCACGAAGTCGCGGAGGAACGTGGTGTCGTAGCGCGCGACGCGGTCGTTGCGCGGCGGGTCCGGCACGCCGAAGACCGGGCGCAGCGCAAAGGCGGACCCCACGGCGGCGACGGGCTGCACGTGCGCTTTGTCCGTTTTGTATTCCCAGAGTACGAGCACCGGGTGGTTGTGCGGCCACATATGGCTCGTGAACCACAGGCGGCTGCCGGTGCCGGTGTTGGGGTCGGGCGTCCGGAAGGCGTAGCAGGGGAAGTTGTTTTCGGCGAAGGTCGCGAATTCGGGCGCGTCCGGACGGTAGATGAGGTTCGTAAGCGTGATGGCGCCCGTAGCCGGGTCGCGCACAAATTCCAGCCCGCGGTGGAAGAGTCGCAATTCGTTCTCCGGGTCGATGCATCCGCCGCCGCCGTACGGGGGCGGACCCACCACGTGCCGGACGCAGCGCCCGCTTTCCGGGTCCCAGAGGCTGACGCGTTTCGGGTAGTGGTGATGCTCCATGACCCAGACGCGCCCCTGCGTGTCCATTTCCACGCCGTACGGTTCCTCGAGGTCATCGAAGTCGAAGGCGCCCACCTTGCGCCGTCCGGGTTTGCCGATGACGCGCACGCATTCTCCGTTGAGCGTGTATTCGAAGACCTGGTGGAGCGGCTCGCCTTCGCCGATGAAGAGGCGCGTGCCGTCCGGGCTCACGCCCAGACCCATCGGGTTGGTCAGTCTGCCCGCAAAGAGCGTTTCGGTTTCGTACGTGTCGAGCCGGAGTGTCACCACGTCCTTGCCGCTCGTGGTGATGAGCCGGTTTTCGCCCAGGCGCCGGAGCCGTCCCGGCTTCGGGATGGAGATGCGTTTGAGGAGGATGGGCTTCTGGTCTTCGAATTGCTTGTACGCATTGTCCCAGCTGAAGAGCCGCGGCTTTGCCGCTTTGCCGGCGGAGAGGTCGAAGACCTCGATGCAGTCGAAGTCGCCAAAACTCACAAAGGCGCGGTTGCCGATGACCTGGAAGCCCGTCACGCCCGTCGGCGTGGCTTCGCGCCCCGTCTCCGGGTCCGCCGCTTCCATCGGCCGCTGGAAGATTTTGCGGTATTGTTTGGTTTTCTGGTTGACCTCCAGAATCGCCTGCGCGTCTTTAATCCAGTGTCCTTCGCAGAACCCGTAGTAGAAATCGCCGTCGGTGCAGATTTCCTGCGGGACGGCGAGCCAGAGCCGCGCCATGCCCCAGCGTTTGCGCATGTCCGCTTCATCGACCTGCAGGATCGAGGAGCCGCCTTCCGCAAAGGCGCCGAGCCACATCGTGCCGTCCGCCCCGCGGCAGATGGTGCGCGGCCCTTCGTGGTCCGCCATCCAGCCGCCGGTGCGGTCCGGTGTGTCCCACGCCACATTGTCCAGCGGCGTCGGGTAGTAGGTGAACCGGAACGCGACGTCCAGGCCCGGCGAGTAGAGCCCCTTCCACGTATATTCGCCGGGTTCCGTGAGCGGAACGTCGTCGAGCGTGTCGAGGTTCCACCAGACCGTATGTTCTCCGGCGGTGAACGGCACGCCCGCAACGGGATTGGCGACGACGGTGCCGTTTTTGTCGCGCACCTGAATCGTGACGTTCGCCGCCTCGGGAATCGCGAAGGTAATCGGCACCCCCTCCGGTGGCAGGGGCGTGGCAACGGGGGCGTCGCCGATTTCGCGGAGCGCGACGATTTCCCCGATGGCGGCGCGCTGTTTGGGCGCGGGGTCGGAAAGGCGCACCGCCTGCGTCCGGATGGGCGCCTCCGGCCGGAACCACTGCGCCGACCGGAAGGGTTGCGGCTTGCTCCAGGTGCCCGGGACCTCCTCCCACGAGGCGGCGTCTCCGTCATACCGCGGGTCGGCCGTGCCCGTGTAGCGTTCGACGCGCGGCGCGTCCCCGATGCCTTTTTCCCAGACGCCGCGCATTACCGCGAGGTGCGAGAGCGTTTGCGCCTCATCCCAGGCGAGCATGAACCAGTCGCCGCCCTCCGGCGGCAGGTCCTCTTCCCAGGGTGCCACGTTGAAATTGCGCCGTGCGTCCACAAAGGCGTCATTGAGCGTTTCCGGCTTGTTGCGCCAGGGTTCCGGCCGGAAGTTCGATTTGAGCACCTCCTGCGAGGAGACGGTGACCCTGCCGTCCGGTGCCACATTGATGCAGCGTTCCGGCAGCACCGTCACCGTCGGGAGCGTCGCTTCGAAGGCGGAGACGCCGTCTTTCTGCACGGGCACGCCCTGAAGCGAAAACCGCAGGGCCGTGACCGGCGTACCGGCCGGGAAGGGCATCACCCGCAGATGCGCCTTTTCGCCCAGGCTGTCGTGGAGCGGCACCCATGTGTCCGGCGCCGTCTGCGCCTCCACCTTTCCGGCGTCGTAGACGAGTACCGAGCCGTCCGTGACGGGCGCCTCGAACTGCAGCGTGAAAACCGCATCCGGCCGCGTCGGCTGCTGCGGCGTTTTCCATTCCGCCAGCGTGAAAAAGGGCGCATCCGGCACTGCGGCAGCCGGTATGGCTCCCGGTTGCACGAGCGAGCGCGCCGCATCCAGAGCAATGGACGCACCGCCTTGTGGCAGGGGCGTGGCACCTGCTGCCGCCCAAACGGGCAAAGCCAAGGCACCGGGCACGAGCGGGAGAAGAGACCGGAAAAAGAGGCGTTTCATACGGGCGGGCGTCCGTCGGGGTTCGGGGAAAGAAAGGACCATGGTCTGGCGACTGTACTGAGGGAAAATTTATCAGCATCAAATAGACATTAGATTAAACTTATGCCTGCCTGTACAAAACCATATCGCCTTCCGCGTGTCAAGCCGCGGCGGCCTTGCAGGCTTATCCCGGATTTTTGAGCCACACGGAGGAAGTTTATGAAACTCAGTCACGCGAAGAGTTTAAATAATTGAGCCACACGGAGTAGCCCCCTTCTAAAGTCTCCACGAACGTTCCGACCAAGGTGTCAAATAAGGACTTTTTCTCGGCGGCAGAGCCGCCTAAGGCGGAGCCAGCGGAGCGAAGCCAGCGAAGCGAGCCACACGGAGCGTAGCCAGCGTAGCGTAGGCGCTCGAGTATTAGGAATATTGAGCCACACGGAGTAGCCCCCTTCTGAAGTCTTCACGAACGTTCCGACCAAGGTGTTAAATAAGGACTTTTTCTCGGCGGCAGAGCCGCCTGAACGTAGTCAGCGCAACTATTGGAGCGATGGTAAAGTTATTTTATTGAACTTTCGGGTGAAAAGTATTTGCGGACTTTTTTTAAGGGTATCTAGCTTGAAAAATTGGCTCCAGAAGCCATTTCTCAAGATTTCGGAATCATTGATCCCGAAAATAAAAACGGGATAAGCCTGGGCCTTGCGCGATATCCGGGCGGCACCGGGGTAAAAGGAGCGCCCCTGCGGTCCGGCGGGCGGACGCAGGGGCGCGGTTGCGATGGCGGGGCGCCTCAGAGGTGCATGCCGCCGCTCACGACCAGTTCGGTACCCGTGATGTAGGAGCCCGCTTCCGAGCAGAGCAGGAGCGCGGCTCCCACCAGGTCGGCGGGCTCGCCCAGCCGCCCCGCAGGGATGCCGCTGAGAACCCGCTGCGTGAAGGCTTCGTCTTTCAGGACTTCGCGGTTGCGGTCCGTCAGGATGGTGCCCGGGACGAGGTTGTTGACCGTCACGCCCGAGGGCGCATAGACCTTGGCCGCGCATTGCGTGAAGTTGGCCAGCGCGGCTTTCGTGGCGGAGTAGAGAGCGAGCCGGGGTGCGGGCCGCAGCTGGTTGACGCTGCCGACGCACACGATGCGACCCCATCCGCGCGCCGTCATGGCGGGCGAGAGCGTCTGCACGAGCTGGAAACAGGCACCGACGTTGGCGCGGAATTCCCGCGCAAACTCCTCCGGCGTGCAGTCTTCAATGTGCACGTACGCCTGGACGGACGCATTCAGCACGAGGATGTCCGGCGAAAGGCCGAGCGCCGCAAGCTGCCCGGGCAGCGCGGCGACGGCCGCGTCGTCCGAGAGGTCGGCGGTCACCACCGGCGGTTCCGTGCCGGTGAGGGCCGCAAGTTCGGCGGCCGCCTCGCGCAGGGGCGCGGAGTCGCGGGTGCCGTGGAGGATGACCGTGGCTCCCGCCTGCGCGAGTCCCAGCGCAATGGCATGACCGATCCCGCGGCTGGAGCCCGTGACGAGCGCCGTGCGCCCCTTCAGCGAGAAGAGGCTTCCGAAGAAAGCGGCTTGCGCGGCGCTTCCGGTCGGTGCTTCGCCCATCAGAAGTAGCCTCCTTTGTCGATAATCTCGGAAATCGTGTCGCCCTGATGCACCCACGAGAAGATGTCGACTTCGTTGCGTTCAATGCCCTCTGCGCGGAGCAGGACGTCGTAGGCGATTTCGCGCGGGATGCACAGCACGCCGTCGATGTCGCCGAAGATGATGTCGCCGGGGCGGACCGTGACCTTGCCGATGCGGACGGGCACCTGATAGTGCGTGATCATGCAGCGGCCCAGCGACCCGTTGCTCGTGCGGTACTTGTAGAAGACCGGGAACTTCTGCTCGAGAATCTGCTTCGTGTCGCGGATGCCGCCGGCGATGACGGCGCCGCGGATGCCCTTGGTGATGGCGGTCGCCGTCATGACACCGCCCCAGAGCGAGGCCTCGGTGTCTTCGGAGGTGTCCCAGACGACGACGCCTTCGGGCTTGAAGTCATCGAGCATCTGCGCCCGGAACGTCATTTCGCCTTCAATCATGACGTTGGGGGCGGATTTGACGGTGAACGCCTCGCCGCAGACGGTCATTTCGTCGCGCAGCGGCATGATGTCGGAGGGCAGGTTCTGGTTGAGCAGCGTGAGTTCGCGCATCACGTCGTTGACGCAGCCGGTGTAGAGCTTTTCAAAGCGCTCGCACAGTTCGCGGACGGGGATGGGGAAGGTTTCAGTGGGAATGTGTTGGCGCTTGGCGATGAGGCGGTCGAGCTTCATGAGCCCGGCTTCTTTGGCCTTCTGGCGCATATCCTGCAGAGAGGGCATGGAAAAACTCCTTTGGAATGAGTGGTTGAAAGATGGCGTAAGCGGGTTTGAAGGAGTGGGGGGCGTCAGGCGAGGTGGACTTCGGTGGAGGCGGCGTTGCCCGCGGCGTCTTCCCAAGAGAGGCGGTAGCGGCCGCGGAAGCCGCGGAATTCGATGTTGCCTTCTTTGTCGGCGCCGGTCGTGAGGTTCGTGCGCCAGTCGCGCAGGATGAGGTCGCGCAGAGCGTAATACGAGAGTTTGGGCTCCATCTGGCGTGTGAACAGACCGGAGATGGACGGCTCTCCGGGTGCTCCGCAGTCGTCGACCACGTTCCACCACGTGATGCCCATCATGGGCGCGATGCTGAACCAGAGGCGGTAGCAGTTGCGCGCGATGGCGGCCTGCACAATCTGTCCCTTGCGGTCGCCGCCCGGCGAGGTGATTGTGATTTCCGAGAGGTGGATGGGAACCCCCGCCCCGGAGAGCATCCGGAAATAGCTGCGGACTTTCTCGGGTTCGAGGCTGCTCGGCTTGCCGTCGGCGATGTCCTGGCAGGCTTGCGGGTTGAACAGGTGCATCTGCTGACCCATGATGTCGATCTTGCATCCGCGCCGGCGCAGGTCGAGCACCTGATCGCGATAGTTTTCCGAGTAGTTGTAGTCGTTGATGTTGAGCTTCGCCTTTTCCGGGAAGACGCTTTCCGCAATCTTGAAGCCGCGGTACGTGTAGTCGCCGGGCATCGGACCGTACCAGCTCTTGCAGAGCCGCGAGCCGGGAATCATCTTGCCCTGCGCATAGTCGCCGCAGGATTCGTTGACCACGTCCCAGCTGTCGAACTTGTCGCCGTAGCGCATGGCGATTTCGATGATGCGCTTGGCGTAGAGCGTGTTGATTTCCGTGACGAATTTCGGCATCGCCGCTTCCATCTCTTCGACCGTCATGTCGTCGAAAACGTTGCTGAACATCCGGTCGGAGTGAATCCCGCAGACGGGATCGCGCTCCAGATTCGTTTTGCTGAGCAGGTCGAGGGGAATCCTGCTGATGACCCAATCCGGGACGTGCCAATGGTTGCTGCCCCAGACGAGCGTGTGCCCATGGAGGCGGATGCCCTTGGCGAGGCAGAATTCCACGATGGGGTCGGTCGGCGGGCGCCGCCAGTGCGGCTGGTGTTTCGGATCTTTGCAGTTGTTCCAGAATTCCTCGGTATCGCGCAGCTCCTCTTCGAAGCGGGGGTGACCTTCCTCCATCTCGAACTTCTGCCAGTAGAAGGGGATGGTTGCCGAGTTGAACAGCGTGCCGTAGAGCTCTTTGTAGCGGCGGTTCGCTTCGGTGCTGCCCAGCTGGTTGAAGTTGAAAATGTGGGCGCCGAAGAAGAAGTCGGAAGAGATTTGCTCCACGCGGACTTCGCGTCCGGCCGCCGAAGGCGGAAGCGCAAAGACGCCCGTCGCCTTGCGGTTTTTATCGATGTCCGCGTCAATCGATTTCTGGACGTCGTCATTCCAGATGTTGCGATAGGCGGGGGAGAGGGCTTCCTCCAGTTCTGCCTGGGAAACAGTCGGTTCGCTTTCGTTCATGATGTTGGGCGGCACGGTGTGCCGGTTTGATTTTTGTTTTGTTCGAACAGGTTCCGCAAGAATGCACGCACCCGGTTCGGGGCTTGAAAGGGGTGGGGTGCAAGGTGTGAAAGGAGAGCGTTACGGGGCGCAGTGCGGGGCGGCCCGGAGGGCAAGCCGGACGATCTTGCTGAGGCGTTTCTCCGCGAAGTCCGCCTGCGTTCCGAGCAGGGTCAGCGCGGCCACGATGGTTCCGGCTTTGTCGCGGACCGGCACGGAGAGCGCTTCCACGTGCCACCGGTTTTGTCCGGCATTCAGGCAGTAGCCGTGCTCCCGGATGGCCTGCACGCCGGCGAGGATGAGTTCCGGGTGGTTCTGCTCCGGGACCCGCGTGCGGCAGCGTTTCGCAAGGGTGCGGATTTCCCGTTCCGGCGTGTCGGCCAGCAGGGCGGCACCCACCGAGCCCTCAATCAGGGGAAAGTGCGAGCCCACTTTGCCGGTGACCGACATCGGGAGCGGCGATTCAGAGCGCAAAATGGAAAGCTGCTCTTCGCCTTGCCGGATGGAGAGTTTGGTGCTCAGTCCGCTCTCTTCGGCCAGCCGATACAAAATCGGCTGCGCACACGCAAAGTGCGCCGAATGCTCGTTGAGCTTTTGGACGACAGCCAGAATGCCGCCGCCCAGATCGTAACTTCCGCCGGTCTTGTGGAGAAACCCCGCCCGCAAGAGCGATTGCAGGATGCGGTAGCAGGTGGTCGATGTGATGGAGAGCGCCTCGGAAAGCTCCGCTTGCGAAGCCCCGCCTTGCCGTCCCCCCAGATACCGGAGGATGGCGACCGCCTTATCGACGGCGGGAATGATGGCGTCTGTAGAGTCATTCATATTTGAACATATCCGTTCAAGATATGGAACTTTTATAGTCCTCTTTGCTTTCTTTGTCAAGCGCTTTTCCGCTCCTCCGAAAAATCGGGTCGGATCCCGCGAAGAACGGGACGGGCAGAAGAAGAAAACCAGGGAAGCGTCTGTTCATCGGAATCATTGCAGTTCCTGATCAAAGCAGAAACCCCGGCGGATTCCCCCGGGCGATTGTTGCGCCCGGCGACAGGCGTGCGGGTCTCGTGCGGGTCTGTAGAAACGGGGCGCGAAATTGTTATACTGGAGCCAAACTGCCCATCGGGATTCAATCCTTCGAAAAACTCCGCACAGGGGGATGCCTCTATGTGGATAAGACGGATTTGATTTACAAGCTGGTTACGGAGGGGACACAGTATTTTCTGTCGCGTCCGCGCCGTTTCGGCAAGAGTCTGCTGACGACGACCCTCCGTGCCTACTTCGAAGGCCGGAAAGCGCTTTTTGAAGGGCTTGCCATCGAGAAACTGGAGACGGAGTGGAAGAAGTACCCGGTTTTCCATTTGGATTTTGCTGGTACGGCCGGAACCTATGCGGTGTCGTGAATCGCCTTAGAGCCTGGATGAAGAAAATGGATTGCAAGTATGAATGCGATACCTCCGATTCTCCGGATCTTTCCGAACGGTTCGTTGCGCTCGTTGACGAAGTTTCCAGTTCGCATGGTCCGATTGTCTTTCTCGTTGATGAGTACGATAAGCCGCTTCTTGCAACGAAGGGCAAGGAACGGGAGCGGATCCGGAATCTTTATAAGAGCATTTTCGGCAATCTGAAAAGCATGGATGAATGCTTTCGTTTTGCGTGGCTTACCGGTATCACGAAATTCGCGAAGGTTTCCATCTTCAGCGACCTCAACCAGCTTGACGTCATTTCGATGGATGAGGACTATGCAGCCCTCTGTGGCATTACGCAGGAGGAACTGGAAACGACTTTCGGTCCGGAGATTGAGGTTCTCGCTGAAAAACAGAAGATGGCCCGCGAGGCTTGTCTGGACAACCTTCGAAAAAAGTATGACGGCTATCGTTTTCATCCGGACGGTGAGCGCGTCTACAATCCTTTCAGTCTGCTTTACGCATTCAAGAAAAAGGAATTTGGTGATTACTGGTTTGAGTCCGGTACCCCTACCACACTGATCAGTGTGCTTCAGAATCATCTCGACCAACTGCGCGCACTCCCCGCGCAGGACAAACTCATCGTAAACAGTGACGCGCTCACCAGTGCTTACGAGGACAATGATGATCCTCTGACGCTTCTCTTCCAGTCCGGCTACCTCACCATCAAGACCTACGATGCCAAGTATGATGAGTTCACCCTCGATTACCCGAATGATGAGGTGCGGTACGGTTTTCTGAACGCCCTTTTTCCCTTCGTCACTCAGCTTGCAGATAAAGACCGGACATCGCTTGTCATCAACGAGATGTCGCGCAATCTGGAGGACGGCGACGCAAAGTCCTTCATGGAGAAGTTGCAGGGGCTTCTCTCCCAGCTTCCGTATCACGAGGGACCTGACGCAGCCCTGAAGGCCGAGAGCGTTTTCCGCAACGTGGTCGCCAGCATCTTCCTGCTGACCGGCAAGTTTGTCCACACCGAGAAGCATACTTCCCAGGGGCGCATCGACAGCGTAGTTGAAACGCCCGAGCACGTCTACCTCTTCGAGTTCAAGGTCGACAAGCCCGTGGAAGAGGCGCTCGAACAGATGGAGCGCAACGGCTACGCCAAGTCCTACGCCGGCGATTCGCGCACGCTCCACAAAATCGGCGCCGTCTTCTCCACCCAAACCCGTACCCTCTCCGACTGGCGCGAAGTGCTGGGCTGACGGGGCGGCGTTGCCGTCACGGGTACTGACGCCGGAAAAAGGGGCTGAAAACACGGCTGCCGCACACCCCTGTGTGCAGGGGAGGGCGGCAGTCTGGGAGAATTTGCAGGATTGCGCGGGCTACAGGTAGCGCTTGCGGGGCTCACCGGTCACGCCCGCATAAAGCTCGAGGTGCATCCGCGCCGGTGACATCGAGACTTTCTGCATCAGCACTTCCTCGACCTGGAAAAAGCCGACATTTTCCGTCATTTCCACATCGATGCGCACCGGCTTTTCTTCGCCGGGCATGATTTTCACCGATTCAATGGAGTTGGCCGAGTATTTGTGAATGTCGCCGACCTGCGAGCCGGTTTTGACGGCGAGCGTGATGCGGGCGCGGCCTTTCGTCATGTCGCATCCGTCGCCGACGAGGATCAGCCCCGCCTCCAGCGAATGGATGCGCATGGTGCCCATGTGCCCGAAAATGCCCTCGGTCGCAATGGCGCGGATGGCGACGCGCCGCGCCAAATCCTGCGGCAGCACCGTCTTGAGCGCATGGTTGATCGCGGGCTGCGCGAGAATGACGGAGAGATGTTCGTGGTCCTGACGGCTGACGGACATGCCCAGATCGTGCAGGAGCGCGGCGAGCAGAACCCCGCAGACGCTGTCTTCGAAGTTGCCCGCTTCATCCTGCTCCAGAGAGGTGCGGATCCCTTTTTCGTGGAGGAGATTGAGCATCGTGAGCGCATTGAGCGCGACCATGCGCATGTGCACGGGCCCGTGGTCGTTGTAGCCCAGGCGGCGGATGGAGACGATGTTCGCGTATTCCTGCAGCTGCTGGAGCTCTTCATCGGCGAAGAGCACTTCCGCCACGGCCGTGGGGAGCGCCAGACCGTGGAGCTGCTTGAGAATGGCGCGTTCGAGGCTGAGTTCCTTGGGAGATTTCATCGTTGGACGTCAGGCAGACAGCATTCAATCAGAGAACAGGGACGAAGCACGACCGGACGCTTGCCGACAAAGCCGCAGACGGGTGTGGCCATCGGGTTGCAGAGGACGCAGCCGCCTTCCAGGCGCACGAGGGAGCGGACCGCATGCGTGTAGTCGTAGAGTTCGCGGTTGGTGACCCGCCAGATTTCAGGATGGTTGTCCAGAAGCGTGCAGAAATCTTCCAGCACCTCCCAATTGTTCCGGGCCGGGAATTCGAAGGAGTGTCCCCAAATATAGCATACGGCGACCGTTTCCGGACATAGCGCGAGAAATTCGCGCCCGATGTCGGCGAGGGAGCGTCCGCGGCGGCCGTTGTGGTGCGAAGTCGGCGCCCAGTCGAAGAAGTCTTCCGGCAGGGCGTAGGGGTCTTCCGCTTCAATGGTGCGGGCATAGATGATGCCGCAGGCGCGCAGGATTTCGTCGATGCGCGGATTCTTCGAGCTGTAGCTGCAGGGGTAGGCAAGCCCGAGGATGGGGCGGCGGAAGACGGATTCGAGATCGCGGCGGCACCGGAGTACGTCTTCGAGCGTGACGGCGGGCGGCACGACGCCCCACGTTTCGTGACCGCATCCGTGGACGGCAACTTCGTGTCCCGCATAGCGGGCGGGCAACTCGTGCAGACAGGGCGCATGGCCGGGCGTGGCAGAATCCGTGCGGCTGCCGCGCGGATGGCGGTCGGAGTTGAGGTTGAACGTGCCCTTGCAGCCGTGGCGGTTGAGGATTTCGAGGACGCGCGCGTCGTCGACGGCACCGTCATCGTACGAGAAGGTGAGGGCTTTGCGGCGGTGCCCCGGGAAGCACGGCACAAAGCATTCGCCGGGTGCCAGGCGCAGGAACGTCTCGCCCGGGGCGTCCGGGTCCGCAAGTTCGAGCGGGCGGGACGCTGCGGCGCCCTCCGTCAGAATCTGGCGCGTCCCCGGTGCCACGCGCACGCGGATGGTGCCCGGCGCGGCGCCGTGGTCCTCGCCATAGCTGCCCGTGACGGGCTGGGCAGTCGGGTTTTCGACGATGGTATGGTCGGCGGTCGTGTACAGCGCATCGGCGGCGGCAAACAGGAGCCGCGTGGCGATGAGCGGCTGGAAGCGCACGCTTTCCGAAGGGGTCAGCACGCGTGGCAGGGGCGTGGCAAGACGCGCGCAGTCGGCAGCGGAGAGGGTCAGGATGGCATGGCGCACGGTACCGCCCCACGCGTCGTTCTCCGGGTAGGCGCGCAGCGCGGGCGCGTCATCGGCGGCCGCAAGCGGACCGAAACTGTGCCACGCGAACCAGTCGCGGGGCGGACACTGGAGCGAGGCATTGCCGGTGCCCCCGTCATCGGGCAGCAGGTAGGCGAAGCCTGCGGCACGGGCTTCCGCGTCGAAGGCGGCGGGGGCGCAGACG
>CASFKR010000047.1 GCA_949295265.1 uncultured Verrucomicrobiota bacterium | reverse complement strand
GGGCTCTTTAGATGCCAATCCAATGGTAACATCATATTTGACGCAACCTAAATCAAATTCTCTTCCATTTCGGTAACAGTATTATTTGACGCTTCGCGCTGGAGTGAAAATTCCTTTACGGGTACCCAAATTCTTGATACACTGCCGTCGATTCGATTTCCGGTCCTCCCACCAATGGACTGGCACGCAACCCCTTTCTGTTCTCTTTCCGTCTATGTCTACCAATCAGCAGCTCATCAAATCGCTGGGACTGGCCGACGTGTTCTGTATTGCCGTCGGTGCCATGATCAGCGCAGGTATTTTCCTGTTACCCGGCACGGTGTACGGTCACGTGGGGCCTGCCGTCACCCTTTCCTATGCCCTCGGCGGTCTCGCCGCGCTGATTGGAACACTGGCCGTGCTGGAAATGGCGACGGCCATGCCGCAGGCCGGCGGCATTTACTATTTCTCCACGCGCGCACTGGGTCCGCTCGCCGGTACGACCGCCGGGATTCTCGACTGGGCCGCCACCTCTCTCAAGAGCGCCTTCGCCATTTGGGGTACGGCACACCTGATGTCGACCGCCTGGTGGCCCTCCGTGCCGATTCCCGTTTTCGGCATCGGACTGACGCTCCTGTTCCTGGTGGTCAATCTGATGAGCACCGCGGCGGCGGCGCGGCTGCAGCAGATTCTCGTGTATGTTCTGCTGGCGATTATGCTCTACTATATCTTCCTGGCCGGACAGAATATGGAACTGACACGGTTTGAACCGGCGCTACTGCCGGGCAAAACGCCCTTCGACGCCATCCGGGAATCGGGCTTTCTGTTCGTTTCGTACGGCGGACTGCTCGGCGTGGTGAGCATCGCGGAAGAGGTGCGGAATCCGCGCCGGAATCTGCCGCTCGGCATCATTGCCTCGCTGGTGGTCGTGACGCTTCTCTACTGCCTGACCATGTTCGTGACGACGGGCGCCATTCCGCCCAACGGCCTCATCGGCGCGTATGAACCGCTGGCCAAGGTCGCACAGATTCACCATGGAAAAGCCGGGTACATCATCCTCACGGTGGGGGCGTTGCTGGCTTATGTGACGACCGGCAATGCCGGCTTGATGGGCGCGGCCCGCTATCCGGTGGCGCTGGCGCGCGACCAGTATGGTCCCGCCATCTTCGCGAAAGTGTACACCTCGCGCAAGATTCCCATCCCGGCGTTGCTGCTCACGGGCTTCGTGGTGGCGGCGGTTCAGTTCCTCGATATCGAAAGCATCGTGCAGGTCGCCTCCACGGTCGTGATGCTGTCGTATGTTCTCACGAATCTCTCGCTCCTGATTATCCGCGAGAGCGGCGTCATGAACTACCGGCCTTCGTTCCGGTGTCCGCTGTATCCGATTCTGCCGATTTTCTGCATTCTGCTCTTCTGCGTCCTCATCTGGATGCTGGGCGATACGTCGATGGGCATTTCGTTCGGGCTGATCATCTTCAGTGCGCTGCTGTACCTGCGCTACGGTTTGCGCGTGAAACGGCAGTATGCACTGCAGCAGCTGGTGGGCCGTCTCGCCAAGCCGGATTACGAAGTGCCGGTCCTCGAAAAGGAACTGCGGGAAGTCGTCCGCATGCGCGACGGCGTTTCGGAGGATCCGTTTGACCGTGCCCTGGAGCAGGCGCCCGTTCTTGTCGTCGGCCACGAGGTGACCCGCGAGGAACTCTTCGAACTGGCCGCCAAAGCGGCGGCACCCAACCTGGGCATGGATGCTGCAGAATTGCGGGATAAACTGATTGCCCGGGAGCGGGCTTCCAGCACGGTGATTGCGCCGGGGGTCGCCATTCCGCACGTGATGCTGAATCAGGAAAAGGACAAATTCCAGATTGTTCTCGTGAAATGCGAACACGGGATTCAGAACTGGGGCGAAGAGGATGACGGGGGCATCAACACGGCCGTATTCCTCTTTGCCAGCGAAGACCGGCGTGCCGCCCATCTGCGCGCGCTGGCGATGATTGCGCAGATTATCATGGGCGCGAATTTCGAGCGCCGCTGGCGTCTCGCGCGGACGCCGCAGCAGTTCCGCGAGGTCTTTCTGATGGCGAACCGGATTCGCGTGCCGAAACTCGCGCGCAGCAGCGCAAGCTGACCGGTGGCGGCGCATCCGGTGCAACGGGCCTGTTGCGCCGGATATGCCCGGACAGGAAAACGCCTCCCGCAGTCTCTTGGGTGAGACCGGAAGGCGTTTCTTTTCCGGTGTGCAAGCGCGGTGCTGCGCGCCCGAAGTGGGAGTCGGGCGGGGAGCCGGTCTGGCGGCGGAGCGGAGAGCCGCGCTTCAGCCTTCGGCAGAAGGGGCGGACGGCGTTTCGGCCGCGTCCGCCGGAGCCGGGAGCGAGGGTGCTTCGCCGTCCGGCAGCGCTTCCGCCCCGCGATGGGCCGGGGTGGCCACGCAATGGCGCAGATTCCGGTTCGTCAGTCCCATGGCAATGCCATACAGAAGCACAATCTCCGAATCCGCCAGGTTGTATTCTACCATCCCGTAGAGCACAAGGGCGGACAGCATCGCCAGCGGGGCGGCAAACGCCAGCGTTTCCGGCAGGGAACAGTCCTTTGACGGACGCCGGGAGAGGCATGCCAGTTTTGCCGTGTTCCGAAACCCGAGGAGCATCCACAGCGCCCAGGCCGCTACGCCGAGGTAGCCGAATTCCACGAAAACCTGAAGCGGAACCGAATGCACATGATTCTGGTTCTGCTCGACATGGTTGTCGATGGAGCGCATCTTGTTGTACGACAGCGCGCGGAACCCGATGCCCAGCGGATGCTCTTCATGCAGCGTGGGAACGATGATGGTCCACATCAGGGCGCGACCGCCTCGCCGGAGCTCAAACTCATTCGGCAAATCGCAGAACCGGGCGCGCACCTGCGGAATCGCCGCGGCGACGAGGGCCGTTGCCAACAGCACGAAGACCGTGTGGCGCAGCCGCAGGCGGATGAGCAGGAGCCCGGCGGAGACAACCGCCGTTGCCAGGATGGGACCGCGCTTGCACGTCATGAGCAGTCCCAGCAGCACAATCAGCAATGTCCACAGACTCCGCCGGAAATCGCGACGGCGCGAGGCATCTTTGCGGGCGAGGCTTTCAAAGCAGAGGCAGAGCGCGACCGGTACCGCCACCATCAGGCGCTGCGCATCGGACATGTTGCCCAGTTTGATGAGGGCTTCGGAGAAGGTGGCCGCCCGTCCCCGCGTGTAAATCCACTGGTTGACGTCCTCCACCTTGCCCAGCGCTTTCGTGCACTCGTACAGAAACGCGGAAAAGGGTGACGCCGTGCCGGCCTGGACCTGATATTCGGTCGGGAAGAGCATCTGGTACCCGGCCGCAAGGGGATTGCAGAAAAGGACGCAGAGCGCGGTGACGAGGCAACCGAGCACGAGGACGCGCAGTGCGGTCAGCAGGCGGCTGCGGGAATCAACCTGCGCCATTGCCACAGGGATGGCAATGTACCAGAGCATCTTCGTCAGTTTGGAAAATCCGCGCAACGGCTCGGTGAAGAGGTCGGTCCCGGCCCGCCGGAAAGGCGTGGCCAGAAACTCCGGCAGACAGTCCCAGATGCCGGAGGCGGAAGCGGCGGTCCCCGAATCCAGTGCCGAACGGATCATCTCCATGCGCCAGGCGGGAATCCACTGGATGAGCCGCGGTTTGACGGATGCGTACTGCGCCAGCAGGGTGCTCACGTCACTCGCACAGGCCGCGATGAGCCCCGAGATGACAAAGGCGAGAAACAGGTAGATGAGCCAGCCCAGGGTCGGCCCATAGATGCGAAAGGCCTTGCGGCGCTCCGGTTGCGCGAGCGTAAAGACGAGCGACAGCACAAGCGCGACACGCGCGAGGGGCATGGAAATGCCCGTGAGGAAGACAAACGCCAGAAACGCCGTCCACGAGGAATCGGCCGGTCTGAGCTTGGACAGCGAAAGCTTCACCAGAATTCCCAGTGCCCGGTTTGCAGGACGTAGAAGCCAAGCAGCAGATTGGTCACCGCATGGGCAATGCAGGTTGCCCACACATCCCGCGTTTTAATGAACAGGAAACCGTATGCAAGACCGGCGATGAGGCCGGCGAGCACCTCTGCATGCTCGGCGGCGAAGAAAGCCGTCACAATGCAGAAGGAAAGGGGATGGAAATGTCCGGCATCCAGATCGAGGAAATCCGGTGTCCGCGCAGCCCGCAACAGGTATGCGCGCCAGAAAAATTCCTCCGCGATGGCAATGACAATGCCCGTCCCGAGCATATGGATGGAAAAAGCGAGCCAGCCCGTGGTTTCCGGCGCATAGGAGGCCTGGCTGGTGATGGCATCCGTTTCGGGTCTCAATTCGCCGAACGGGCGCACGCACCAGCGCTCATACAAATCGGCGACCGACGGACAGAGCCGCTGGAACCAGTCACTTTCCGGAATCACCCAGACGGCAAACACGCCGAGCCCGATCAGCAGCGCCGGAAGCAGATTGGCGCGTTGCAGGGCAATGTGGTAGCGCCACGGACGCAGAAGCAGAATGGCGAGGCCGGCCAGAACCGTCTTGAGCGTGTAGAGCTGGGCATCGGTCAGAAATGCAACGGTTTCGATATCTTCCGAGGCGGTATTGGGCGTCAGATGCATCAGGGAGCCGATGAACATCACGCCCAGCCAGACGAAAAAAGGCGCCGCATGCTGGATGGCGGCGCGCGTCATGTATTTGGCCTTCGGACTTCCGGAGGGAGCAGGCTTTCCGGGTTTTTCGGAAGCCGAAAGATTTTGCAGTGCGTCAGACATGCCAAAAAAGATATCAAAAACAGGGGAAGCGTAACAACAGCCTTGCCCGGGCCGGATAGAAAGCCCCGGATGGGGCGGCTCAGGCGGCCGACGAGGCGGGGAAGCGACCCGCGCGCAAGCGGCGGATTTCCCTAGAAAGCGGCGGAATGGTCGCGACGAAGGCGAGCGCATCGGAGATGGGCATCGCGAGCCAGATGGCCAGAACGGGGCGGGCCGGCATCAGCATCGGCAGAATCCAGACGCAGGGCAACAGACAGAGCACCTGGCGCAGCAAGGAGAGCAGGATGGCGGTGCGGGGACGGCCAATCGACTGGAAATAGACGTTCGCCGTGATATTGATGCCGATGCACCAGATCATGCAGCAGCCGATCCGCAGACCGAAGGCTCCGGCGGAGACCACATCCGGGTCGCTCGCAAAACAGCGCGACAGCGGCGTGGCGAGCCACAGCTGCATGATGCAGCCGAAGACGCAAATGGCGGAAATGAGCACCATGCCGAGTTTGAGCGCCGAGAGAACACGCGCGGCATTGCGCGCGCCCCAGTTGTAGCCGATAATCGGCCCGACGCCCTGCTGGATGCCCATCGTCGGCATCAAAAAGATCATCATGACCGTCTGCGCGATGCCGAAGGCCGCAATCTGAATGGTGCCGAATTCCCGCGTGGGCGCATACTGCGCAAAGGCATTGTTGAGCGCAAAGTTGATGATTGAACCGGCAAACTGCATCAGGAACGGGGACAGCCCGATGGCCAGGACGCGCGGCGCCAGATCCTTGTACATGCGGACCGTACGCCAGTGCAGACGGAGTGCGGAGTGCCCGGAGAGATAGTACCGGAACGCAACCAGGCACGAAATGGTCATCGCAATGTTGGTCGCCCATGCGGCACCCGCAATGCCCCAGCCAAAGCCGTAAATGAAAATGGGGTCGAGAATCAGGTTGATGCCGAAGCCCACGAGCATGCAGTACATCGACTGCTTCGGGGAGCCTTCCGCCCGCATGCAGTTGGACAGCCCGAATGCCAGATGCGAAAAGAACGAAAAGGGGATGACGATGTTCAGATAGAGCCGCGCCGCATCGAGCGTCTCCGGAGCAACCCCGTCCCCGCCGACCATCATGCGCAGAATCGGGTCCAGGAAGAAGAAAATCATCAGCGGGGGCATGACGATGCCGAAAATGCCTTTCATGGCGACGCACTGACCCAGCGCGCGTTCCGCATCGGCCATGCGTTTTTCCCCCAGAAAAATGGAAATGACGGCACCCGAGCCGGCGCCGATGAGGACCCCGACCGCGGCAATGACGGACATGATGGGAAACGTCAGCGAAAGCCCCGCAATGGCATCTGCGCCGCACACGTTCCCGACGAAGATGCGGTCCACCACATTGTACATGAGGTTCAGCGTTGTGGTAATCAGCGCCGGCCAGGCGTAATGCAGGAGCAGGGGGAGAATTTTCCCGGAAGCGAGCTCCTCTAATTGCGTTTGTTTCATCAAGTCGGATTTCCTTCAGGTCGGGGCGGGTTGCCCGGCCCGATTTTACGCGAACCAGTGAAAGGACATGCGCTCCGGGCTGCAGGAAGCCCGGAGATTGCAGACATCTCCTTTCCGACGGCGCGGACACACTTTCCGCTGACCGTTTCGCGACGGCGAGAGCCTATCCGAAACGGTCCCAAAAAGCAACCGCGCCCCGGCGGTTCGCGGGGATGGAATTGCAATTTCGCGGCTTCCGATGGTATGCTTTTGAAAACACACGACGACGGTTATGATTCGCAGCATTCTTCTTCTCTTTTTGCTGGCCCTCCTCCCGGCCGCTCCCGCGGCGTTTGCGGCGGAGGGAAAGGCGGCTCCGCCGGAAACACAGGCACCTGCGCTTCAGACGATGCGGGTTGCCACCTACAACGTCGAAAACCTCTTTGACGCCGTCATCAACCAGCCCGTCAACAGCGTTACCGGCGAGCCGGGCGACAAAGTTTTTTCTCCCGAATCGTGGCGGCGGTGGACGCAGGAGCGCTACCGTACGAAGATCGCCAATCTCGCGTGGGTCATCGGCAAGATGAAACCGCATATCCTCGTTGTGGAAGAGGTGGAAAACCGCGGCGTCGTCGAGGATCTGGCGCGTCAGGTCAAGCGCGATTCCGGCTGGGATATCCGCCACATCGCGCACGTGGATTCTACCGACCCGCGCGGCATCGACGTCGCCATTCTTTCGCAGTTCCCGATTCGCGCCGTTTCGCACCAGCCATTGGCCGGAAGGCGCGGTCAGCTGGTTGCGGAAATCGAGGTGGACGGCACCCGGGTCATCGTCATCGCCAACCACTGGAAGTCCCAGATCGGGGATATGACGACGAACATCGAAATCCGGTCGAATGAGGCGCGGCGGTTGCGCGAGGAAATGCTCCGGCGGCTGCGTGCCAACCCCAACGCCGTCGTGATCGCCTGCGGAGATTACAATGAGGATTGGGACGGTCCGGCCATCCGGGCGGGACTCAATCCCGCCCATACCCGCGAGGAAGCACTCGAGTCGCTGACCCTCCTGCCGGAGAAATTTCTGCCGTACAATCTGGTGTGCGACATCCCCGAAGAAAAACAGGGTTCCTTTTACTATGCCCGTACGAAGCGCTGGAATACGTTCGACGGTATGTTCGTGCTGCCGGCCATGTTGCGCCCGCTGTCCCAGCCGGGTCCGGCATGGCGGGTGCTTTCTCCGGCGGATGTCATGACCTTCCGGCTGCCGGAGATGGAATTTAGCGCGGACAAGCGTCCCAATTCCTACCGCCGTGTGCGTGCCAAGGGGAGTGAAGAGCAGTACTACACGAACGGTTACTCGGATCACTTTCCGGTTTTGGCGCAGTTCCATCGCTATTCCACTCCCAGGAAGGCTCCGGCAAAAGCGAAGCCGGATGCTGCGAAGCCCGGCACGCAAAAGCCCGGTGCCCGGGCCAACTGACGCACAGCAGGGGAGGGGGTATGGAAACAACCGTTCCCGGTGCCGCAAAGGCGGAGCGCCTTCGGCTTCGCATGGAAAGCCTCGGCATCCGCGAAGATGCGCTCGAAGAGCAGTTTGTGCAGGGGTTTGGTCCGGGCGGACAAAAGGTCAACAAGACCTCCTCCTGCGTCGTGCTGTCCTATCCTGCGGCCAATCTCGTCATCAAATGCCAGCGCACGCGTTCGCGCGAACTCAACCGCTACTATGCGCGCTGGGAACTGTGCGAGCGCATTGCGGAGCGCACGGAAGGGGAGCGTTCCCTTCGCCAGCAGGAGGCGGAAAAAATCCGGCGGCAAAAGCGCCGCCGTTCCCGCCGCCAACGCAACCGCATGCTCGATGACAAGCATCACCAGGGACTCAAAAAGCGGCTGCGCCGCAAGCCGGATGCCGAATGAGCGCGCATGGTTCCTCTTTTCTCCTTTTGCCTCTTTTACCCCCATTTCCCGTTCTCAGACGCTACTCTTCCGCATGAAACAACCGCAAAACCAGTCCCCCTTCCGGCATGTGCTCCTGACGGGCGCCTCCAGTGGCATTGGCGTGGCAGCGGCGGTCCGCTTTGCGGAATTGGGAACCGCGCATCTCTATTTCTGCGGCCGGGATGCGGCGCGCCTCGACGCGGCCGCCGAACAGGTGCGCACCGCCTCGCAGGGGCGGACGCAGCCGCATCCCTGCGTTCTGGATGTGCAGGACCGTGCGGCGACCCGCGCCTGGATTGAGCGGTGCGATGCCGAAACCCCGCTCGATCTGGTGTGGGCGAATGCCGGGGTGAGTACAGGCGGACGCGAGGATGACGAGGAAGCCGTCCGGCAGGTCTTTTCCGTAAATCTCGATGGCGTCCTCAATACCCTTTATCCGGCAATTGACTGTTTCCGGCGGACGGACCGCGACCGGTTCGCGCGGCGTCTCGCCATCACCTCCTCCATGACCGGGTACCACGGAATGCCGCAATGTCCGGCTTACAGCGCGAGCAAAGCCTGCGTGAAGGCGCTCGGGTCTGCCCTGCGGGGACGGCTTCGCAGCGCAAATATCTGCGTGACCACAATTTGTCCCGGGTTTGTCCGCTCGCGCATTACCGATCAGAACACGTGCCCGATGCCGTTTTTCATGGAAGCTCCGGCCGCCGCGCGCATCATCGTGGACGGCATCGCCCGCGGGCGGGGTCTCATTTCCTTCCCCTGGCCGATGCGCCTTGGCATGTGGCTACTCTCCACCATGCCGGAAGCCCTCAGCGAACGCCTCTTCGCCTGTCTCCCCGAAAAGCGATAACCATATCGCGGCAAACGGCCGCCTGTTCTGCCGGTCGGGTGGCAAACGGCCGCCTGTTCTCCCGGCCGGGCGGCAAACTGCCGCCTGTTCTGCCGGTCGGCGTTAACCGACCGGCCATAGCAGTCGCCCCATGAGTCGGCCGACCACTCCGAGGCCGGTAAAGCGCAGCGGGAAATATGAGAGCGGTGGGTGCCCTCCCTTCTGCGCGGCGTCAGATAACAGCCCGTCCTGTACGTCGTGTTCGTCGTGTACGTCCTGTCTGCGCCGGGTTCGCTGCGCCGCCGGGAACATACTTGGAACCGGCGGTTCACAGCGGCTTTTCAGCCGCCGCTATGCGCCCGGATTTTCGGGATTCCGCTTGCGCCTGCGCGCGGGTTGCGTTAGAATTCCAACGATTTTTCTGCAACGCGAATGGATTTCGCGCACTTGATTTCCCGTCCATGAATAAGCCGATTCTCTGCGAACAGACTTTCCGTTGGTATGGTCCGAAGGACCCCGTAACCTTAGCTGATGTCCGGATGACCGGTGTGAGCGGCATCGTCACAGCGCTCCACCACATCCCGAACGGAGAAGTGTGGTCGGTCGAAGAAATCATGGCGCGCAAGCAAATGATTGAGGAGGCCGGGCTGCGCTGGAGCGTGGTCGAGAGCGTTCCCGTTCATGAGCACATCAAGACGCAGGAAGGGGAGTGGCGCCGCTACATCGAGAATTACAAGCAGACGCTTCGCAATCTCGCCGCCTGCGATGTCCGCATCGTCACGTACAACTTCATGCCGGTGGTCGACTGGACGCGCACCGACCTTTCGTATCCCATGGCGGACGGTTCCCGCGGGCTTCGCTTTGAGCGCGCCGCCTTTCTCGCATTCGACCTGTTCATCCTGAAGCGCCCCGGTGCCGCCGATGAGGTCACGCCCGAGGAATACGCCCTTGCGAAGGCGCGCTACGAAGGGATGTCCCAGGAAGAAATCGAAAAACTCACGCGCACCATCATTGCGGGACTCCCCGGTGCCGAGGAAAGCTTCACGCTCGAAGAATTCCAGGGGCAGCTGGACCGTTACAAGGGCATCGACACGGAGCGTCTCCGCTCCAACCTCGCCGATTTCCTCAAGGCGGTCTGCCCGGTGGCGGATGAGGTCGGCGTCTCTCTCGTCATCCATGCCGACGACCCGCCGTATCCGATGTTCGGCCTGCCGCGCATCATGAGCACGGCGGAAGATTTCCGCAAGATCGTGGCGGCGGTCCCCAATCCGTCCAACGGGCTGTGCCTCTGCACCGGCTCCTTCGGCGTCCGCGCCGACAATGATCTGCCGGCGATGATGCGCGAATTCGGCGACCGCGTCAATTTTGTCCACCTCCGGAGTACGCGCCGCAATGCGGCCGGGGACTTTTTCGAGGACAATCATCTCGAGGGCGATGTGCCCATGTACGAGATGATGAAGGCCCTGCTCGAAGTGGAGCAGCGCCGCGGCGTCTCGATTCCCGTCCGTCCGGATCACGGGCACCAGATGTTTGATGATTTGCGTAAGAAGACGAATCCCGGCTATTCCTGCCTCGGGCGCATGCGCGGCATCGCCGAGTTGCGCGGTCTGGAAATGGGGATTGCCCTTTCGCTCTTCCAACAACAATAATCGCGCCGGGATTTTCTTCCCGGCTCTCGGCTCGCGTTGGCGTCCGTCGTTCCTGACGGCCCGCGCGGGTCGGTGCATTTATAAGCCCGTCCTGTTCTCCCTTTCCGATTCTTTCTGAACGTTTTCACGATTTCTTCCCATGAGCTCCGAACCCTCAACCGAATCCGACGCCTCCAAGTCTTCCAAACATTTTCTGGAACAGTGGATTGAGGCGGATCACCTCGCCGGACGCACCGGCGGAAAAGTCGTCACCCGGTTCCCGCCTGAGCCGAACGGCTACCTCCACATCGGTCATGCAAAAGCCATTTGCGTGGACTTCGGCATGGCGGAGGCTTTCGGCGGCGAGTGCCATCTGCGCCTCGACGACACGAATCCGTCGAAGGAAAGCGATGAATTCGCGCAGAATATCAAGGAAGACATTCACTGGCTCGGCTGGGACTGGGGCGACGGCTTCTACAGCGCCGCGGATATGTTCGATGAGATGTACGAAATCGCCGAGAATCTCATCCGGGCGGGTCAGGCGTATGTCTGTTTCCTCTCGCAGGATGAATGGAAAAAATACCGCGGCATTCCCACGGAGCCGGGCACGCCGAGCCCCACGCGCGACACCTCGCCGGAGGAGAATCTGCGCCTGTTCCGCGAAATGCGCGATGGCAAGTATGCCGACGGCGAGTGCTGCCTCCGTGCGAAAATCGACATGGCTTCGCCGAATATCCACTTCCGCGATCCCGTGATTTACCGAATCCATCACGTGCCGCATTACCACCTGGGCGACAAGTGGTGCGTCTACCCGATGTACGACTTCGCGCACCCCATCGAGGATGCGCTGGAGGGCGTCACCCACTCGATGTGCACGCTCGAGTTCGAAGTGCACCGCCCGCTCTACGACTGGGTCATCGACCGGCTCGATGAAATGGGCAAACTCGTCGTCCGCAACGGCGTCAAGATCCGTCCGCACCAGCGCGAATTTTCGCGTCTGAACATCACCTACACGGTCATGAGCAAGCGCAAACTCCTCGAACTCGTCGAGAAGAAGCTCGTGTCCGGCTGGGACGATCCCCGGATGCCCACGCTCTGCGGCATGCGCCGGCGCGGCTATCCCGCCGAAGCGGTCCGCACCTTCTGCGAGGGCGTCGGCGTCACGAAATACATCTCCACGACCGACGTTTCCATTCTCGAGCAGTGCGTCCGCGATGTGCTCAACCGCACCGCGCCCCGCCGCATGGCGATTCTCAATCCGGTCAAGCTGGTCATCGACAACATGCCGGAAGACGCGCGCTACCCCTGCGAAGCCGTCAACAATCCCGAAGATGAAGCCGCCGGCACCCGCACGCTTTCGTTCGGCCGCGAGCTCTGGGTCGAGCGCGATGATTTCATGAAGGACCCGCCGAAGAAGTTCTTCCGTCTTTCCGTCGGCCGCGAAGTCCGCCTCAAGTACGCCTGCCTCTTCACCTGCACCCACATCGTGGAAGATGCCAATGGCGAAGTGACGGAAATCCACGGCACCTGGGACCCCGCTTCCCTCGGCGGCAATGCGCCGGACGGGCATGCCGTGCGCGGCACCATCCACTGGGTCGACGCCGCCACGGCCGTCTCTCTGCCGGTGCGGCTCTATGACCGCCTCTTCATGACGGAGGCCCCCGACGCCGATCCCGAGCGCGACTTCAAGGAATTCCTCAATCCGGATTCCGCGAAAGAAGCCACCGCGTACTGCGAGCCGCTCCTCAAGGACGTCGCCCCCGGCACCGCCGTCCAGTTCGAGCGCCTCGGCTACTTCTTCTCCGACCCGAAAGACTCCCGTCCCGGTGCCCCCGTCTTCAACCGGACCTCCACGTTGCGCGATTCCTGGGCCAAGCAGCAGGGAAAGGGCGGCCGATGAGCAGCGCCGCCCCCGCCGCATCCGGCGAAAACCCGCCGCCCGCCCCGCAACCGGAACCGCCGCCCGCCCCGTCAGCCCCGCGCGGCGGACTTTCCGAGCGTCTGCCCGCGCTGGCATCGCTGCCGCGCCGCAAAGTGCTCTGGGTTCTGTTCTGTGAGTTTTTCAAGATCGCCCTGTTCATCGTCGGCGGCGGATACGCCATCATCATTGCAGCGGATGAAGTCTTCGGGAAAAAGCTCAAGTGGCTCCGCGAAGGCGAACTGCTCGACCACCTGCCGATCTTTCAGTCGATTCCCGGTCTGATCGCCGGCAATTCCGCCATCTATGTCGGCCTCAAAGCCGCGGGCATTACCGGGGTTCTGGTGGCGCTTTTTGCGGTTGCGCTGCCATCGTTCGTCATCATCACGCTGGTGGCCATCGGGTACAACAACCTGCCGCTCGACAATCCCTATCTGCAGGGCGCGTTTCTTGGGCTGCGCAGCGCCCTGAGCGGCATCATCATCGCCACGCTCATCAAATCCTGGAAGCGTGTGATGCACGGTTTCTATGCGTATTTCGCACTGGTGGTGACCACCGCGCTCATCCTCGTCTGGAATGCCAATGTCGGGCTCGTCCTTGTGGGTGCCATGCTCTTCGGCATCTTCTGGAAAGCCATGTTCGAGCCCGCTGTGAAGCGGCTGCGCGGCCCGGCGGAAGGAGGGCGTGCGGCATGAGTTCGCGTCTGCTTTTCTTCCTGTTTGGCGGTGCCACGGGTATTTTGACGTACGGGATGATTTTCCTGATCTTCGTCAAATGCGGTTTGCTCTGCTTTGGCGGCGGCATGGTCCTTGTCCCCGTCTATCTGGAGATGTTTGTCGGACCCGATGCGCGCTATCTGCAGCTCGAACCGGAGGACTTCGGCAATCTGCTGGCCATCACGCAAATGACGCCGGGCCCCATCAGCATCAATGCGGCCACGTTTTTCGGCTATCGCTGGGCGGGTGTGCTCGGCAGTCTGGTCGGCACATTCGGTCTGCTTTTCCCGTCGTTTTTCCTTATGACGGCGGCCTTGCGCTCGCTGGAGCGCTGGAATCGCAGCCCCATTGTGCAGGGTCTTCTCTGGGGCGTAGCCCCTGCCACCATTGCCATGATGGTGGTGGCCACGCAAATCTTTCTCGATATGAGTGTCTTCACGATGGAAATTCCGTGGAAGGACATTCTGACCGGGAAAGGGCTTCCGGAAGGCCTTTCGGTGCGTCCGTTGGCGATTCTGCTCACCATCTCTGCGGGCTGGGCGACCTACAAAAGCAAGCTGAGCATCATGACCCTCGTCTTTATCTGCTTTGCCGCGGGTGCTCTTCTGTTCCCCCTCTGCGGCCTCTGATCCCCGCCTCAAAGCCGCCGGCTCATGAGTCGACCGGCCGCTTCGAGGCTGGTCATGCCTCCGGCGATGGTGGATGGGAATCATTTGGTTTTATCAGCCACCTGAGACGCGATGTACAGGACGAACAGGACGGGTCAGGAACGCCTCGTGTGGCTCCATTTTCCATATTTCACCTCGCTTTTCCCCTCTGTTCTCCCCGCCTGGCGGCTCCTTCGCGCCCCCCGGGATAACCCTGAATTGTCCGAAGTCTTGCATACACGTTCGGGTTGCCTTATACTTGCAACAGGCATGCTCGCCGGGAATCAGATGGAGCAGAATCCCGATGTTTGCCGCGAATGGCAATCTCACGATTGCTGATTATCACGGGAGTTTTTTTTTATGTGGGTATTTACGAAAACCGGATTTTTCTCCGCTGTTCAGAACAATCAGGATTCTTCCTTGATTCATGTCCGCGCGCGGTTCAAAGGCGACCTTGAGAAACTGTGCAAGGCGTATGGGCTTGACCCGGACGTAAAAAGCACCCCTGAAAACGACTATCCTTTCCGGATGGATTTCACGCGCGAGAAATGGGCTGAAATCATGTCGGAGGAAGCCCGCAAGATCGACTATACGAACTTCAAGGGTTCGATTTTAGCCGATTCCGGCCCCGTACGGGAACGCGTATACCTGGATGTATGGTATACGCTGAAAAAGAATAGTATTCATTCCTGAGGAGACTTCAGAAGGGGGCTCCGCCCCTCCGTGTGGCTCAATTATCTTAACTCATCGCGAGGCTGAGTTTCACAACCTTCCTCCGTGTGGCTCAAAAAATCCGGCATAAGTTTGTGAAAGGAACCGATTTTGCGGTAAGAAGCGGATTGCGGTATACTGGGCATGCAATGAAACTTCTGCCATGGCTAACTCTGTTCCGACTGCCGAATTTACCGACGGCTGTTGGTGACGCACTGGCCGGTGCCGGGGTCGTTCTGCTTCTGCACGAAGGACACCCCGGAATCGGGCCGTTGCTCGGCGCGGCATTCGCCGAGTTGTTCCTCTACATGGCAGGGCTGGCCGACAACGATCTGGTTGGCCAGAAGGAAGATGCCCGCACCGCGCCCCATCGTCCGATTCCGGCAGGGGAACTGACCGCGCAGCAGGTCTCCGCCGCGCGCGAATGGTGCTTCATCGTGGCGATTGTCGCGGGCTACCTCGGGGGCGTCCCCGATGCCTGGTGGGGCGTCTTTGCCTGCACGACGGTTTTGCTGCTGCTCTACAACCGGCTGAAGGACCGCTTTCCACGGTTCGGGCTGGTGAGCATGGGGCTGTGCCGCGGCAGCGCCGTGTTGCTGGGCGTTGCGGCGGTCGCGCCGTTTTCCGCCTGGGCGACGCTCTGGCCGGTCTGGGTGCTGGCTGCGGGCTGGACGGTGTACATTTCCATGGTCACCTGGCTCGCGGCGCAGGAACATCGTGCGGAAAAGCCGCTCGGCTTTTCGCGCTACGGTGCCGGGATTGCGGCGGTGGCATTGCCGGGCATCGCCTGCCTGGGGCTGCCGGAACCGGTCCGGTGGCTTCCGGCGATTTTCATTGCGTATACGCTGATCCGCTGGTGCCGCTGTGTGGCACCGCTCGGACGCCCGCATACACCGGAAATCCGCCGGGCGGCCGTGGGCGGCGTCATTAGCGTTCTTCTCTTTCTTCAGGACGGCTTTCTTCTGCTGCTGACATTGCGTTATCCGGTCTTTTGGGCGGCGCCGTTTCTGTGCCACGGGCTGGTGTGGCTGATTCGGCGCACCTGGCCGTCGGTCAGCGGCTCCTGATCCCGTCCGCCTCCGCGAAAGGATTTTTTGATTCATGAAACACCTGATTGTCAGCGTTGCGGGTCTGGGGTGGGACGATGTGCAACGGCGTTGCGGCGGTTCCCTGGCCGGGTTGCGTTTTCAGCCCGCAGAATCGGTCTACCCAGCGGTCACCTGCACCGCGCAGGCTACGCTCCGGACGGGGCTCACCCCGCGCGAACACGGCATGACCTCCAACGGATACTATTCCCGCGACCTGGAAAAGCCCGCTTTCTGGGAACAGTCGTCCCGGCTCGTGCAGGGCCGCCGCATCTGGGAAGATGCCCGCGAAGCCGGTGCCACGGTCGGGATGTTCTTCTTCCAGCAAAGCTTCGGGGAATGCGTGGATGCGCTCCTTTCGCCCGCGCCCATCCACAAGCACGGCGGCGGCATGATTATGGCCGTATACGGGCAGCCGGAAGGCGCCTCGGAAATGCTCGAGCGCCAGTTCGGATCCTTCCCGCTCTGGCAATACTGGGGTCCGTTCGCCTCGCCGAAGGTGGGCGACAAAGTGCTGGGGCGCTTCCTCGCCATGCAGGAACGCTACGATCTGGATATCAGTTTTCTGTATCTGCCGACGCTCGACTACGAAGCGCAGCGCTTCGGCGAGCGGGGGGCGCGGTGCGATCGGGCGTTTGCGCGCTTTCAAAACGAGCTGGAGCAGCTCGCAGCTCTCGCGAAGGCGCAGGGTGCGGCGCTGACCGTGCTGGGCGAATACGCGATTGCCGACGTCACGCAGCCGCCCGTGTTTCCCAACCGGACGCTCCGGCGTGCCGGACTGTTCCGCACGCGTTCCGTCCGCGGCCGCGCCTACCCGGATTTTGCGGCATCCAAAGCGTTCGCCATGGTGGACCACGAAATCGCGCACGTCTACATCCGGGATCCGGACGATGTCGATTTCGTGCAGGACACGCTGCTCGAAACCGGCGATTACGAACAGGCCGCAGCGCGGACCGCCGGTGCTCCGTGGGCGCATCCGAGCGCAGGGGAACTGCTGCTCCTGGCCAAACCGGGATCCTGGTGCGCCTATCCGTGGTGGAACGCGCGCTCCGAGGTGCCGGACTGGGCTGCGCATATCGATATCCACAACAAGCCGGGCTATGACCCGTGCGAGCTCTTTTTCGACCGGAAGATTCCCATTCCGCCCTCGACCTGTCAGGATGCCGCGCGCATTCTCGGGAGCCATGGACGGGTACGCCCCGTCGCCGTGGCGTCGACCGCCTTCACGCCGGCAGACACCTATCTCCAAACGGTGCACCGCCTGCGCGATACGCTCGCGTAAGCGCTCTGGCGCCAGCGCCGCCTGCCGTCGTGTTTGCGCCGTCCCGTTCCATCGGCCCTGCTTCCGTTCGGCTCGCCCGGGCGTCTTCACCGGCGCGCAATCAGCCTTATCCCGTTTTTTCGGGATCATTGATCCAGATTTCTTGAAAGATGGCTTCTGTAGCCTCTTTTCAAGACTAGATACTCGTGAATAGACCGCCAATACTTTTTCACCCGAAAGTTCAGTAAAATAACTTTGCCGTCGCTCCAATGGTTGCGCTGACTTTGTTCAGGCGGCTCTGCCGCCGAGAAAAAGTCCTTATTTGACACCTTGGTCGGAACGTTAGTGGAGACTTCAGAAGGGGCTCCGCCCCTCCGTGTGGCTCAATTATCTTAACTCATCGCGAGGCTGAGTTTTACAACCTTCCTCCGTGTGGTTCAAAAATCCGGAATAAGCCTGGCAATTTCCGGAGGTGACGGGCAGGGGAGAATGTGGTAGCATAGCGCCATGAAGAAAATGTATTTGAGTTGCTGCTGCGCACTCCTGCTCGCAGGTTCTTTCGGGTGTCAGTCGACGAACAGCGCACCGCAGCGGAAAAACAGTCTCCTGAGTTCGGCCCCGACCGACTACGGGATTACGGTTGATATCTACGAAAACGGCCGCTGCGAGTTGTTTCGGCGTCCCATCAAGCGCTCGGAAATTGCCGCCGCCGTCCTTCGCGAATGCGACGGACGCGGCTATCAGCGCGTCGTGATTCTCGCGGCCAAAGACCCGGATGTGCACCGCGCCGACCTGATTGCGCTGCGCAACGAACTCGTCCGCGCCGGAATTCCGCGCGTGATTCTGCGGACAGCCCGCAATATCTACGTGGAAACCGAAGAAGAGGATTACGAGAAAATCGAGGCCGCCTACCGCGAGGCAACGGCAACGCAGGCTGCGCGTTCGGCGCAGCCCGGCACCCCGGCGCGGATGAGGACCGCTCCATGAGTACGGCGCCCTTTGAGGCGGCGGCGTGTCCGGCCTGCTTCCCGCGTTGTTCCCGCATCGGGGAACCGATACTCAACGGGGTGTGGTGGAGCGAACGCCACCTGCAATGCCTCTGGACCGATGCGCGGCTGCGTCCGGAACTCTTTACGACAGGCGGCCTGCCCGTCGAAGTGCTGGATGCCGGCATGTGGAACGGCTCGGCGGGGCCCGATTTCCACAATGCCGTCATCCGGATCGGCGGCGAACCGCGCAAGGGCGATGTGGAAATCCACATTCACCCGGGCGACTGGTTTGCGCATGGACATGAAACGGACCCGCGCTACGACCGCGTGATTCTGCACGTCACGTGGTTCCCGCCGCGCCCGCACGAATCCCAGCCGGAAATCCCGCTCGTCACGCTGGCGGACGCCACGCTGGCGCAGCATCCGCATTTCTCGTTCGACCAGATCGACCCGGATACGTATCCGTGGAATGCGCATCCGGACCGCGACCGCCCCTGCCGCGATGCGCTCGCGGGGGTGCCCGCCGACGATGCCGGCCGCTGGCTCGAAACGGCCGGGCAGGCGCGCATCAACCGCAAGACGCGCGAACTGGCGGAGCGGCTGCAACGCGCCGCCTCGCCAACGCAGTCCTTTTACGCGGAAATCATGGCGACGCTCGGCCTCCGCAACAACGCCGCGCCCATGCGCGCCCTCGCGGACGCCGTCCCGGTCGCCGAACTCTCGCGCCACAGCTCCGCACTCGAACGCTATGCCCTCCTGCTCGGCAGCGCGGGCCTCCTCCCGCGCGAAGAGAGCGCGACCGTCCCCGGCGATTATCTGGTGGCACTCTGGAACGCGTCCTTCCGCGCCGGTGCCCTGGATGTGCCGGAGGCGGCCCGCCGCTGGTATCTCTCGGGGGTGCGCCCCCCGAACCATCCGCGCATGCGCCTGGCCACGGCGGCGGCGCTCTTCGCCACGGAGGACGGACTCTACCGGGCGCTCCATGCCATCCCGCGCAACGATCCCAAAGCCTGGACCAAAGAGGCGATCTGCATCCTCCGCGAGGCGGCGCAGCGTGCGGGCGAAGCCTTGCCCGCCGACCATCCGCCAGCCGCCGGCGCCATCGGCCCCGACCGCATTCACGCGATGCTCATCAACGCCGTCGTACCGTTTCTTTCGCTGGAAGATGCGAACGCCTGGAAACTCGCCGCCGGCATTCCCGGCGAGAGTCTCAGCGCATCGATGCGCGAGATGGCGTTCCGCCTGTTTGGCGGCGACCACAACCCCGCCATCTACACGGGCAGCGCCTTGCGGATGCAGGGGCTGCTGGAAATCTGGAAGGGCTACTGCGGCGCATCCGAGCATGCCTGCGCGACCTGCAGGCTGGCTTCGGCGGCGCAGGACCGCGCAACTCCGCGGTGACGCATCCCCCGGGCACCGCCCGGGACGGCCAGAGGCGAGCAGCGATGGCAGCGATTCTCCACGTCGACATGGATGCGTTTTTCGCGTCCGTTGAACAGCGCGATCATCCGGAATACCGCGGCAAACCCGTCATCGTCGGGGCCGCGCCGGATGCCCGCGGGGTGGTCTCCACCTGCTCCTACGAAGCCCGCAAATTCGGCGTCCACTCCGCCATGCCGTCGCGGACGGCGTACCGGCTCTGTCCGCAAGGCATCTTCGTACCGCCCGACGGGAAGCGGTATCACGCCGCCTCCGCCGAGGTGTTCCGCATTTTTGAGCGCTACACGCCCTACGTGCAGGGGATCTCCTGCGATGAGGCCTTTCTCGACGTCACCGGTTCGCGCCTTCTCTTCGGGACGCCCGTGGAAATCGCTCAAAAAATCCGCGCCGACATCGCAGGAGAACTGCATCTCACGGCTTCCATCGGCGTGGCGCCCAACAAATTCCTCGCCAAGGTCGCTTCCGACCTCAACAAGCCCGACGGGCTCACCATCGTGCCGACCGAACCGGAGGCGATCCGCGCTTTTCTCGCACCGCTTCCCGTAACGCGCATTTTCGGCGTCGGCAAGACGATGACCGCGCTCCTGCACACCCACGGCATCCGCACCATCGGCGATCTGCAGCAGACGCATCCGCTCACGCTGCAGCGCTGGGTCGGCCCCAACTCCGCAGCCGTGCTCCACCAGCTCGCTTTCGGCATCGATGACCGCACCGTTGAAACGGAGCGCGAAGAAAAATCCATTTCCCGCGAAACGACCTTCCTCGAGGATACCACGAGCCTCGCAACGGTGCGCTCGGTGCTGTTGGAGCTTGCCGCCGACGTGGCGCGCCAGGTGCGGGCGGCCCGCCGTTATGCGGCAACCGCACACCTCAAGTGGCGTACCGCCGATTTCCGGACGCAGACGCGCCAGATGCCCTTGCCGCGCGTCGCCAACGACGATTTCAGTTTTCGCGATGCGGCCCTGCAGCTGCTGTCGGGTCTGCTCACCGGACAAAACATCCGCGAAGAGGATGCGCCCCTCCGGGAACCCGTCCGCCTCGTCGGCTTCGGCGTCAGCCATTTCCGCGACACACCGCCTCCGGCGGAGGCCGGCCTCTTCGGACCCGACCCCGCCGATACGCAAGCCGAAAAGCGCGAGGCGCTTTCCCATGCGATGGACCGCATCCGAGAGCAGTTCGGCGCCGTGGTCCGCATCGGCACCGATGCCTGCGACAAATCCTAAGGCCCGCGCGCGTCCGGTTGCGGAACCGACACGCGGGTTTCGCGAAGCTCATCGCTCCCGATGAGTTCATAGAGTGCTCCGCCGTGCTCCGCGGTCAGGAGTACCATCGGCTTGTAGAGCCCGCGGCACCCGGTCACGCAGCCACCGCGCAAAAACGCATCGGCAGACGGTCCTTCGCAGGGGTTTTCTTCGCGCCCGAGGAGGAGTCCGTCCTCCGTGATAAAATCGACCGAACCGCGCCCGTTCAGGACGGCTAAGACGCGCCGGTAATCGTCGGGCGGTGCCTTTACCACCTCCGGCGCAAAGACCGCCGCCGCCGCGGGAACCGTGCGCACCGGCAGCAGCGTCTCGCCCAGAATCGCGGTGGCAGAGGCGTGGCATTGGCGTGCCCCGGCGGGCGTGAGCGCGCAGAGCCCGTCCGCGGTCACCGCAAAGGCGGCGCGCTCCGGAAGCGAAAGCCCGCTGCGGAGCGTCTCGCCGCGGAAGGGGAGCGCCGCCGCCGCGGGCAGGGGCTGCGCGGATGCGACTGCCGCAGCCAGGTCGTACAGCGGTACGCCGGCGTCGGTCCATCGCACGGGCTCGAGCGCAAGGAGCGCGTCCGTTTCTCCGAGCCGGATTGGCAGGAGAAACGACCAGCCGGAGAGTGCCCAGCCGTCCGTGAAGGCGCGGCACGACACCTCCGGAGGTGCAACCTGGAGTTCCGCCTCCTGCATCAGCCCGTCGTTATTGAGATCGCTCCAGCACAGCAACGACGTTGCATCGTGCGCGCGGTCCGAGAGCGAGGGCAGCTGCGCAACGTTCGCGGCTTCCAGCAGCCCCGCGGGCGTTCCGAAGAGCGCCACCGGGCGCAGACACTCCCTGTTGCGGTATTCGTACACGGTGGTGACGCCCGCGCGGACACCGACGAAGAACTGGCGGCCATGGTACGGGAAGGGACGGTAAAACCGGGCGGCAACGGGCGGCGAACCGGGGGCGGGCGCGGCGGGCTGCAGTTCTTGCAGCAGTTTGGCGGCGCCACCCGGCAGGAGGCGCCAGAGCGCGTTGTGAAGGACGGACCGGAAGGGAATGTCGAAGGCGGGGAAGCCGCCGACCTCGACAGCGCGGCCCGTCCAGGTCCATTCGCCGACTGATGCCGGGGGGTTGTCCGCCGGGATCTGCCAGCGGCTCAGGCGGAGCGGTGCCGTGCGGGCTTCGCAGAGCCACAGCGTGCCCGCGGCATCGAAGGCCAGGCCCGCCGGAGGGCGGGTGAGGCGCCCGACGGCATCCGTCAGGGGCAGGGGAGGGGCTTCCGAGCCGTTGGGACGGAACAGGCGAACCGATGGGCCGTCCTGCACAGCCAGGATGCCGCGGCACAGGCTGAGCGCTCCGGGCGCGGCCGGGAGCACCGCCGGGTGCATCGGGGCTCCGGGCTCGAGCGCGTCTGTCAGCGGGTGCAGGCGGCTGTTTCGGAGTACGTACGGCGAGGCCGAAGCGACATCGGTCAGCAGCCGTTCTGCACCGGGGAGATACGACGATTCGCGGGCTTCCAGGATGAGTCCGTCTGGCGTTTCCGCGACCGCGAAGCGGTGCAGCGTCTGTGTCGCCCCATCCAGGAGGAGAAAGCCGTCGGCGAACGGAATCACGTCCTGCGGCGTAAGCGGCAGTGCGGGCTCGGGCGGCGTTCCGGGCTCCATCCGGAACCGGACGGTGGTTTGCGGATGCCCGTCCAGCGGCAGGCGCTCCATGCGGACAGCGGCGGGGTGCTCCGCATCGCCGGGAGCTTCACAGACCGCGAAAACGCCAAGTGCCGGGTGGTGCAGCAGCGTTGTGCGGACGGGTTTGCGCGGTACTTCCAGCGGCGGGCGGTGCCAGACGACGATGCCGTTGCCGTCGAAGGCGGTGCATTCGCCGTCGGCGGAGGCCGCAACGCAGACAGCGGCCGGTGCATTCGTTGCCGCCGGAACGGACGGCGGAGGGAGGCACAGGATGGCGCGGAAGCGGTCCGCCGCCGGTACCGGCCCGGGGGGCTCGTTTTCAGCGGGCCGTTCTCCTTGCGTGTAGGCGAAAAAGCGGCGTTTCCAGGTCAGGGGCGGGTGGTAGACGACGCGGGCGGTGGCTGCCGTGGCTGTTACCGGGTGCTGCGCATCGTCCCGGTAATCCCACGGGATGGTGTGCGTGCCCTTGGGGAGCGGGGCGGCTTCCAGCAACCGGCGGACCGGGCGTCCGTCGTCATCCGCGACGAGGACCGAGACCACCGCATCCCACGGCAACGTAAACGTGACGGGGGCCGAACCTTCCGGCAGACGGAAGTCCCGGACCAGCCCCGCCAGGTCGAAGAAGCATAAGTCGGCCGGATTCTCCGGCAGCGTCCGGTACCGGCGGGGTTGCGAGAGATACGTGCGCGTGAGAACGCGACGTCCGCTGAACGTGTACCAGTCAACCTGGACCCGGAGGCGCAGAGGCCCGGGGCCGAGGCGCGCTTCGCTGAGGTCGATCCGGCACGGAAAGTCGTCCACCGATTCCTCTGCGAGTTTCTGCCGTGCCGCTGTGAGTGTCACAACGGGATGGCGTCCCTCCGCATGGGGTTCGACGTAAATCGTGGCGCCGTCCGGCGTATCCGCTTCGATGAAAACGGGGGGATCCTCTGCCGCGGAAAGGCGCATGCGCGCGCCTTCCGCCGCCGGAAGCGTCAGCGCGGCAGCGACCAGGCATCCCAGCAGACGCAACAACAACCCCGACAGACGGATCATGGCGTGCGGCTACGTCCGGTAGAGGCCGTGCTTCTCAATATAGGCGGCAACGGCAGGGGGAACCATTGTATCGACGGGCTTGCCCGCCTGAAACGCGGCACGGATTTCCGTGGAGGAAACGGGGAGGTCGAATTGCGGATAAAAGCCCTCCGCCAGCCGCCGGTTGGTTTCGGCGTCGAACCCCAGCGCCTCCGGGTGGATGGTGACGTCGCGGCGTCCGAACGAGAGAAAGTCGCACAGTTTCACGAGGTCTTTGGCCCGATACCAGCGGGAAAGCGAAAAGAGCGAATCGGCACCAATCAGGAAGGTGAACGCCAGCTCCGGATAGGCGCGGCGCAGGGCTTCAATCAGCTCGATGGTGTACGACACGCCGCCGCGGTCGAGGTCGAACTGCGAGACGGCGAAGCGCGGCTCCGAGCCGATGGCGAGGCGGAGCATTGCCACGCGGTCTTCCGCGCTGGCGTGCATCGAGCCGATTTTGAACGGCGATGCGGCAGCCGGGACGAACCAGACCGCATCCAGCCGTCCGGTCTGGAGGGCTGCACGGGCCATGGCCAGATGCCCGTGATGGACGGGGTCGAAACTCCCGCCGAGCAGGCCGATGCGTTGTGGTGCGGATGCGTTCATGAAAGGGCAGGGTAGGAAAGCGGGACGAATCAGGAGAGAGTCAAAAGCCAGAGCGGTTCACCGGGTGTGCGTGCGGCAACAGCTTCGGCGACGCCATAGCCGGGCAGCCAGAGCACGTCATGGCTCTCCACGCGCGCGAGCACGGCAATCCGGGAGCGTTCCTCCGCAGGAATATCAAAATCGGCGAGAAGATCCCAGACGGCATAATGCCCCTTGCCGCCGATGGGGCGGATGCGGTCGGCGCGCTGCACCGGGCGCAGGAGAACCGGGACGTCCGCCAGCGCGGTTGCGGAGACGGTGCAGACGAGCGGCCGGGTCTGCGGCGGCACCCGCGGCGGGCGCACCACGGTGTCCGTCGGTGCCGCGGAGAGCCCGTTGGCCGGGTCGAGCAGCCCTTCGTGCAGCACAAACGGGGCAGGAGAGGGCACACACGCATCGGGAACGGCGCATCCGTACGCTCCGACTTGCAGACGGGCCAGTCCGTGGGCAATCCGGACCGCATAGCCCCCTCCCAGCTCGATGACGCCGTTGCCGCCCTCCGACAACAGCCGGCGGACGGACTCGACAACCCGGAACGACAGCAACGGGGGCGGACACTGCCGCGTGTGCAGCCACCGCACGACAACCGTCCGCGCCAGTGCCGGCGGCACCTGCGCAATCGCTTCCGCCCGCAATGCTTCCAGCGCGTCCGTCTGCGCCAGTCGCGCGTCCGCCTCCGCTTCCAGGACGTCGGCCTCCGCCGCAAAAACCGTCTGCATGCGGGTCAGCACCCGCACGGCGGACGGACCGAAGATGGTTTCGAATGCCGGCATCAGATGATGGCGCACGCGGTTTCTCAGGGCGTCATCCCCGGCATTCGTCGCATCTTCCCGCCAGGATTTCTCCCAGTCCCGCATCAACTCGCAAAGGTCCGCATGGCGTTCATGGAGAAAGGGACGCAGCAATTTGAGGCCGGGCGCCTCCGGGGTATTCGCATCCGACAGCAAGGTCATACCGGCAATGCCCCGCAGAGAGGAGCCGCGTCCAATCCGCAGAAAGAACAGCTCCGCCTGATCATCCATGGTATGCGCGAGCGCAATGGCTTTGGCACCGCACCTGACGGTCATGCGCACCAGCGCTTCGCGCCGCAGTCGCCGGGCCGTCATTTCCACGGATTCGCCGGTCGCTGCACAGGCGGCCGCCACGTCGACGCTTTCGCTCAGAAAAGGCACGCCCTGTTTTTCGGCGGCGGCTTTGACGAACGCGGCATCGGCAAGACTCTCCGCGCCGCGCAGCCCGTGCTCCACGTGCCCGACCGTCAGCCCGAACGGGCGGTCCAATCCGCATTCCCCGGCCCGAAAAGCAACCAGACAATGAAACAGGGCCATGGAATCCGCCCCGCCGGAAACCGCGACCAGCAGGGGAGCAGACGCCAGCCATTCCCGCAATTCCGCCCGCTCATAAGGCTCCTTGCGAATCCATTGTGTCAAAGGATTGTGGTGTTTGTGTTTGTGCATACCCGTTCTTTCTGCAAGTATAGCGCATCGCGCCTGTTCCGACCATGCCAAACTCTCTCAATGCCGTTGCACAGATTTTGCCACATGGGCGGCCATCGATGCGAAGCCGCGCAGCATAGCCGCGAGGAATTTTGGGTTCCCGCAGAGACTCAGAGGCAAAGCCGCGCGGGCGAGCCGCAGACACGACGAACAGGACGTACACGACGAACAGGACGTACACGACGTACACGAAGTACAGGATGGCTCGCTACCGCATATAGTGCTGCTCTCCCAGTGGCCCCAGTAGCCCCAGTGGCCCCAGTAGCCCCAGTGGCCCCAGTGGCCCGGTAGCCCCAGTGGCCTCACTGGTCCTCAGTAGCCGCAGCAGCCTCAGTGGCCCCAGTAGCCCCAGTAGCCCCAGTAGCCTCAGTAGCCTCAGTAGCCTCAGTGGCCTCAGTGGCCCCAGTAGCCCCAGTAGCCCCAGTAGCCCCAGTGGCCCCATCAAAAGGCACAACCTTGCCCCAGTAGCCGCACGCCCAGAGGCCCCATAGAGGGGCGGTGCCACTTTAGCCAGCGCAACCGGGGATCGGTAAAAGCCATTGGTGGCGGCACTGTGCGGCCAGAATTGTTACATAACACATATTATGCGACATAATATACAGGCGCAAAACAGCCCGACCCAGGCTGCTTCCCTGCAACCTTGTTGTATCGCGTGGACGATTAGTTCGGAAAGACGTCTGTGACGGCGGCTTTCAGTTCCTTCCACATGGCGGTTTCATGGAGCGTCGGCTCCAGGGCATCGACAATGCTCGTGTAATACCAAGCCACACGTTCTTTGGGCGCGCTGAAACGCGTCCACACCCGTTCGCCGACTTTCGCAAGATCCGCCTGAATGGTCAGGATGTTCGAAAGCTTATCAGCGCAACAGACCATCTGCGTATCGAGCGAGTCCGTCGGAATCCCCTCAATCGTCGCCTGTTTCCGTTCCTGCCAGCTTTTGCTTTTGTCTTCGCTCTCGCTGTTGACAATGGCCAGCACAACTTCGCCGAACCGGGTCCGGATGCCCTCCCGGACAATATTGCGGATGACATCATTGTCATCGCATGTATCTTCGATGACATCATGCAGAATTCCGGCAATGATGACATCCTCTGAGCATCCGTTTTCCATCAGAATCCCCATGACTTCCATGGGATGCACCAGATACGGAACCGAAGATCCTTTGCGGACCTGTCCGGCATGCCGCTTACCGGCATAGCAGATTGCCTCGTGAATACGGTTTGTCATGTTTATTCTCCCTTAAACCCTTTGTTTTCTAATCCGTTTCTGCATTCTACCAGAAACCGACCGAACCACAACCCTTATTTTTCCTGCAAAGACGCAGGGAAAAGCCGCGCCTCATTCCTCTCCCACTCCCCTTCCCTGCCCGTTCTTTCCGCAAGCAGTTCCGGTGCCAACTTTCTTTTCACCTGACATCAGCATTCGGCATAAACATCCGCGAAACACGGCTCCCAGACATCTTTTTCGTGGAATTCGTCAGCGGTTCCCCTTCACTCCTTTGCCTTATTTTCCCCAATCCCCGCTCTGGAGCCCCCGCCTCGCTTCGCTGTGCCGGTTCTCGCTGGCTCCACTGCGCTGACCCGTCTCTGCCGCAGCGACCCGTCCTGTCTGTCCTGTTCGTCGTGTTCGTCCTGTTTTCGGCTCGCAAGCGCTACCGCCGCGCCAGCCGGTTTGACAGCTGAAAATGGCAAAACTGTCGCAAAACGTATGCCTCCAGGAGCCATTTACGCAAATTTCTTGACGCAGTCGGCAGTCATTTCTAGAATAACCCACGATTTGCCCCAGTAGCTCAACTGGACAGAGCGGCGGTTTCCTAAACCGTAGGTTGCGTGTTCGATTCACGCCTGGGGCACCAGTAAACTACAGGAGCTAAACATGTCCCGCATCTATAATTTCAACGCCGGCCCCGCCGTCCTCCCGCTGGAGGTTCTCGAAGAGGCACAGCGTCAACTGATCGACTTTAACGGAACTGGTATGTCGCTTCTCGAGAGCTCGCACCGTTCCAAGGCGTATGACGCGGTTCATCAGGAAGCCATTGCCAATATTCGCGAACTCATGGGCGTGCCCGAAGATTATGCAGTCCTGCTGCTGCAGGGCGGCGCGTCGACCCAGTTCTCGATGGTTCCGATGAACCTGCTTCCCGCGGGCGGCTCCGCCGACTACATCGACTCCGGCTCGTGGTCGCACAAAGCCGTCAAGGAAGCCGTCAAGGTCGGCACGGTCAACATCATCGGCAACACCGTCAAGGATATCCCCACCCGGATGCCCGATCTCGAGACGCTGAAGTTCACGCCCGGTGCCGCCTATGTCCATCTGACCTCCAACGAGACAATCGCCGGCGCCCAGTACAAGAGTTTCCCGAAGACCGAGGCCCCGCTCGTCGCCGATATGAGCTCCGACATTCTTTCGCGTCCCTTCGACGTGAGCCAGTTCGGCCTCATCTACGCCGGCGCCCAGAAGAATCTCGGCCCCTCGGGCGTGACGCTCGTCATCGTCAAGAAGGACCTCGTCGCCAATGCGCCGGAGTCGCTGCCGACGATGCTGCGCTACCAGACGCACATTGACGGCGATTCGCTCTACAACACCCCGCCGACTTTCGGCATCTACATCCTGATGCTCGTCACGCGCTGGGTGAAGGCGTTCGGCAAGGAAAAGCTTTTCCAGCAGAACATCGACAAAGCCGCCAAGCTCTATGCGGCGCTCGACGGCTCCAATGGCTTCTTCCGCGGCACCGCCGAAAAGCAGTACCGCTCCGACATGAACGTCACGTTCCGCATTTGCCCGGATGGTCAGACGCCGAACGAAGATGTCGAAAAGAAGTTCATCGCCGAAGCGACGGCCGCCGGCTTTGCGGGTCTCAAGGGACACCGCTCCGTGGGCGGTCTCCGCGCATCGATTTACAACGCCTTCCCGGTCAAGGGCGTTGATGACCTGGTTGCGTTCATGAAGAACTTCCAGGACAAGAATGCCTGATCGCGCTGACCCCATCTGCACGAAAAAAAGGGCGGCTTGCGGATGCAGGCCGTCCTTTTTGTTTGCAGCGTTATCCCGGAGGGGCGGCATATTGAACCACACGGAGAGAGAGAAACAAACGACGCGCATCGCGCTTCCATGCGGTGCCTCTCTGCGCCTCTGCGGGAAATTTCCGCCTCTGTGGCCCTGCCGCCATGACGGCTCGCCGTCTAAGAATGCGAAAGATGCTTTGCGCGGACGAGTTCGATGGCCTCTTTGCCGGAAAGGTGGTCGATGGTCATTTCCAACATGCAGAGCGGCGCCCATTCCCGTTGAATGGCGGCATGGCGGTTTTCCGCGGTGTCATGCGGCGCATATTTGACGGCCAGTTTTTCGATGGCCGCCCGCTTCTCCGCATCCGTCTCCAGAATGCGCATGCGTCCAAATGCGATGACACTGCGGAAATAGGTCGTATACTCTTCCGGCACGACCGCATCCCGGTCGATTACGCAAAACGACGCCTTGGCATGCTGCCGGATGGCATCGATTTTATGCCCTTCCTTCGCACCGTGAAAATAGAGTTTTCCGTCTGCGTAGACATAGCTGAGCGGTACGGCATACGGGTATGCGTCATCGCCCAAAACGGCCAGCACACCCGACGAACCCCGCCGAAGAATATCCTCAACAACCGTACGTTCCAGCGTCTGCTTGCAGCGGCGCATTTCCCGGAATGCCATCGTAAAAATCCTCTCTGACTGTCTATGAACCGGTCTTGACGTCATTCCTTTCCGGATTCGGCGGAATCATCCCCGTCGGCGCTGGTGGCACCCAGCTGCAACTCGACGCCGTCATCGGCAAAGGTCTGGATGCTGCTGCGCAGGACGCGCGAAAGCTCGGTCACCATGCCGTAATAAACGAAGGGATCGCGCACGCGCACACTGGTGCGGACCGTGAGTTTGGCACCCGACGGCACCGTATTTTTCAGGTGCTGGGCAAAGCGCGCCGTAATTTCCTGAGCGGCTTTGGGTGCGCGGTCGGAGAATTGCCGCTGCGACTCCGTGCAGGTCGTTTCCGCAATCGGTGTTTCATCGACCAGACAGCGGATGACGATGCCATTCCGGTTTCGGGAGAGTTCGAACGCGCAGAGCATCTCGATGACCTCCGGCGGGGTTTCCGGCGGGGTCTGCTCCTGCGGCTCCTGTTGCTGCTGCTCCTGTTGCCGCTGTTCCTGCTGCCGCTTCTGCTCCTCCTGACGGAGCTTCACGACGGCGTCGAACAGCGAGCGGGCGCGCAGCTCGATCCGCTCATCGGTGGACCGGAAAAGCGCGCGGAACTGCGCCTCGAAATTTTCGGGACGCTGCTCGGCGGTGACGCCCTGCCAAAGAACGTCCTCCGCCTCTTCCTGCCACTGGTCCTGCACCTGCGTGCGATACCGCTGCACAATCTCCTTGAGCTCCGGCATCCCCTCCCCTTTTTCGTACGCGTCGCGAATCGCCGGAAACACCTCATCGACGATGGCATGCTGCCGGTTCCGGGCGGTGCGGCCGCGGTTGAACCCCTGCTCAAGCAGTACCTGCACGCGGGCCTCGGATTCCTCCATGAGCGGCTGCTCGCGCACCATGCGCGCAAAATCCTCCAGCTGTGCATATTCCTTCCACCCGCGCATGGCGGCGTGCCAATCCGGCTGGGCGCACACGGCGTCGACCAGCGCCGCGTCCGGCACCCACGAGCCGTCGACGAGCTCCGGGAAAAGCTGCTTCACCTGCTGCTCGGCGCACTGCTTGCGGGCGGCCTCCACCTGCGGCATCAGCACGTGGTCGACCACCTCGGAAACGGTTTTCCGGGTTTCGTCATGCTGCGCAAAGCACGTGTTCGCCCAAGCGGTGAATTCCGCCCGCTCTGGCTCTGGAACAAGCGATGGGACGCGGTCGAGCGTCTGCTTCTGCAAGGTTTCCGTGAGCGCGGGCCGGAATGCCTTCAAAGAATCCTCGCGCGTACGGTGCGCCTGGGGATTCTTCTCGATGACGGCCAGAAAATCCACGGGCATGGTTTGGATCCGGGTTTCCCGGATGGTGCGGGCGAGCCGTTCCGCGGCGCGTTTCTGCGCGACCTCCGGAATGCCGGCGACAACCGAGGGGAAGAGTCCGTACGCGATTTCGCCCTTTTCCGTGCGCTGTTTGGAGACGGTGGCGCTGTGGGTCTGGAGCCCGTCGCGCAGCTCGCGTTCCATGCGCACCGGGGTCCAGTGCTCGAGGCGGCTCTGCTGCAGCCAGTCGCGCTGTTCGTTGCGCTGCACCTCGGCGGCGCGGAGCATCGGCTCTACGATTTCATTGGAGACATACGGACGGTTTTCTTCGAAGACGGGAAAGGTCTGTCCGGCAATGATGCGGTCGGAAAGCTTTGTTTTGAGCGCCTGGCGGTCGGTCGTTTCGAACTCCTGCTCGGTCGGGCGCAGATTTGTGACGATGGCATTGCGCTGCAGGGCGCAGGCCTGCTTGCGGGCTGTCTGAAACTGCCGGTCGTAATCCCGGCGGACGGCCGCATCGACGCGGTCGGCAGGGAGCAGAACGGCGGCCTGCGCGAAATCGGCGCCGAAGGCATCCTCGCGGGAGGCGCCCTTTGCGAGCTTGTCGAGCACGGCACCCGCCTCCTTCGCATACTGCGCTTCCACCGCCTGACGATAGACGGGACGCAACGCCTCGCGCGCCTCCGCCGTGCGGACGTAGGTTCCGGGCGCATTCGTCATGGCGGACATCAGCGCTTCGGCCGGCTGCGCCTCTTTGAGCACATCTTCACGAACGCGCTCGAGGAGCAGACGCGCCGTCAGGCATGCCGTACTCCGGTCAAATGCCTGTACGCCTCCCTCTTCCGCCAGAACCGTGCCGGCAAAAAGACCCAGACAAAAAATCGCTGAAATTCCGAAGCTCGATGATTTCATAGTCGCCAAATGATATCGATGCAGAGACTGCGCGAAGCCGCTTCGCCCGCAGAACCCTGTGTGCCTACGATACGAAAGAACGGGCTCCAGCGCAAGAGTGCGCCAGTGCAGGCTTATCCCGGATTTTTGAGCCGTAGTATGCAGAAGTAAACGCACCTGATTCGATGCGTTTACTTTTGCAATCCTGGACGGGTCGGGGTTCGGGTGCTGCAATCGAGGCTGGGAAGGCTAAATCTGGAAAC
>CASFKR010000046.1 GCA_949295265.1 uncultured Verrucomicrobiota bacterium | reverse complement strand
AAATGCCCGTCACCTCCGGAAAGAGACCGAACAGAATCCCGGGCAGTTCGTCGCGGAGCGCCTCGAAGCCCGCGGAGAGAATCTGGACGCTCAGCACATCCGCATAGCGGTCGATCACCAGCCCCGGCAGACCATCGGACTCGCCGTGGACGATGCGCATGGCATTGCGGTCGGGCGGCCACGGAAGCGCCGTGCGCCGTGCCGCGGCGGCGGTCACGGTCGCGCGCAGCCAGTCCGCATCGGGTGACGCCGCGTCGGGACCGAAGCGCAGGACGCGCACGCGGATCTGCGATGCGGGAGAATAAAAGCCCGTGCCCAGCACTTCGCCCTTGGCGTCGGCGATGCGCACCGCCGCACCCGGCGCCGGCGGCTGACCCGCCGCATCGGCATCGACCGCGGCAATGGCCCCGGAGAAAATCCAGGGATGACGGCGCAGGAGCGAACGCTCGCGGCCGGGTTTGAGTCGGACGCAGGGAAGGGAGCTGTTCATGGCGGAAAAAGACCGGAGCCGGAAAGAAAAAAGCCCCGCCGGTCGGAAGGCGACCCGGACAGGGATTTACCGTGGAGCCAGCGGTCGGAGTCGAACCGACAACCTACTGATTACAAATCAGTTGCACTGCCATTGTGCTACACTGGCGCAATATGCACGCAAGCATAGCAAACCCCATCCCGCAAATCAAGGCGGGGCGGGGCGGCAAAGCCGCCATTTCTGCCGGTCGGCGTTAGACCGACCGGCCTAAGCCAGCGGCTCATGCGTCGGCCCGCCCACTCCGAGGGCGGGGGCGGAGCCGCGGTAGCGGCGTGGCACAGGCGTGGCGGCAAGCTGGGGCCACTGGGGCTACTGGGGCTACTGGGGCAACTGGGGCAACTGGGGCTACTGGGGCCACTTCCATCATGTGCGATGGCGAGCCGTCTTGTCTGTCCTGTCTGTCGTGTTCGTCCTGTACGTCGTGTTCGTCCTGTTCGTCCTGTTAGTCCTGTCATCGTGCGGCTTCGCCGCCGTCTGAGGCCACTGGGGCAACTGGGGCAACTGGGGCCACTGGGGCTACTGGGTGTGCTCTGCGGCTACTCCGCGGCTCCGCTCCGTGTGGCTCCGCTGCGCTGGCTCCGCTGCGCCGGCTCCGCTGCGCTGGCTCCGCTGCGCCGGCTCCGCTGCGCTGGTTTTTCCAGGCGGCTGTGCCGCCGAGAAAAAGTCCTTATTTAACACCTTGGTCGGAACGTAGTGGAGATAAAGTCCGTGTGGCTCAATTTTCTAAAAACCCTCGCGCTGGCTTCGCCTCCGTGTGGCTCCTCAGCTGAGCTGGCTCCGCTACGCTGGCTTGTCCAGGCGGCTATGCCGCCGAGAAAAAGTACTTATTTAACACCTTGGTCGGAACGTAGTGGAGACAAAGTCCGTGTGGCTCAATTTTCTAAAAACCCTCGCGCTGGCTTCGCCTCCGTGTGGCTTCGCTGCACTGGCTTCGCCGCCCGCCTTGATTTGGGGCGGGGGTTGATTTATGATGGAGAAAAGCAACGCTTTCCGTGTTGCTGATTCACTTTTGTTATGTCGCACGTCAACGGTTTCAGAAACCGGTTTGCAGCCGGGGCGGACGGACAGGCCATGGTTGAGTTCGTGGTCGGTCTGATGGCGCTGTTGATTGTCGCGGCGGCGGTCCTGACCATCGGGCTGCTGACGAACGCCGACACGGCGGCGTACAACGAGGCGCAGTCGGAAGCCATCGACGGTTCGATGGGCGCCGGCTTCACCGCATCCTTTTCCCCGCGGAAAGACAATGACGCGGGCGCCGATAGACGCTACCTGACGGCGGATGACGAGCCGGTCACCGGCTCGCTCGGCCCGATGCGCCAGCATCTTGCGGCGGAAGGCGATGCGGCTGGACGCCCCGTGCGCCCGGACGGCGCCCCGTTGCGTCATGACGCGCTCTTCACGTTCGCAGACGGCACCGGCGGCGATGAAGGATTCGGGTTCCGCAAAGGCGAAGCATCGCGCTCGGTGCCCATTGCACCGGCGGCGCGGCGGTTCTTCGGCTTGCGCGAAACCGCGGAAGTCCGCAATGAAGTCTGGATGCCGCAAACAGGCGGACTCTACTGAGACGCCGGGATTCTGAGCAGGGTGGTGTGATGCGCTGGCGTGTGTTTGCGAACGGAATCCGGATGGCGGTGCTGCTGGGTCTGTGTACCGCTGTTTCCGGCGAAGTCTTTCTGAAACGCCCGCGCGCCACACTGGGCGAAGTGCCCGGCACCGCGCGGGAAATCCTGCGCCGCCAGACGGAGGTCAACGGCATTCCGGGCACGCTGACCGTCTATCTGGAGCAGGATTCGGGTGCCGAAGGCACGATGGTGCCGCTCGATTCGCTCAATGAACCCGCCTGGACCCGCATGGAGCTGCCGGGCGGCGGCTCCCTGTGGCAGCTGCTCGTGCCGGGCGACCGCGCGGACATGCGCGTCCTCTTTTCATCGGACGGCGACCTGGCGACCGGCGCCCCACGCTGGCCCTTTGCGCGGCTGGCGTGTCCGGCGGGCCTCCAGACGCGCTTTTCGGTGCAGGATGCGGACGGCCCCGTCGCGGCGGCCATCGGCTCCGCCGCCGGCGCCGATGCGGCCGCCGTGCAGTCCGCGCTCCGCGATGCCCTCACGGCGGCGGGCTGGCGCGTGGTCACGCCCGAAGCGGGTTCCGGCGCGGGCGTGCTCGCGCAGGGGCGCGGCGGCGAAATCGCCTATGCCGCCGCTTGGCCCGATGCCCGGGGCGCATGCGCCTGGATTGTGCTGACGCGTAAGCCGGTCGGAGAGTAGGGGAGAAGGCATGCGCGAGAATCCGGATCTGTCTGTGCCGTTGGCGCCGGTTCCGTCCGCCGGTGCACCGTCTGCCACCGACCTCCCGTGCGAACCGCCGTTCCGCCGCCCGTGGTATTTGCGGCGGCGGCTGTGGGGACCCCTGGCGGTGCTGCTGGCGGCGTTCCTCTTCGCGATGCTCATCCGGCGCAGCGGCGGCTGGGGCGCGGTGGTGCCGGTGCTGACCCGCGCCGTGCGGCACCCGGGGTCTCTGGCGGGCGGGCTCGCGCTCTTCGCGCTCTCGCTCGGGTGCGGGCTGACCCGCTGGTATGTGCTGATGCGCCATCTCGGGATGCCGGTGCGCTTCACGCAGGCGTTGCGCCTGTACGCGGCGGGCCACTTCTTCAACGTCCTGGGTCCGGGCGCCACGGGCGGCGATGTGGTGAAAGCCGCGTGGCTCGCGCGCCTGACGCCGGGTCACCGCGCGGAAGCCGTCTCCTCGATTGCGGCGGAGCGGCTGATCGGCTTGCTCGGCATGGTCTTTTTCGTGAGCACGATCGCTTTCGTGCGGGCGGATTTCTTCCGGATGAATCCGGTGCTGACGGCCTTGCGGCATGGCATCCTGCTGGCGTTTGCGGTGGCGGCGACGGTTGTGCTGACGCTGGCCCTCGTGGATCTGGACAGCCGGCTGGCGCACCGCCGCGGGGCAGACCCGGACCGGGAAAGCAAGGCCCTGAATGTGCTGCTGCGCATCTGGCGGACCCTGCACGTGTGCATGAGCCACAAAGTGGCGACGGCGGCGGCGTTTCTGCTTTCGCTGCTCAACCACATTTCGGACGTCTGCGTGTATGTGCTGATGAGCCATGCGCTGGGGTTGCGCATTCCCTTCATCGACCTGCTGGTGGTTTCGCCGCTGGCCAACACGATTGCGGCCATTCCGGTGACCCCGGGCGGTGCGGGTGTCCGGGAAACGACCCTTCAATCGCTCCTGACGGTGATCGACATTCCGCCGGAAGCCTCCGCCTCGTTGGGACTGCTGATGTTTTTCGGCATTCTTTTCTGGGCGCTCATCGGCGGTCTCATCATGCTCTTCGGCGCCTCCATGACCCCCATGCCCCGCTGGCATTCCGAGTGACGCGGGGCGGCGCCACACGGCGAACCCCCGCTGGTGATGCGGGCGGCGGAGACCGCCCGCTGCAAAGGTGCGGGGCGGAGCCAGCGAAGCGAAGCCAGCGCAGCGGAGCCAGCGCAGCGAGTGTGCGCGAAGTTTTATAAAAATTGAGCCACACGGACTCTGTCTCCACTACGTTCCGACCAAGGTGTTAAATAAGTACTTTTTCTCGGCGGCATAGCCGCCGGAGCGGAGCCAGCGCACGGAGCAGAGTCAGCGTAGCGGAGCCAGCGCAGTGCAGCCACACGGAGGCGGAGTCAGCGAAGCGAAGCCAGCGCAGAATGATTATTTAGCCACACGGACTCTGTCTCCACTACGTTCCGACCAAGGTGTTAAATAAGTACTTTTCTCGGCGGCATAGCCGCCGGAGCGGAGCCAGCGAAGCGAAGCCACACGGAGGCGGAGCCAGCGAAGCGAAGCCAGCGCAAAATGATTATTTTAGCCACACGGACTCTGTCTCCACTACGTTCCGACCAAGGTGTTAAATAAGTACTTTTTCTCGGCGGCAAAGCCGCCGGAGTGGAGCCTCCGCTACGAAGCCAGCGCAGCGGAGCCAGCGCAGCGAGTGTGCGCGAGGTTTTTAGGAATTTTGAGCCACACGGACTTTGTCTCCACTACGTTCCGACCAAGGTGTTAAATAAGTACTTTTCTCGGCGGCATAGCCGCCGGAGAGGAGTCAGCGTAGTGGAGCCAACGGGGCACACTCCCAGTGGCCTCAGTAGCCCCAGTGGCCCCAGGTGTGGCGGCACACCGTCCTGTTCGTCCTGTTCGTCCTGTACGTCGTGTACGTCGTGTTCGTCGTGTCCGTCCTGTTTACAGCTTGCCGCCACGCCTGTGCCACGCCGCTACCGCGGCTTTGCTGCGCTGGCTTCGCTGCGCTGGCGCCGCCCCGCCCTCGGAGTGGGCGGGCCGACTCATCAGCCAGCGGCTTAGGCCGGTCGGCGGTGATCCACCGCCTGAGGTACGCCGACCGGCAGAAATGGCGGCAACCGCCGCCCCGACCGGCAGTACAGGCGGCAGTTTGCCGCCCCGGCCTAGGCGCCGGATGGAACTGTTTTCAGCGCGCTGAGCCCGACGAAGAGGATGGGGCTGTTTCTGCGGTCCCACCAGGGGGTGTCCGGGATGTTCTGCACGTCAAACACCAGCTGCCGGAGCGGTTCCTCCGTTTTTTCCGGCTTCCAGAGCCGGATCATGAAGTAGGCGTCATGGTGCGGCATGGTCGGATATCCGTGTTGGAGCAGCTTTTCTTTCGTCCAGACCTCATGACGGCTCCGGACAATCCGGCACAGATTCCCTGCAGCCTTTTCGCCCGCGACAGCCAGGAGCAGATACTGCGCCTGATTCCACGGGGAATCGGCAATCTGCTCCAGCGGAATGTTGTACCACTGTCTTTCGAATGCCCACTGACGCTGCTCCGGCGTGCCGGCCATGGCAATCATGACCATATCCTTCGGCGGCATGGCCGCCTTTTCCTGTTCCGTGACGTACGCCAGCGTCCGTTGCGGTCTGGCTTTCCGGACATGCGCCGCTGAAGAGGTGTACTGCAGGAGAATCTTTTCGAGATGGTCCTTGAGAAGACCGCTCCGACCCGGCAGCAGCGGAAATGCCCCGATATTCACGCTCCGGATGCTGGTGCTGTAGTACCGGTTGCGGATGTACGTATCCGAGCCGCGTCCGGGAAACAGCACATATCCGCCGATGATTTCTTTGGACCGGAAAGGCTCGTGTTCTTTGCTGTAATAGATGGCATCCCGGTAGCGGTGCATCTGGTTGACGGCATCGGTGGGCGGATAATCGCCGCCGGGCATTTCGGCATTTTCCGCGCGGTCCTGTTCTTCGAAATCGCTGTCCAGCCGTCTGTCGTTGATGACGCGGTACTTGGCGTCGTACAGATAGGTCAGCACCACTTCGCCGGACGCCTTGCGGATGTTGAGCACGATATCCGGCCGCTGCTCCGTGGTGGCGGTCTGTATGCCCGCCACATCACCGCCCGTGCCGCCGGTTCGGTTGAACGTGTGCTGGTAGTGGAGCGTGACGACATCGCCTTCGTGCGCGGAGAGCTGCGCCTTGCGCTGTTCCGTGTCCGTTTCTTCCGCCGGCGGATACCGGAATTCAACCGTATGCTCCATCGTTGTATTGGAGAACGGATGGAGCAGGGTGCCTTCCGGCTCCGAAATCAGGTGTTCGTGCTCAGGGCGGCTGACATCAATGCCCAGCACTTCAGCGACGAGGTGTTTCACTTTGATGAAGCACCACAGCTCGTAAATCTCCCAGATCTGGAGCGTGCCAATCCCGGCGGCGCCATGATACAGATCGATGCCCCGTTTCAGTTTCAGCCAGTCTTTGTAAATCTGCTGGTATCCGGCACGGCTTTGCAGCACCAGACTTTCCTGTTTCAGCCCTTCAAAGCGTCCGACCGACCGGAAAAACGGGTGCCGGATGAGTTTTCGGAGTGTCGCCTGATGGTGCAGCCACTGCTGCCGATGGCGCTCCGACAGATTCTCCTGCGTACTGAGCAGGACCGTGCCGATAATGGTCTGCAGCCGCTGGCCGATGCTCTCCAGCGTATGTTTGACGAATCGGTTCTCGGCGGTGTCCGCCGTGGAGCGCTTCTCGTTGTAGCGGAAATAGTGCGTCTCCAGAGTGCCCCGCTTTTCCGCCTCTCCGTACCGCTCTTCCATGTCGGCCGTCCAGAACCGGATCTGATCCGCTTTTCTGGAGGACGAGGTTGAAACGGTCTGCGAATGCGGATTGTGGATAATCCGCTTGACGTTTTTCAGGTAATCCTCCACCACGCTCTGGAAAGCCGCCATCCAGGTGGTGTCCGTGTTTACGCGCCCCCGGCTGAACTGCTGCACCGTCATGCTCAGGTAGCGGTAAATGATGTTTTTGTATTCCTCATTGACCTCCCGCAGCAGGGTCTTGTAGTCGTTCTTTGTGTCGAGTTTCGGGGAAACGACGTCGAAAGTGACGCTTGCCTCTCTGCGCACACCCTGTTTCCGGTAGGAAAAATCGAGTTTGAAGACCCCCGGTTCATTCAGGAAATCGAGGTCGCCCGTCAGGGATTTCTCTTCCTTGCCGGCGGTTTCATCGTTGAAGTAAAAACTCGCCTCGACATCCTGCCGGACATGCCGGACCTCCGGAACGGCGTTCCGGTCGACGCCGTGGAACAGCAGATGAATCTGATACTTGCACGTCTCGTAAACGACCGGCCATACCCCGTCCCAGACCGTTGCCGGCGGAAGCGTTTCCGGCTGTCCGGTAACCGGATTGTACAACCGGAGTCGGCATTCATCCTTGGCGGTGTACCGGCAGTACTTCTCCGGCGCATCCACCCCGGGCGCGTGTCTCCGGGCGTCCTGGATGCGGCCTTTGAATTTCTCCCACGAATACGAGATGTCCTGTGTACGGACAATCACCTCGTAGTCGGGATGAAGATAGCGCAAAACCTCCATCGGAAGGGCGAGCTGCGTCTGTTACGGCCAGAAACGGGTGAATTCCTGATTGTTCAGACGCTCCCGCATTTCATTGATTTTCTCCTTGGCGGTCATCCGGTGCGGAGCACTTTTCGCCGCTTCCGCCGCCTCCGCCGCGGCCTCCGGTGCAGCGGGCTCGGGCGCTCTGTCGGGCGCGATGGCGGCCAGCCATTCCAGCCGATTGTTGTACGGCAGATTGTGCGCGTCCCGGAAGGACCGTGACAGGGCGAACATCTCGGCGTCTCCCTCGATCCGGGGCAGAATCTTCATCAGCAGAATGTCATTGACCGCCGCGTCGATGATTTCGTCCAACGGTTTTCCTTCCGGCGCATCATCGAGCATCACGCCGACCATGACGGTCAGCTCGTTGAGAACGCGGTAGCTGACCTCGAACGGGGTGCCTTTGAGGGCGGCATTGACGGCATCGAGCCGGGCGGGCAGCTTTGTCGTCAATTCCTCCGCCGCGTCCGGGTGAGCCGCCAGCACTTCGTCTGCGGTCACATAGCGCGACCGGAAAGCCCGCTGCCATTTCAGCTGCTCTTCCGGGTCATCGACGTATTCGAGGTCGCTGCTGCCGCCGAACAGATCGCCGAGCGCCCCGCCGTTCATCTCGATGGTCATGGCGCGGTCGATGACCTTGCGCGAAAACGGATGCGTGGTGTCATCCATGTTCACGGTGCCGATGATGACGACGTTGTCCGGGAGGGTAAGCCCCTCTTCCTGCAGGGTATGCGCCCCCTGGAAACGCTCGATTTCCTTGACGGCTGCGGGGTTTTCATCCGCCGGGAAGAACGCCCTGTACCAGTCCAGATCCGACATCCCGCTCCGGGTCTCGCGACCGCCGTCCGCCTTCGGGCCGGTGTACGTCTGAAAGTGCGCGGCATCCACAATCGCGCCCGTTTTGACGGGAAGTCTGCCGTGTACATCCGGGAGCGTCTTCGCCGGATGCCGCCTGGTCTCCAGAATGCTGAGAATTTCGGCGAAATACTGTTCCACGGGTGCCAGATTCATCTCATCGAGACAGACAAAGAAGGGGACATCGGGGAACATCTTTGCCTTCACGAGGAATTTGACGAACTTGGTGAACTGGTATCCCTGACTCAGGTTGCTGTAGTACCCCAGCAGCTCTGTGGAATCGTGCCAGTTGGGCTTCACCTCGATCATGCAGTAATTGCCGGGCGTCGTCCCGTCTTTATCCCGAAGATATTCCGGGCAGGACTTGAACGCGAATTCCCGGACAATCCGGCTTTTGCCGGTCCCGGAAATCCCGGCGAGCAGCAGGAACGGCTTTGTCCGGATGGTGGTAAGGTATTGCAGATAATCCGGGCTGGTCACCGGTTTTTCGCGCTTCTCCGTCCCCCGGTTCAGCACCGCCATTTCCGGCGTCCAGAACGCCATCCCCGCAAATCGCCTGTCAATCAATTCCCCCATTTTGACCCCTTTATGGAGCTCGGAATAATAGGATTCTTGCAGCCCTGCTTTGACTACAATCTCTTTCGTTGAATAGTGATATTTGCTGATGACGTTATGATATTTCAGGGCGAATAGGATAATTGCACCGCCTTTACCGCCAATGGCTTCTCCACGAACGCACGTCTCCCGGAGAATCTTGCCCAACTCATCTACAGTGTAGGGTCTGTCCTCCCAGTCGTTTTTGATGACGAGGTCCAGACTTTCAGGCGCAGATTCCCGTTTATTGGGCTGATTCTGATTGGTTTCCTCCGCAGAGGAAAGATCAAAGAGGTTTTCGGATTCCATACGGATTATCTCCCGACTCGCATCGGCACATGAGGGGTTATTTGATTTTCACTATAACCCGATTCTGTGAATCGTTCAATTCGTTTCTGAATCCTCCTGTATGAAGGAATTCTCTCCGGCGAATTTCTGCGATTCCGGTATTTATTCCGCATGAGCTACAGTTCGTCAAACAAAAAAGGAAGGACACCATAGCAATCAGAGCCAGATGTCCTTCCTATTTGAAAAAAAATGCAGAGGAAATCGAGAGAAAAGAATATGCGTTCAGATTGGAAAGAATATCCCTGCCCGAAATAAACGGAGCAATTTTTACTTTCCGTTTCTGTTCCCTTTTGTCAGCTCTGCTTCTTACGGGCGGAGAGCCAAGTGTCGCGGTTTTCTTCGATTCGCAGACGGAAAAAAGCCTCGTCCATGCACCCGAGCTGCACAACACCTCCAATGGCATTCAGAAGTCGCATAATCGCGCGCATTTTAGCCTCGTAGTTCTCCTTGAAAAGGTCAGGATGGTCGAAAACGTAGCCGAGAACGCCTTTTACCGCCGCTGGTAAACGGCCAAGTTCGTAGGTCCCGAGTGTGCGTGTCGGGAGGTCGAGATTCCGGAAGAGGATATGTGTAAGGTCGTACTTTTTCTCTTCTCCGCGCTCTGGCGCAACTGTAAGAAGAACGCCCCACCACAGACCAGCGAGCGGGTGGTGGATAAGCGCAGACTGCGATGGATCCCCGAGAAACCACTTGTCCTCAATCTTTGTCCGGCGTTTTTCCACAGAAAGCTCAGAGAGCGGGAACCGTTCGCGCATGTAATTCCAAAGTTCGATGTGCGTTAGATGCGTCCAAAACCCGGGATCCGAGGCCTCGAGTCGGTTGAGATGCGGGAATGCCTCGTAAAGGGCAATGGCGACCTCCACGTCTGGCTTGCCGGCGATACGGGAAGCAAGCTCGGGTGCTGCGTCAATGTCCGGAGATTCCAATTCTTCAAAAGCATCAACAGCGAAAGGTTTCTCATTGAGGTAGGATTCCCCGTTGTTCGCCCAGAACGCCTCCTTGAGGAGATGAAGTGCATGGAGAGAAAAGTATTTCTGCTTGGTCATTGCGTTTCCCTATTCGTCATCTTCGCTGTTCGTGCCCGGTCGCACTGTGCCGCGTGTGAGTTCCGCGATGGTTTCTCCGAGTCTTTTCGTCGGGTTGTTGAGAAGCCGGAGTGCAAGGCCAGAAGCGTCATCAACATTGCCCAGATCAAACGAGCCAAATCGCTCAGGGTCGCGTCTGGTAATTTCTTCAATTGCACGCGCCCAGCGTCGCTCTCTGTTCTCATTATAGCGAACAAGAGCCGACTGCAGTGCGAAAAGAAGAATCGATGAATGCAGAACGGGAGCTGCCGTTTCGTTTCCCGTAACAGCGAGGAATCCATCGAACTGCGTAATGGGGAGACAGAGCCGAACGTAATCGCCATCGACGTCCACCGTTGGAAACTCGGCTGCGGGGTCGTTGTGTTTTTCGATTATGAGAATAGAGCGGAGACTCGTCAAATCTTCGTAGCACAGTTCTGCGTCCCAATGGTAGGCCTTGAGGAAGGCGAGCGGAGCACCGCGTTCGACCTCGAAGGGTTCCAGTATGCGATAATCAGCATGCGCAGCTGCATTTCGATAATCTGCAATGCAATCATCGGCCACGACCCAGAGAGAAAATTCAACGCGTTTGTTAACATCGCGCCTGTCTAATTCAAGGGAATAATTGCACTCTCGGGTGGTTTTGCAGAACCGTAGAAATGTTGCGGAGCATTTTACCTCGTATAGGTACGATGCCTTTCCATCTGCAATAAGCGCTTCGATATCCGGATTCTTGAGGTCGATTTTGAATTCCCAACGGTAGGGATCCGCAATGCGTTCTTTGAGAGGAATGTGGTCGATAACACTCACGTCTGGCTGGGGGCCGCCAATGGCGTCGCCGATTCCAAGAACAGGGTAAGGAAAAGAACTATCGGAGAGTTGCATGAGCCACCACCTTCACGCTGTGTGGAAACTTGTCTCGGAACAGGATATCGAACGTTGTCCCGCCACGGATGTCGATTCCATTGATTTGCCCATTCACCTGGTCGAGCGCCCCGTCCGGGATGCCGGACACTGCTTCGATGCTGGGATTCTCGAACTTGCCGTTGTCGCTGCCAGACTGAATAGAAAGTTTCACCGATGCACACCGTGCAGGAATTTCCTCCGGGGCGGGACGGATAAACACCTTGTGCCAAAGTCGTCCGTTTTCATCACGGCGCGTTCCAATGCGGGTAGACACGTGGACTAGAAGGTGCATCGCTCCTTCTGACTCCGTCGCAACATTGTCTGCAACGGGCGTCCCTGTTTCCTGCGGTCCATGTGCGGGGCTGGGATTCGGCTTCCCAAGATTATCATCGGCAAACGTCATTTCCTGTTGTCCGTTTTCTGCTGGTGCAGAGTCTTCAACAAGTCCGTTTATACTGCCAGAGTTCTCTCGCTCTTCCAAGTCAACGGGTTTTCCCGTGGCGGGGTCAATGAACGAAACTGGTGCTGCCGTTTCTTTCGGCGAAAGGTCACCAGATGGCTGCAACCCGTCCGACGCACCGCTTCCGACCGTTCCGTGTTCACCGCCGGCTGCCCGCTCATTAACGTCTGGCAGGAGTTCTGCGAGACCTGGAATGATGATTTCGTTCCGTGTTGCCTCGCCGCGGAGGTATTTATCAAGCATCGCGTTCACAAAATTCAGTGCTTCGTGGACGGCACGTCTTCGTAAAGCGGTATCTTCACCCTCGTAGTTTGTGGCGTCCCAGGATCCGTGATCTGGTGGCTCGCAATCCTTAAGTAAGTCGTTCCCTATATCGGAACGGCACGCGAAAACCGCTGCGAACGGCGGGTATGATGTCTTGCGCTTCTTGAAGATTGCCATGAGAGGTTTTCTCATGTAGACGATGCGCCCGGGAAGTTCGGAAGTGCTCCAGTCTAGATATAACTCGACATCACCGAGGGTGGGAAGGTTCTCTTGTACCAGAACCGTTTTCGGGAGCCCGCATTCTGCATTCTCGACTGCACGCCAATATGGAACAGGTGTCCATTTGACGTAGTTTACAGAACTTCCTTCCGAATCGTTCTCAGAAGGAAAATATTCCTTCATTCGTTCAGCAAGTGTTCTTTTGGATATTTCGCATCCGAGGACGTCCACTTCGAGCAATCCAGCACGGACGGACATCCAGAAGTGATTGAGGACGGCGCGGACAATATCGTTGCGCAGAGCGTCCGGATTGGAATCGTCAACGCCCACAATGTGGATGTCGGTTCCAGTCTCACTGCGATGAAACGGGACTGGAATGATGGACTCTTCCGTTACAGGTTCGCGGACATCATGACCATAGAATCCGAACTTGGAGATGCGGTCTCCGTCTGAATTGAGATGTGTCGCCAGTTCCGTCTTCCCTTGAAATGCGACATTTCCGTCTGCCGTTCTGGTTGAAACCAAAATGGAGCGGACGGACGAGAACTCGAACAGAGTGTTTTTGCCCAGTCCATTTGACCCGCCAGATCCTTCACCTTTGGCTGCACTTACCCCGATTGATTGTGCAAAGGCATAGAACGCACACTCAGTAAGCCCAGATTTATATTCCATGCCTGTCGTGGCGTAATCCTTGATGGAAAGGAGGGGAATCTCGTCTACCTCCATTGCCTTCTTCATCCGGGGGAATTTTTCTTGAGCCCGTTTGATTGTGGGATAGTAATTGAGAACGCCGTCGATGTGGTCGCTGAGTGCGAAAAAATTAGGAAAATCCGCACGGGACATACGCGACAGACAAAATGATACCCGGACGGGAAGCGTTCCGCCTTTGGGCCGTGCATCGAGCGAATTCTGAATGGCCTCGCGCACGACATTGATTTCGGGCGTAGATTTGAACGACCCTTTTGACGGATTGGTCGGTCCGAGGTCAAGGGGACCCTCAGGACCGAAATGCCATTCGCATCCGTTTTCTAAATCAGCCATGATTTACACTTTCCTCGATTTGTTTCAAAAAATTGACCAGTGTCCGGCCTACAGCGCGTACAACGCTTACAGTTACGCAGTTACCGAATTGCTTCTGTCCGGCAGAAATGGAGTCCGGGATGCGGAAGCAGTCTGGAAAACCTTGCAGGCGCGCCCGTTCGCGGATGGTCATAAACCGGTATCGCTTCGCGTTGATTGAGCCTTTCATGTGCGCCGGAGGCATCCAATCGGGCTGAAAATCCTCGGGGTCCTGTAACATATTACGTTCCCGGCCCATGCCGCCGCACATGAGCGTTCCAGCAATGTCATCGTCATTCCGTACAATGAATCCGAAGCCACTTTGACCTTGATCTCTGTGCTTGGCCTTGTGCCGGATGAGTGTTTGCAGATACGACTCGCCAAGATAGAACGACTTAGAAACCCGTGCTGGATCACGTTCACGGATATCACCGATGCAACGGGGAATTGGACCGGGGATGCGCGGCGGCTTTTTCGGAAAGGCGAGACCAAGCGCGTCTGCCCGAGCGGCAAAGTCATCGCGGAGGGCTACGATGTAGAGTCTTTCCCGGTTTTGCGGAACTCCGTAGTCCTTGCTGTTGAGGATGTTTTCGAAGATGATACGATAGCCAGCACCCTCGAACGCCGCCCGGATTATCGACCAATCACGCCCTTTGTGCGCGTTAAGCAAACCGCGCACATTTTCGCATAAAAGAGCTTTTGGACGGTGACAGCGGGCTATCTCAACAATTTCACGGTAGAGCGTTCCGCGCTGTAAAGCATCTTCGATGCCTTCGCGCTTTCCAGCCATGCTGAAAGCCTGACAAGGAAAGCCACCGCACAGCACATCGAATTGCTGAGGAATCATGCCCTTGGTTTCATCGGACGTTATGTCGCCGAAAGGCAAGACCCGGAAGTTGCGCTCGTAGGTATCGCGTGCGTTTTGGTCGATTTCTGAAGCAAAAACGCATTTTCCGCCTTCCTGTTGCATGGCGAGGCGGAATCCACCAATTCCGGCGAAGAGGTCAATGAATGTGAAGCGTGTCTCTAATTCTGGCAGCAGTGGGCGCACATGACGTAAATCGGAAGCCCCGTTCTCATCTGAAAACGGAGCGCGAACATAGGTCGCGAAAGGGTGTGCCGGATCGGAGAATGATAGCGCCGCGCAACGGGAAACGAGTTCCTCGGGGAGAAACTGCTCCACGATAGCGGCGTATGGGGATGACTTGACAGGGTTCTGCAACCAGTGCGTGAGCGCGGCACGCATCTCTCGCGTTGGAGCAAAGTCCTCCAGCCGCAACTTCGCGTCTGGTCTTCGTCCGCGCGGCAAGGCAAGGATGGATTGGCGCCGCAAGAATTCAAACTCCGCCTTGGAAATGCGGATCAGTTCTACCGCTGCGTAGACTGTATTACGGTCTGCGGACGATTCGGCAATACCCCCCGAAACCTTAGCACAACCGACGATGCGAACATCTCCCGCACGGAAGCGTTCCGTTCGCCGAATGCCACTTTGCGTGGTGAAAAGGTAGAGCAGCGGGACGTGGAGAACCGGGTCGAAGCAGGAATTAACCCGGAAGTAAAACGTTTTTTCCCGTACAAGCCACGAAATCGTCTCTGGTCCGCAAATGATAGAATAAATGTCGACCGCAGGATGAAATTGCGGCCAGCAATGCGGGATTGTATACCGGGGGGGGGGGGTATCCACTTCTTCGCTTGAACAATTTCCGCAGCCCGCAACATTGTGCATGGGCTTTATCGGAAGCGTGGAGAGGGCAGCGGATTGCGCAGTTGTAGTGGCGGAGAGTGCGGTCATTGAAAGAATAAGTCTACCGCTTTTGGGCGGCGGTTTCAACGAGGTTTCGCTGCTGACGCGGGCGCGGCAGGGTATGGTCATCGTCGTGCCGAACGGGGATGACGGGATTCCGCCGGATGAAACCAGAAAGCCCGAATGGTATGACGCCATCTATGACTACCTGAAGGCAGTCGGCATCCCCGAACTGGGCGCAGTCGCCCCCTGACCGGGGCGGGGCACCCCCGCCAATAGTGCCGACCGGGCGGTGGATTACCGCCTGAGAAGCCGCCCGGCCATAGCCAGCGGCTGATGAGTCGCCCCGCCCGTTCCGAGGGCGAGGCGGCGGTGCGCGGGCTCAGGCAGCGCAGACAGGACGTACAGGACGAACAGGACGGACAGGACGTACAGGACGAACAGGAAGGCTAACCGCCAGACCTGACCACTACACTGCGCTGGCTTGTCCAGGCGGCAGAGCCGCCGAGAAAAGGTACTTATTTAACACCTTGGTCGGAGCGTTAGCGGAGACTTCAGAAGGGGGCTTCGCCCCTCCGTGTGGCTCAAATAATCATTCTGCGCTGGCTCCGCCTCAGCGCGGCTCTGCCCCGTATGGCTACACTGCGCTGGCTTCGCTCAGGCGGCTATGCCGCCGAGAAAAAGTACGTATTTAACACCTTGGTCGGAACGTAGTGGAGACAGAGTCCGTGTGGCTCAAATAATCATTCTGCGCTGGCTGAGCCTCCGCGCGGCTCCGTCTCCGTGTGGCTCAAATAATCATTCTGCGCTGGCTGAGCCTCCGTGTGGCTGAGCCTCCGTGTGGCTCCGCAGCGCTGGCTTCGCTACGCGGCTTCGCCCCGCCCTCGGAGTGGGCGGGCCGACTCTTAGGCCGGTCGGCGGTGATTCACCGCCTGAGGAACGCCGACCGGCAGAAATGGCGGCAACCGCCGCCCCGCCGCCCGCTCAGCGCAGGGTGGCGGAGGTGAAGCGGGCGCCGCGGAGGGCGGCACGGACAAAGGCGCCCCAGTAGGGGGTCGGGGTATAGGACCAGTCCGCGAGGATGCAGGGCGAGGCGGCCGGGTGGAAACACCAGGCGCACCAGCTGAAGTTGTTCGCCTGAAGGAAGGCCAGCACGTCCGGCGCCCACGCATAGGGGTCGACCAGCTTCGACTCAAAGGGCATGGTTTTGTCCATGCAGCCGACTTCCCCCACCAGAATCGGATGGCGGTCCGCGATGCAGAGCACCTTTTCTTTCCAGTTGGTTTTCCACGGGTAGATGTGCGTGGCATAGACAATGCCGTTGCCGTCCGGGTCGCGCAGTTCAAAGCCCTCGGCAATGCCGGAGAGGTCGTACGCCCAGTCGAGTCCGCCGGCGACGGCCAGATTGCGCGCGCCCGTAGCGCGGACGGTGTCGACGCATTTCTGCATGCCGACCGAGGTCGTGAGCTCCGCCGCTTCCTGATTTTCCGCGACGGCATCCGCGCGTTCCGCGCCGGAAAGCGTTCCGCCGTCTCGCCACTCTTCCCACGAGATGGAATGGGGCTCGTTGAGCAGGTCGTACAGGACGCCGGGACGGTTCGCGTAGCGGGGGGCGCAGTCACGCCAGAAGGCGAGATGCTCCGCCGTGGGCGCCTTGAACTCATGCAGGTCGATAAGCACGTAGACCCCGCGTTCATTGGCATAGGCGATGAGCTCGTCGACGAGCGTCCGGTACGCATCGGCGCGCTGCCGCTGCGCTGGCGGGAGGGCGGCGGCCTCCGAGAAGCCGACCGGCAGCGCGGCTTTGGTCTCGAAGCCGAACCAGAACGAGGAGCGGACCGGCAGCCGGATGATCTTCGCCCGCCAGTCTTCGACGGCGGCGCGGAACGATTCTCGGATATGCTCCCCGCCCGGCAGCCATTCGAGCGAGGCGATGTTGACGCCGCCGAGCACGACGGTCTCGCCGCGCCGGTTGACGATGTGGCGGCCGGAGACCGAAAGCTCATCCTCGGGTCCGAGCGGTGCAAGCGTCTCCGCCTGCAGCGGGAGCAGCAGACCGAAAAACGCACTCAAAAGAAGGAGACGGATTCTGTTCATAGGTGGGGGGCGGCGGCAAACTGCCGCCTGTACTGCCGGTCGGGCGGCGGTTGCCGGCGGAGAACCTCCGCTGGTGGTGCCGGTCGGGGCGGCGGTTGCCGCCTGTTAACCAGAACCATTCAGGGATTTATTGATATGGCCACAGCAAAAGTGGCATGGCACGCAAACTACAGTCTCTAAACAGAGATTTTTTTTGAAAAAATCCGTTTTTAGGGGTTGCATTCCATCCCATTTATGCTATTATTGCTACCGATATCACCGATATGAAGGAGATTCATACCATGGCATCTACTAAAATCCCCGAGGAAATCCGGCAATTCAGACCGGGGCCTTGTACCGAG
>CASFKR010000045.1 GCA_949295265.1 uncultured Verrucomicrobiota bacterium | reverse complement strand
CCGTGCCGCCGCAGCCCGCGCCGCCGCCGGACTCCCGCCAGACCCCGACCCGCCCGCCGGGCCGACCATTCTCGAGGCGGAAAATCTCGTCATTTCCTACGGTCGGCGCAAGCCGCCCGCCGTCTCCGGCGTTTCGTTCACGCTCGGGCGCGGCGAATGCCTCGGGCTCGTCGGCACCAGCGGGTGCGGCAAGAGCACCGTGGCCCGCGCCCTCGTCGGACTCGAGCGGCTCGCCGCCGGACGCATCCTCTGGGACGGCGTCGATATCGCCCATTTCGACGCCCGGCACCGTCGCGAGTACCGCCGCCATGTCCAGTTGATTTTCCAGGATACGCTCGGCGCTCTCAATCCGCGGATGCGCATCGGCGCCTGTCTCGAGGAGGTGCTCGCCGTGCATCGGCACGACCGCTACCCGACGCGTTCGGCGCGGCGGCAGCGCGCGCTCGAGCTGCTCGGGCGCGTCGAACTCCCCGCCGAACTGGCGGACCGCTATCCGCACGAACTCAGCGGCGGACAGCGGCAGCGCATCGGCATTGCGCGCGCGCTTGCGGCGGAGCCCGACGTGCTCATTGCCGATGAACCCGTTTCCGCCCTCGACGTGGCCGTGCAGGCGCAGATTCTGCGGATGCTCGCACGGCTCCTGCGCGAAACCCGCGCCTCGATGCTCTTTATCTCCCACGATCTGGCGGTCGTGCGCTGCCTCTGTCCGCGCGCCATCGTCATGCAGCAGGGCGTCATCGTCGAGGAGGGGTCCACCGAAACACTTTTTTCCCATCCGCAGCATCCCTTTACGCGCGCCTTGCTGGAGGCCGTTCCGAAATTGTAGAATCGGGAATGCCCGATGGCGTGTAACCCTGTTTTCCCACTCCTAAAGCGCTTTTTCCATGTACGCTCCCGCTGACAACCGCTACGCCAAAACCCCCGTGCGCCGCTGTGGCCGCTCCGGTCTCCGGCTGCCCCTGCTGTCCCTCGGACTCTGGCACAACTTCGGCTCCATCGACCGCGCCGAAAATGCCCGCGCCATGCTCCGCACCGCCTTTGATTACGGGATTTTCCATTTCGATCTCGCGAACAATTACGGGCCCGAACCCGGGACGGCGGAAGAGACGCTCGGCGCCGTCCTCGCCAAAGATTTCAAACCGTTCCGCGATGAGCTCATTCTCTCCACCAAGGCCGGCTACGGCATGTGGCCCGGACCCTACGGCGACGGCGGTTCGCGCAAGTATCTGATTGCGAGCTGCGACCAGTCGCTGCGCCGCATGGGTGTCGATTACGTCGATATTTTCTACCACCACCGCCCGGATACGGAGACCGACCTCGAGGAATCGATGCTCGCGCTCGACCATATCGTCCGCACGGGGCGCGCGCTCTACGTCGGCATTTCCAACTACAATGCCGAGCGCACGAAGCAGGCATGCGCCATCCTGCGCGAACTCAAGACGCCGTTCGTCATCCACCAGTTCTGCTACAACATGCTCAACCGCAATCCCGAGCGCGACGGGCTGCCGCAGACCCTCGAAGAACGCTCGCTCGGCGGCATCGTCTTTTCGCCGCTCGCGCAGGGCGTTCTGACGAACCGCTACCTCTCGGGCAACATTCCGCCGGATTCCCGTGCCGCGCGCGGCTCCTTCCTGCGTCCTGAAAGCCTCACGCCCGACCTGCTCAAGAAGCTGCGCGCCCTCGACGCGCTGGCGCAGGAGCGCGGGCAGACGCTCGCGCAGATGGCGCTCGCCTGGCTGCTGTCGCGCCCCGGCGTCACGTCCACGCTCGTCGGCGCCTCGCGTCCCGAGCAGCTGCTCGATTCGCTCGGAACGCTCAAAAACCTCGATTTTACGGCGGATGAACTGGCCCGGATCGAGGAAATCACCAATCCCTGAACCTTCTGCCACGCCGCTGCCACATGACAAAAGTTGCGCTCGTTTTTCTGGGGTGCCCGAAGAACCTCGTTGATTTCCAGGTGACCGCCGAATATCTGAAGAAGGTCGGTTACGACGTTGGCGTCCCCGCCGATCAGGCGGACGTGATTCTCGTCACCACCTGCTCGTTCATCGAAAGTGCCCGCCGGGAGGCATACGATGCCATCGGACAGGCGGTCGAAATCAAGGAGAATCCGGAGCTGCCCTGCCGCGCCGTCATTGTGGCGGGATGTCTGCCGCAGCGGTATCGCGAGGATGTCTTCCGGCAATTCCCGGGCATCGACGGCATTGCGGGCGTCGATGATCTGGACCGGCTCGATGAGGTAATCGCCTCCGCGCTCGAAAATCCCGAGAACTACGTCCAGGGCGTGACCCCGGGTCCGTCGACGAAGCTCTTTTCGCCGCCTGATCCCGGTTTTGTGCTGACCAACGGTCCGTGGGCGTATTTGAAAATCGGCGAAGGCTGCCGCCATGCGTGCGCCTTTTGCGCGATTCCGGGCATCCGCGGGCGCCTCCGGTCGCGTCCGGTCGATGAGATTGTCGCGGAAGCCGAGGCGCTGCTGCGCACGGGCATCGGGGAGATCGACCTGATTGCGCAGGATGTCACCGCCTATGGTGCGGATTTCAAGGATGGCACCAATCTGGCGGCGCTGCTGCGCCGGCTCGATGCGCTTCCCGGCATGTTCCGCATGCGGCTGCTCTACGGGCATCCGGCGGGCATCACGGATGAGCTGCTCGACGTAATCGCGACGTCGAAGCACGTGCTGCCGTACTTCGACATTCCGCTGCAGCACAGCGAACCGGACGTGCTGCGCGCCATGCACAGGGCGGATACGGTTGCGCTGGTACCGGAGATGGCAAAGCGCATCCGTGCGCGCATCCCGCAGGCAGTGCTGCGCACCACCATCCTCGTGGGTTTCCCGGGCGAAACGGCGCGTCATCAGACGGCGCTGCTCGACTTCATCCGGGAGACGCGGTTCGACCATCTGGGCTGCTTCGCCTTTTCCCGCGAGGAGGGGACGGCGGCGTGGGCGATGCCGAAGCGCGTCTCTGCCCACACCGCGCAAAAGCGTGCCGGGGAGGTGATGTCGCTTCAGGCGGAAATCGATGCGGAAATACTCGCCGGACTCAAAGGCACGGAGGATACGGTCCTGCTGACCGCCCCGCCTGCACGCAAGGGCGGGCGCTGGATCGGGCTTTCCACGCGCCAGGCCCCTGATGATATCGACGGCGTGACGCTCGTTTCCAAGGTCCCGGCCGATGCGGTCGTCGGCTCCTTTATCCGCGTGCGCTACACCGGCGCCTCCGATTACAACCTCCTCGCCACCGCCCAGTAGCGGCAGCCGCTTCCGCGTCGCCGGGAAGGGTGTTGCGCCCGCACGAAAGAAAAGCACTGCCGGGGCGGGTGCCGTCGGCAGTGCCTGGGAGCGGGTCGGCAGGGGAGGAATCAGTGGATGCTGATGATGGAGTAGGTGAGGCGTTCGGCCCAGAGTTCGGTGCCGTCTTCATTGAAGAAGAGGCGCAGCCGCGTGCCCGGAGCCGGAACGAAAGTCGGCTCGAAGGCGGCGGCTGTCGCCACGCGCCATTTGCCGGTATCCGCGCCGGAGGCAGAGACGAGCACCGTGGCATCGGCGCCCAGGATGGAGCCGGAGACGGCGAGCCGGTTTGCATCGGCGGGGGTGTCGCGGTCGAGCGTGCCGAGGTCGAGAATCGCCTGGTCGGCGAAGGTGATGCCGCCATTCTCGAGCGTCATCGGACGCGATCCGTCGTCTTCGCCCGGAGCGAGCGTTGCGTCGGTGTCGACCGTGATGACGGAAGGCGACGCCGCCTGGAAGGTGCCGGAGCCGGAGAGCGTTGTGTCGGCTGCGACGGTGGCGGTGCTGGCAGAGACCGTGCCGTCCATGTCGAGCGTGCCGCCTTCGACGGCAATGCCGCCGGTGACGGTAATCGAGCCGGAGAGGCGCTGTGTGCCGGTGCCGATTTTGGTCAGGCGAACCGTGTCCCTCTGCTGAATCGTTCCGGAGAAATCGCCGTCCGCGTCATTGTCGCCCAGGGTCAGGCCCACATAACCTGAAAACATGATGCCGTTGCCGTACAAACCATTGAGCGTGGTATCGTAGTATTCGATGACGCCGTAGTTGTGGAGGTCGCCGGTGCGGTCACCGTGGGGCCAGAAGGCGCTGCCGCCCTGGGTTTTGGAGAATACGTAGCAATCGCCGGAAATCCGGCTGGTTGCGGGCAGGTTGGGACCGGTGCCGCTGGAGCCGGAGACAATGGCGTGGTCGTTCTGGACGATGATGATGCCGTTGTTTCCGGTGACGGTGCCGGAGATGTACGAGGCTTTGCCTTTCGGGACGTAGAAAATGCCGCGCACGTCGCCAAAATCGAGATTCGACTCGATGGACGGCGTGGCATTCCGATGGTAGCCGAGGCGGACGGCGCCGCTGGTCACGCGGATGGTGCCGGAGCCGCGCAGGACGGTGTTCGTGCGCAAATCATTGCCATCGAGGAGGAGCGACTGGACGGTGATATCCGTGTCGTTGGTGCAGGTGGTGTTGGCGGGGATGAGCAGGTGGCGGTTCGTGTAATCGTCCGTGCTTCCGAAGACGGCGTATTCGGTGTCGCGGTTGAGCGGACGCAGCCCGCGCGTTTCATCGTACGTCACCCAGTTGTTGCCGTTGTGGTAGACCCACGGCAGAATGCCCGGCGCGGCCGGGTCATCCGTGGCGCCGGGCGTCAGGGCGGGCGGGGTGTCGAAATAGACGTTGATGGAGCCATTCGTCGCCGGGTCGATGCCGAGCTGATTGCCGCTCAGGAAGAGGATGGCGCTGCCGACGCGTTCCAGCGAGGCGGCGCGGAGCGTGTAGTGGTTCCTCAGCGAAGCAGAGAGATTGAGGTGGTTGTAGGAACCGCGGTTTTCCGGGTCGACGTCGATGAAGAGCGAGCCGGTGATGGATTCGTTGATGTCGCTGTTGTTGTGAAACTGCTGGATGATCTGGCCGTTCTGGAGCGTGACGTTGTGCGCGCGGACGGAGCCCGGATGCGGATTGTTCGCCTTGAAGCAGAGCCCGTTGGCGTAGCGCACCGTGACATCGCCTTCGATGGTCGCGTCGTTGACCAGATAGAGCCACTTGCTGTTGGCGCTGTTGAGAATGAGCGACCCGTTTCTCACCGGATTCCACAGGTAGATGTCGAGGCTGGAATTGATTGCGCGGGTGCCGCCCGCGAGATTGAGAATCAGCTGATCGGTCGTGGAGTTGGCGCCGAAGCGGAAATTGCCTTTTGTCGTATTGACGGTGAGAAGGTTCAGGTCTTCGGCAATTGTGGCCGTGACTGGCGTTTCGCCGTACCCGATGAACTCGAGCTGCACTTCGCCGGTATGCAGGAAGGTCCAGCGGTTGTTGTCGATGGTAAAGGGTTCGGTATGTTGCAGACGGATGGTCGCTTTCGAGGTCAGGTTGGTGCCGAAGACGCCGTTGACGTTGCCGCCAAGCCAGTTGGCCGGGTCATCATACAGATACGTGCCGTTGGTTCTTTGGAGCCATCCCATCTGGACGGTATCCTGGGCGGAAACAAATCCGCAGGCCAGCAGAGCGAGGCTGATGGCACTGATACAGGGGAGCGTTCGGAGCATGATTTTTGTCGGGTTACGGGTGGATTTTACTCAAACGCAGACATGTATAACACAGGTACGTTGAGAAATGCAACAGAAAAATTACGCCCCTGCCGACCATGGCGGAGGCTCGGGCGAGGCAGGGGGGGAAAGAAGCGCGGCTGCTGCGCAGGAGGCGCAACAGCCGCAGGAGGGAGTGGATGGAGAAAGATGGTCAGGCGCAGCGGACCCAGAGGAGCATCGAGGAGGTGCCGCGATTTTGCCAGAGCGCGTAGGGAACGGCGTGGAAGACGGTCTCCTCGCGAACGGGGGTGTCCGGTGCGTAGAGCGCATCCGGGTCAACGCGCGATTCCCGCCAGGCTTTGCCGGTCAGCCCCATGACGCCGGGAAGGCCTGCAACGGGCTCCGTGCGGAAGTCCTGGTGCTCGGGAATGACGAGGCTGGAGAGCATAGGACCATTGTCGACGCCTTCCAGGCAGTAGAGCAGGGGACCGCGCCGGAGCACCATGCGCCCGGCGTTTTCTTCGAGCATCGGATGCGCGTGCAACCCCTGCACCGGCATGTCCAGCGTGAGGCGGATGACGTCGCCGGGTTTCCAGCACCGCTCGAAAACAAGGTAGCCCTTTTCGAGCGTGCCCGGTTCCGAGGCTTCGTAGTGCGGACACCACGCGGGGATGCGGATTGCCAGACGGCAGGGCGTTGCGGGGGTTTCCAGCACCGTGAACGCGAGCGCGCCGTCGTACGGGTAGGCGCCTTCGAGCCTGACGGCGAACGGCCCTTTCCCGAGCGCGGCGTGCACCTCTGCGGCTGCGGGGATGTTGACGCGCAGGGTGTTGGCCTCCGAAGAGTAGGCAAAGGAGCCGATTTGCGGAATAAAGCGGCAGTAGTTCGTCGGACAGCACGAGCAGCCGAACCAGGGCTGGCGGACGCGGACCGTTTGCCCGTCGCCGGATTTCTGATTTTCTGCAAAGACCTGGGGATTGGCGTAGAAAAAGGACGTGCCCTCGAGGGAAAGTCCGCTGATGGCGCCGTTGTAAAGCCCGCGCTCCATGGTTTCCGCATAGCGGACGTCGCCCGTGATGTTGAGCATCCGGTGGCAGAACAGCACGAGCGAAATGCCGGCGCAGGATTCCGCATAGGCCGTCGCGTTGGGCAGGTCGTAATCGTAGGTGAAGCGCTCGCCCCACGAAGTGGAGCCGATGCCGCCGGTTACATACATCTTGTGGCGGACGATGTCATCCCACATCCGTTCGCAGGTGGCGAGCAGCTCGCGGTCATCACAGGCGGTGGCGACGTCCGCCATGCCTGAATACAGGTAGAGGGCGCGCACAGCGTGCCCGGAGGCTCCGGGCTGGTCGCGGACCGGGCGGTCCGCCTGGAACAGGCTCATATCCACCTCGTCCTCCGGCCGCTTGTTGCGGCGGGCTTCCTCGATGAAATAAAGCGGTTCCTGACCGCGCTGATCCACGAAATAGCGGGCCAGATCGCGGTAGGCTTCGTTCCCGGAGGCGTCTGCCAGTTTGCAGAGGGCGAGCTCGATTTCCGGGTGCCCGGGATAGCCGTGACACTGGTCGGCGCCGGGACCGAATACGGTTGTGAGGTAATCGGCATAGCGGCAGAGGCAGTCGAGGAATGTGCGCTTGCCGGTTGCGCGGTAATGGGCGACGGCGGCTTCCATCAGGTGCCCGGCGCAGTACAGCTCGTGATTGTTGCGCAGGCATTTCCAGCGGTTTTCCGGCTCGATCTGCGTGAAATAGACGTTGAGATAGCCGTCTGGCTGCTGGGCCGAGCAGATCAGGTCGACATAGCGGTCGAGTTCGGCGGCCCGCTCCGGATCGGGATTGAGCTGCAGGTCGTACGCCATGCCTTCGAGCACTTTGGCCACATCGGAGTCCCAGAAAAAGTGGGGCTTGTTGGGCATCCCTTCCTTCCAGTCGAGACGGAAGGCGTCGAAGCGTCCGGTCTCGTGGCATTTTTCCAGATTGGACGGAATGGTCCGTTCATGGTTGGTGCGGACGCGCGGGGCGAAAAAGGGATCCTGAAGCTGAACGGTTCCCACGGGGAGTTCTTGCCAGGTTTTCATCAGAATAAGAATGAGGTGGATGGTGTGTTATATGCCACGGAAGGGCGGGGCGACCCGTGTACGGGGCGACCGACACGGGTACGGTAGCAAGAATGCCCCATGGATGACAACTCCACTCAGCGGCGCGCGGAAAATCCTCTGGCGCCGGGAAGGCGGACGTGCCGGCTAACCGCCGGATTCCCGCTTTTGCGCGGCGGCTCAGTTGACCGCAAGAGCCGATTTTTCTATACTTTTCGCATTGTTTCGGTGCCTGAACGCGGGATGATTCCCCCGGCTTCCCGCATCCGACGTCCAGACGTTCATTTTTCCAAGGATTCTTATGCCTTACACTGCTTCTGATTTGCGCAAGGGTCTCAAGCTCCGTTTTGAGGGGCAACCCTATACGATTACTGAATATAACTTCACGAAACCCGGCAAAGGTCAGTCGATTTACACCTGCCGCCTCAAGCACATGCTCACGGGCAACACGTTCGTCAAGAACTTCCGTGAAAACGATGTGTTTGATGAACTCGATCTCGCCGAAAAGACGGTGAACTTCTCCTACGAAGACGGCGAGAACTTCATCTTCTCCGATGCGGACTACAACGAAATCTCCGTTTCGGCGGAAGTGATGGGCGAGAAGAAGTATTTTCTCGAGGACAACATCGAATGCCGCATCCTCTTCCTGGACGGCGTTCCGGTGGAAGTCAACCTGCCCACCTTCATCGAGCGCAAGGTCGAATGGTGCGATGCGGGCGCCAAGGGCAACACCGCTGCGGGCAAGGTCATGAAGAACGCCCGCGTCGAAGGCGGCTACGAGCTCAAGGTGCCGATTTTCGTCGACGAAAATGACTGGATCCGCATTGACACCCGCACGGGTGAATATGCGGACCGCATCATGGGTCGCCACTAAGCCTGATGCGTAAACCGGGCTCACAGGCGGTGCCCGGATTTTTCCGGGCATCCAGAATAAGGCGGGGAACAGCGTTGCTGTTGCTCGCCTTGTTTCCGCTTTTGAGCCAGGCGCTGGGTCCGCACGAACTGGCGGTCATCTTCAATGACGCCGACATCGATTCGCGGCTCATGGCGCTCTCCTACGCGCGGCAGGCCGGTGTGCCTGCGTGCAATCTGATCGGTGTGGAGGTGCCGCCCGGTGCCGATGGACAAGTGCCGGAGGCCGTCACCGTCGACGATTTCCGGACGCGCATTTACGAGCCCGTTCAGGCGGCGCTGACGGAGGCAGGACTTTCGCGGCAGATTCTGGCGTGGGCATATTCATGCTCCTTCCCGGCGCGCGTGACGGCGGCGAGCAACACGCTCGCCAAGGCCGGTCATGCGGATCTTTCGCTGACGGGGGCGACCTTCCTGCGCGGCGTCTGGCCGGAACAGCCTGCGCAGATTGTTTCCGCGCAATACCGCTCGCCGCTGTTCCGGTGTCCCCTTGCGTCCGATGCGGATGGCGTTGCGGAGGCCCGCTCGCTCGACCAGATGCGGGCGGAAATCCTCAGCGGCATGCCCCTGCCCGCCATGATGCTCGCCTACACGGGATCGCGCGGGCAGTCGCTCCAGGGGGCGCTGACGGCGTTGTCGCGCGCCATCGGGGCGACTTCGACTGCGCCGACGGGCGCCATCTGGTTCGCGAAGACGGATGACGTGCGGTACTGGTGCCGCTCCTCCGCCGTTGCGCGCGCGGCTGCCTTCATCGATGCGCGGGCGCCCGCAACCGGCGTACGCGCCGTAGTCTCCACCAATCAGCCCGCCGCCGGGAACGGTCCCGTTGTCGGGTACATGGCGGGCACGCGCTCGGTCAACCTGGCACCGGGCATCCTGGCGCCCGGCGCGTATGCCGATCACCTCACGAGTTTCGGCGCCGCCTTCTGGACGGGCGCCCAGATGAAGGCGACGAAGTGGCTGGAGCGCGGTGCCGCCGCCACGAGCGGAACGGTCGTAGAGCCCTACGCGAATGCGTCCAAATTTGCATCGCCCTGGATTTTCTCCCTGCTGCTCGGTGGCGCAACGCAGCTCGAGGCGCTCTACGGGGCCATCCGTTCGCCGCTCCAGATTCTGCCGCTCGGGGATCCGCTTTGCGCCCCCTGGGCACCCCGCCTGGAACCCCGCATCGAGGGCCTCCCCGATTCCGGCGAGGCGCCCGCGGCGCAGCGCCTCGCGCTCCGCGCCGCATACACCGCGCCGCCGTCCGGCGATGCCGCCGCCCCGGCGGAGGCGCCGCGCTTCACCTGGCTCGTCGACGGGCGCCCCGCCGCCACGGGACCGCACCTGACGCTCTCCGGGCTTCCTGCCGGAGAACATGCCATCCGCCTCATCGTCCGGCAGCGCATCGGTTCCCTGCGCTGCCAGGGCTTCACCGAGCAAACCATTACGCTCCGTTAATCCTGCGTCCTTTCCATGAGCCCCTTACTCCTTTTGCGTTGCCCGCGCCTGCTCAGCGCCGTTGCGATGAGCGTCCTTCTGGCTACGTCCTGCTTCCCCAACTTTTCGGTTGCCTCGCGGGAGCGCGCCGCCTCGCAGGAAGAACGGTTCCAGGCGGCGATGCAGGCGCAGCTGGATGGCGATCCGGCAGCCGCGCGCCGCATTTACGAGGAGATGATCCTCGACAATCCCACCAATTCGCTGGTGCGGTTCCAGCTCGGCACCCTGCTGCTCGATTCACTCAACGATCCCTATGAGGCGATGGGCGAATTTCGCGCTTATCTGCGGCTCGCGCCCACCGCTGAAAAGGCGGAAATGGCGAAAGCCAGCCTCCTGACCGCACGCAACCGCATCGCGCAGAGTTTCGGACCGGAGACGATTCAGTCCGGTGCCGGAGCGGAGCGTTTTCACGCGCTTGAGGAGCGTCTCGCGGAGCTCGAAACGGCTTATACGAACCTGCAGGCAACGCACACGGCCGTCGTGGCGGAGCGCGATGCCGCGCGTGCCGATGCGGCCCGGCTTCTGCGCGAACTGCAGTCCGCCCGCCGCCATCTGGATGCGCTGCTCAACAACCCGATGCCCTCCGCGCCTTCCTCCCCGTCGTCTGTTTCCGCAACCGCCGCCACGCCTGCGGCACCGGCAACGCAGAACCTGCGCACGTATCAGGTGCGCCGTGGGGATACCCTGTACCGCATCGCGCAGCGCGTGTACGGGGATGCAGCCCGCAACCGGGATATCCGCGAAGCCAATCCGGACAAGGTCGGTCCCAACGATGAATTGCGCGAAGGCGATGTCCTGGTTCTCCCGTACTGACCGGGGGATGTCTCTTTCAGACGGGACTCGGTGGGGGCTGCCCTCCACCGAGCCGAACCTCGTTGTGGAGCGCAAACTGCGCGGACATCCGCGCCTGCAGCCGCTCGCTGCGGCCTTTCTCGATGCGCACTGTCTGCCCGACGGCGAATACCCGGAGGGACTCGTGCGCTCCATTTATTTCGAGACCGTCCACTTCGATTCGTATGCCGAGAAAGCCAACGGCGACAACCTGAAAACGAAGGTGCGCCTCCGCTGGTACGGGGAAACGCGGCCCGATGCGAAGGGCGAAATTCCCGTCTTTCTCGAACTCAAACTGCGGCTCGGCGCTTCGCGGCGGAAATCGCGCCGCACCTTCCGCATCAACCGCGACCGGCTGACCTCGACCCCGCTCGAGGATCCCTTTTTCACGGACTGGCTCCAGGCGCACTGTGCGGAGGCGGCGCTCCCGGAGGGTTTCTTCCGCGTGCCGCTTCTGCAGATTGCCTACCGCCGCCGCCGCTGGGTCTCCGTGCCCGACGGCAGCCGCATCAGTCTCGATTGGGATATCCGCGCCGAGCGCGTGAACCCGACGCGCTTTCCGTGGGCGGAATCCCTCGTGCCGTTGGCGCTGCCGGTGACCGTCTGCGAATTCAAGCATGAAAGCGGACTGCCCCCGGCGTGGGTTTCCACGCTGTGCGAGTCCGGCTTCCGCCTCACCAGTTTTTCCAAATACGGCGTCTGCGTTGAACGCCTCAAGGAAGGGTTATCGCCTCTATGAATGACACGATCCGGTTTTCTGAACTGTTTGATTCCACGCAAAAAATCCGCGAACAGTTCGACATCGGGCTGTTCGTCTCCGCCCTGCTTGCCGCCTTGCTGGCGGCGCTTGCGGCGCAGCTGATGTACCGCTTTTTCTACGAGCGCCGGGGCACCGGAAGCCAGGTGCACCGCTCGTTCCCGCTGCTGGCGCTCGCCATTACAACGCTCTTCATCGGCGTGCAGATATCCATCCCGCTCTCGCTGGGCCTGCTCGGTTCGCTCTCGATCATCCGTTTCCGTACGCCCATCAAGGAACCGGAAGAGGTGGGCTTCATCATGCTCGTGATCGCCGCCGCCATTTCCGCGGCCACGCTGAATTTCGCCTTCATTTTCATCCTCTACGTTTTTGCCTTTGCGACGCTTCTGCTGGTGCGCGGCTTTTCGGCGTGCCGGTGGCTGCGCCGCGACGGGGTGCTCGTGCTGACGCGACCCAGCGAGGGTGCCGCCGAGGCGATGAAGGCGCTGGAAGAGGCGCTGCAACGCACCACGGCACGCCGCAATCTCGAGAGTGCCGCCGACCGCGCGGGCACCGTCACCTACCAGTACGTCTTTTCCGGCCTGAAGGTGCCCGTTGCCGAATTCCAGGAGGCTCTCACCAAGGCGGGCGGGCTCACATCCGTGAACGTGTTCCTGGACCGTCCCGGCGGCATCCGCTGAAACGGCACCAGCCCGTGAAACTGTCCGGTCTTACTTTGTTGCGGATTGTTGCGCTCCTGGCGGTTCTGACCGCCGGGGGCATCGCTCTGTTTGCGCCGCCCTCGCTCCATGTGCTGGCGATGCGCGCCGATGCGTTTCTGCGCGACCATGCGCAGGCGCGGCTCGACCGCCGTCACGGGCTCTGCTATCTCGAATCCTGCGATGAGCCGGTCGGACTCCACGTCACACCCGAACTCGCTTCGGAAACCACGGGCGCCAAAGCCGTGGACGGGCGCACCGGCCGCGCACGGCGGTTCCGCTCCGGCAATGACGCCGTTTTCCGGCTGCCCGTCAACTGGCAGGCCAACATCGGTTCCACCGGGGGCGTCGCGTTCTGGTTCAACGCGCATGCGTCCGCACCGACCCAGACGGTTTTTGCGGCAGGGCAGAGCGGGGCGCCCGACTTTTTCTTCCGCATCGAAGGCGACAGACTGCTGGTGCAGCTGCCTCTCCAGGACGGCGTCCTCCGGCTGAGCGGTCCCTACGACGCGCTGGGACGCTATGCGCACATGGCGCTGACGTTTTCTCCGGAAGCCGCGCGGCTCTATCTCGACGGCGTGCTGCTGGATGAGCAGAAGCCCGCGAGCCCCTGCCGCATCCCCGGTCGGCTCGTCGCCTTTTACGGAACGGACCCCGATTCCATTTGCGGCGATCTGGACGATCTCTGCCTGTGGAATCGCGAGCCGTTGCCCCGCACAATCCGCAAACTGGCGCGCTCGCCCTTTTCGGCTGCTGCGACGCTGGAGCCGCTCTACACGCCGCTTCAGGCCGCTGCGCGCCGGTGCGTCCGCGGGTTCAGTTCCTTCTGCCGCGCGCTCGACCGTCTCAATCCTCGCACGTCGCGCGAACTCGTTTTCCGGAATGATCTGCCGGTCCTGTCCGTCAAAATGACGAGTGCCGACGCCCGGCATTTTGTGCGCCGCCACGAGGAATCGCTCCAATCCGGCTACCGCACGGCGCGCGCCGACCGGATGCGCGACGTGGTTGTGACGTGGCAGGGGCGCACGAAACGGTGCGAAATGTCGCTCGATGACGGATATACCCACGAGCACGCCGCTCGCCGTCCCTCCTACCTGATTGCCGCCCCGGCATCCTTCCTCGCAGACGGCTCCGGTACCATCCGTCTTCTGGCGCCGGAAGCGTGGGCGCAAACCCATCCCGATGCGCCGGGACTCCTGCCCGGCACCACAAACGGGCTCGTCCGCTTTTTCGTCGACAACACGTTCCGCGGGCTCTATTTCGTGGAGCCGTTCGACCGCAACGGCTCCGCCTGGAAAGCCTACGGTCCGCGATCGGCGGAACAGGCCGATGCTCTCCACTTCAGCGGCGCTTTCGGCCGGTCTGCGCCGACCAACGACGCGGCGCAGATGCGTGCGCTGCTGGCGGGCGATGTCCATTTCCCGTGGTCGCGCACCGGGATGGAGGCGCGGGAGCGCCTGCATCAGGCTGCGCGCACCCGCCTGGGTTTTGCCCCCGTTGCGCTCAACGCCTTCGATTTGCTCGGCGGCAATCGCGCGCCCTTTTTCCTCACCGAATCGCTCGATTTGCGGGCGGCGGGTTCAGATGTGCGCTGGGAAAGCTCCCGCCCTGAGTTGCTGGATGCCACCGGTCGCCTCCTCGCGCGCCCCGCATCGGTTCCCGAGGTGGTTACGCTGACCGCGCGCGGCGGCATCTTCGGCGAAACGCCGCATCCGTTTACCTTCCGCGTCATGCCGGAGCACCGCACGCTCCCGGTTTTCATGGTCTATGTGGCGGAGCCGCTTTCCAAGACGCATCGCACCGATTTCACCTGTCTCTACTGGCCTGCAGGGACGGGCGAACCCGAATGGCGCAACGGCTTCTGCGGGCGTGCGGGCGGCGGCGCCAAGACGCGCGGCAATACGAGTTTCATCAAGGGCCGCAAGCGTTCTTTCTCGCTGGAATTCGATACGCCACATGGCCTCATCGGCGATCCCGGGCTCGAGCACCTCAACTTTTTCAGCGGCTATTCCGATCCGTCCCGCCTGCGTAACGCCTTTTCCTTCGAGCTGTTCCGCGCCACCGCGGAAGCGGGCGCGCCCCCGAACCATTTCGCACCGTCGGTCGCCTGGGCGGAGGTTTTCATCAATGGCGAATATTTCGGACTCTACGAGTTCGGAAACCGGCTCGATGAAAAGCTCATTTCTTCGGCGCAGGTCATCCTGCGCGCGAGCCGTCCGAGTCGGCTTTTCCACGAAGAGAATCCGCGCGTGTTCACGCAGCTCTGGCCCAAGCCGGAAGACGGTGATGCAACCGGCTGGTATGCGCCGGAAGCCCGCTTTGTCCGCGAAACGGATGCGCAGACTTTTTGCGCGCAGGCCGCCGCGCGGTACGACTTGCCCGCCATTGCCGATTTTCTGCTCGTGCTTCAGCTGACGCAGAATTTCGACGGCCGCATCACGAATGTGGCCGTCTGCCGCGACGGGGCAGGACGCCTTTTCTTTGTGCCGTGGGATTACGACAAATCTTTTACGGATGAGCCGTTCCAGCGACTTACGCATTCGCTCACGGAGCGTCTCCTCCGGGATGTCCCGGAATTCCGCGCGCTTCTTGCGGCGCGCTGGCGAACCTTGCGGGCGGGACCGTTCCGGACGGAGCGGCTCGAAGCGCGTCTGCAGGAATGGTCGGAGGTGCTGGCTCCCTATCAGGAACTCGACCGCCAGTTTGCGGCAGCCTACGAAGATGCGGACGCGCCCGCCGCGGCGCTTGAAAATCTGCGCCGGAATCTGCGCCGGAATCTCGAGGCGGTCGACGCATGGGTCGGCAGCCTCGAACCGGCGACACCGTAAAGCCGGTCGCAGAACGGTTCTTGCACGAAAAGGCGGATACATGCGGAGCTGTTACCCCGTTTGGCCGTTTCCGCCGGTTGCTCCGGCCAAGGTGTAAATCAATCCTTTCTCCCGAAGGCTCAGCCGCTGAACGAAGGCAGCGCAGCGAAGCCGTATGCGCCTGCGGACGGATTGGTGCGAAGCGACAGAAACGGCGGAACCGGGCGCGTACCCGATTCCGCCGCATGCAGGGAGGGTTCCGGAGATTACACCGTGAAGGTGTGCGATCCGGGTCCGAGCTCCGCCGGGAGCCCTTCGGCACCGGGGATTGCCAGCGTGGCCGTGCAGCCGAACGGAATCCGGAAGGTGTACGTCACGCGACCGTCCTCGCCGTATTTCCAGCCCGTTTCATAGCGGCCGCAGGGCGAATCGTAGCGCAACTCGGCATGACCGAGTTTCTGCGAGGCGAGCGGGCGCAGAATGACGTGGCGGAAGCCGGGGCGTGCCGGGTCGGGGTTCAGACCGCAGACGCAACGGTAGACCCATTCCTCGATGGAGCCGTATGCGTAGTGGTTGAGCGAGTTCATGCTCAGGAACTCCTTGCGGGAGGCGGGACCGCAGCTGTTCCAGCGTTCCCAGACTGTGGTTGCGCCGTACTTCACTTCGTAGAGCCAGCTCGGATATTCTTCGCGCAGCAGCAGGTCGTACGCCACATCGGCATACCCGTTGTCCGAGAGAACGCGGCACAGGAAATAGGTGCCGACAAAGCCGGTTTCGAGCGCCGTTTTGTTGTCGCGGATTTTCTTCGCAAGCCGGTCGGCGCAGTTCTGCCGCAGTTCATCGGGCACGAGATGCATGGCGAGGGCGAGGACGTACGCCGTCTGCGTATCCGTCACGCAGCGTCCGTTGGGCGAGAAGAACTCGTCGCGGATGGCTGCTTTGATCTTTTCGAGCCGGTTGCGGTACCGCTCCGCATCGGCAAATTCGCCGAGCACTTCGGCGGCCCGCAGCGTGAGCTCCGTGGAGTAGGCGTAGTAGGCCGAGGCGATGTAGTACACGTCGGTGGCGCCGATGGCGTCGAGCGGATTGCGGAAGTTGTCGAGTGCAAGCCAGTCGCCGAAGTGGAACCCTGTCGTCCACAGGTGGCGGCCGCCGCTCCTGGCATCTTCGTTTTCGATGAACCCGACCCACTGCTTCATGTTCGGGTACATCTTGCGGAGCAGGGATTTGTCTCCGAAGAAGGTGTACACGAGCCACGGGATGATGGCTGCCGCATCGCCCCACGCGGCCGAGGAGGAAGAACCCTTATCCTGATACCAGTGCCAGGGCGGGGGAATCACGAAGGGAACGCCGCCGTCGAAATGGGGCTGCACGAGCGCCATGTCGTGCATGTACTTCTCGAAGAAGGCCGGCGTGTACATGTTGAAGCACGCCGTTGCGCAGAAGACCTGCGCATCGCCGGTCCAGCCGAGGCGTTCATCGCGCTGCGGGCAGTCGGTCGGGACATCGAGGAAGTTGCCGCGCTGTCCCCAGAGCGTATTCAGGAAGAAGCGGTCCAGGAGCGCATTGCCCGTCCGGATATTGCCGGTAATGCCCAGGTCGGAGTGGATGACCTGTGCGCGGACATCGGCGGGATCGGGTGTGCCGGGGCAGCCGGTCAGGCGCAGATAGCGGAACCCGTAGTAGGTGAAGTGCGGGCGAACCCACTGCCCGTTATCTCCGGCGGAGGTGTAGCGGAGCTGCGCCAGAGCGCGGCGCAGATTGTCGCGGAAGAAGTTGCCGTCGTCATCGAGCATTTCACCCGCCTCGAGCATCCACGTAGTGCCGGCGGGCGCGTGGTTGCAGAACTCGGGCCAGCCCGTCATGTTCTGCCCGAAATCGATGACCGTTTCACCTTTGGGGGTTGTGAAAATCTTTACCGGCGTGAGCGTCTGTGTGCGCCGGATGGGCGGACTGTGCCGGTCGGCAATGGGTCCCGTTTTTTCGGGGTAGAGGACGGCAGGCTGTCCGGTTGCCCCCGGGGCGCTGAGTGCGGCGCGGTAGGCGTCGATGTGCTCGCCCAGGTAGATGCTGGAGTCGGTGACAGGGGAGGGGAAAACCTCCCACGAGGTGTCCGTGACCACCGCCGGCGAACCGTCGAGCATGAGTTCCGCAATGACGCCGGGCATTTTCCCGTAGGGTGCCACCTCCGGTTTCCAGGTCGCCAGATTGGAGCCGTGCCAGCCGCGGCCGACATGGAATTCGAGCGTATTTTCGCCGTCCTGCAGGAGCGGCGTGACGTCAAAGGTCTGCGCCTGTGTTTCCGCGGGATAGAAGTGGTACCCGGGGAGCATCACTTCATCGGTGACGGGTTTGCCGTTGAGCTGCGCCTCGTAAATGCCGCACGCCGTGCAGTGCAGGCGCGCCGCCTGCCCGGCTTTCGCGGTGAAACGCTTGCGCACGATGAAGTGCTGTGCCGTTTCCGCATCAGGTGCGGTAATCCATTGTGCGGCCCACGGCTCCTCCCGTTTTCCCGTTTCGAAGAACGAGGCGGCGGAGCCCGTTTCGCCATTGTCCGCGCAGACCGTCACCCGCCAGTAGTAACGGGTGCGCGGTTGGAGCGCAATGCCCGGTTGCCACGAGAGGGAATCGAGTTGCGCTTCGCCGCTGTCTGCCACCAGCGTCTTGAAGGCGGCATCGGCGGCGATTTCAATGCGGCTCCAACGGGCGCGTTGCGCCGTATCGGATTCCGGAATCCACGAGAGGGACAGATCGGAAAGGTCGTACCCGATGGGTTCCGTGTGGTGATTCGCACGAAGATGAGTAATATTCATGGCGTAGAATAACAGAAGGGATGGGGTGGGGTGTCGCTCCATATTGTAACAAAGCCGCCCGACCAGACAAGTGCCCTTTGCGGAAAGGGTGTGACCAAAATTTGTCATGGCTTGTTGCCATAAACTCCAGATAATGGAGGTTGTAGAGAGACATCTTTCAAGCCTCCAATAATAGGTGAGATTTC
>CASFKR010000044.1 GCA_949295265.1 uncultured Verrucomicrobiota bacterium | reverse complement strand
GCTCAAGTAGCGGCGCAACGGGAACAAAGAATGCCAAAACGCCCCCCGCCTCTGCAAGCGGAAAATCAACTTTTTCGTACGATTTCCTGATTCACCGCTCCCAGAGCGGCTTTTCAATGAAATCTTTCTCCACTTCAGCGGTCCTGAACCGCCGCTGAAAGCCCAGAAAGGTCGAAATCATCGGAGTTATTGGAGTTGAGCATCCGAAACGCAGCAGCATTATGTAGGCGCACGAGCGAGCCGGAACAGGACGAACACGACGAACACGACGAACACGACAGACAGGACGGCTCGCAATTGCCCACAGCGAAACACTCCCAGTAGCCCCAGTAGCCTCAGTAGCCCCAGTGGCCCCATGAAAAAAGGCACAACCATGCCCCCAGTAGCCCCATCCTGCGATGAGGCGCCGGCGAACCGCCGGTGGTGGTGCGGGCGGCGTTAACCGCCCGCTAAAAGCCAGCGCAGCGAAGCCAAAATACGATGTCCTGTTCGTCCTGTCCCGCCTGTCCTGTCTGCGCCGGCAGATTTCCGTCCGCGCAGTGGCGGTGGAAACTTTTTGGGAAAGATGCCATCATGGGGGCGTGCAGACCGAATGGCTGCGCAGCCCGTCCCGTCATTTTTCCTGCCACTCCCTATCCTATCTGCTGTCATGTCCAGAATGAAAGAAGTTTATCTGTCCGCTCCGCTCCCGGATGATTTGCGCCCCGCGTTCAAGCGCCTGGAGGCCCCGAGGCTCTTCAAGCTCGTCGACTATGATTATCGGGCCACGCTTAAAATCGCCTTCGAAAAGGTCGCCTCGCCCGATGAATCGTGCGCGCTCGTCGCGGATGACGGCGCCGTCACCATCCGCTATCATTTCATCACGCAGGCCATGCGGCTCCTGGGCGAAGCGCTCTCGGACACCATCCGCCCCGGCGCCGTCTGTCGCTCCCCGTTCAAGACCCTGGGCATCATGCTTGACTGCTCGCGCTGCGCCGTGCCGCGCGTCGACGTCCTGTTCTCCACCATCCAGCGGCTCGCCCTGCTCGGCTACAACCGCCTGCTGCTCTACACCGAGGAAGTCTACGAACTGCCGGGCGAACCCTATTTCGGATTCCAGCGCGGCCGCTACAGCGCCAAAGACATCCGCGCCATCGATGACTGCTGCGCCGACTACGGCATCGAGCTCGTCCCCTGCTTCCAGACGCTCGCCCACCTCGAACAGATGTTCGGCTGGCCCCACTACAAAGACTTGCGCGACCTCAACGGCGTCATGCTCGTCGGCGAGGAAAAGGTCTATGCGCTCATCGAAAAGATGATGCAGTTCTGGACGCAGAATGTGCGCACCCGCACCTTCCACATCGGCATGGACGAAGCCTGGGGCATCGGCACCGGCGAATACCGCAAACGCCACGGCGACAGACCCGCCTTCGACATTCTCCTGGAGCACATCAACCGCGTCTCGGAAATCTGCAACCGCTACGGCGTCAAGCCCATCATGTGGTCGGACATGTGGTTCCGCGCCGCCTCCCCGAAGGGCGATTACTACGACCGCTGCGACATCCCGCCGGAAGTCGCGGAGAAAATCCCGGAAAATCTCCAACTCTGCTACTGGGATTACTATCACACCGACAAAGCCTTCTACATCGACTTCATCCGCCGCCACCAGGCGCTCCACGGCGAGCCCTGCCTCGCATCGGGCATCTGGACCTGGAATCTGCTCTGGTACGCCTCGAAAACCACGATGGAGCGCGTCATTCCCTGCATCGATGCAGGCGTGGAAGCCAAACTTCAGGACCTCTTCTTCACCGAATGGGGTGACGACGGCGGCTTCTGCGACTTCGAAAGCGCCTTTGCCGGCAACCTGTTTGCGGCAGACTACTCGTACGGCGCCCCCACCGACCCGGAGACGCTCGAAAAGCGCTACGATGCCATCTGCTATGGAAACTCCTATGCGGAAGTCACCGCGGTGGGCGACATCTGCACCGGGGACTGGCATCTGCTCCTCTACGACGACCCCATCATGAACCTGCAGGCGCAGATTCTTCGCACGAAACCGGTCAGCGAAACCGACGCCACGCCCGCGCTGACCCGCATGCGCGAAGATGCCGAGGCGGCACTCAAGAAAATCCCCGCCTCGAGTTGGGTCACGCACACCGAGGGCGGCTCCATCCCGCTGGCGCGCGCCATCCTCACGGCGGTCTCCGCCCGCTGCGCGCTGGCCGAAGCGATGCTCAGCGGCTATGCCGTGATGCGCCGGACCGGCGACCGCTCTTCGATGTCGGACATTCCCCAGCTCATCGACGAAGCCATTGCCGCGATGGAAACGCTCATGAAGGAGCACCGCCACATGTGGATGTGCCGCAACCGTCCGCAGGGCATGGAGCGCATGGAAATCCGTTTTGCCGCCTCGGTGGAACGCCTCCGCGAAGCCAGACGGCGCATCGACATCCTGCTCTGCGGCACCGACAACGAAATTCCCGAATTGGAGGAAACCCTTTCCTTCGAAAAGGGTCCCTACCTCTACCCGGGCTTTGTCCGCCTCTCCCATTCCGCCCTCGTCTGACCGGAGGCGCGCGCCTCCTGAACAGCCGCGCGCATCACAGGCGGCAGTTTGCCGCCCTCCCCGGCGCCACCCCTGCGGGTGGTGCCGTTTTTTTTTTTGCACCCCGGCGCGGAGCGAGCCACACGGAAGAGCGTAGCCGCGCGAAGGTTTTAGGAATTTTGAGCCACACGGAGGGGCGAAGCCGCGCGAGGGTTTATGAATTTTGAGCCACACGGACTCTGTCTCCACTACGTTCCGACCAAGGTGTCAAATAAGTACTTTCTCCCGGCGGCACGCCGCCTGAGCGGAGCGAACCGGGAACACGACGGCTCGCGACAGCATATAGCGCGGCACTCCCAGTGGCCCCAGTGGCCCCAGTGGCCCCAGTAGCCCCATCTGTCCCATCAAAAGGCACAACCGTGCCCCCGAAGCCCCAACCTGCGGTGAGGCGTCACGTTGCGCCGCAGGTTGTGCGGACGAAGCGGAGCCAGCGTTGCGAACCGGGTACACGACGACCCGCGCCTGTACACCACAGGACCGCGCCACCGCCCTGCCACACCGCTACCAGCCCGAGCCGCCTCCCCGCGGCCCGGGCCGCGCCTCTTTTTGCCGCCCGTCTTCCGTGCCGGACGCAGTTTTTCATACGTTTCGATGAATGTTATTGAGTTTTCGCGTTTTTTTTTTATCTTGATCTCATTCTGAATGCGGATCATAAAAAAGCCCCCTTTTTTCCGGCCGCGCAGAGTCTGTTCCCACGACGAACTTCATGAAAATCGGAATTGTCGACGCGGACCTGATTGGGCGCAAAAACCATCGCTTTCCCAATCTGGTTTGCGAAAAACTATCTGGATACTGGAAAGAGAAAGGTGCTGAAACCTCTCTGCTTCTCCACTACGATTGTTTTGACCAATTCGACCAGATTTTCGTCTCCAAGGTTTTCACAGATACGCCCGTTCCGGAATGGCTCGAAGAATCAGACCGCATCCATATCGGTGGAACAGGGTTCTACTTCGACAAAGCGCCGAATCTTCCAGATGATATCGAGCACCATATGCCCGATTACCACCTCTACGATGAGTGGATTCAATCCGAAAAGAAACATGCGGCAGAGGCAAGGGCCCTCGAAGGACGTCCCTTCAAAGAATCTTCCTTCCTGACAAAGTTCAAGGAATACACCGACTACAGCATCGGCTTTGTCACCCGTGGCTGTTTCAGAAAATGTCCCTTCTGCGTCAATCAGAAGTTCGACCACGTCTTCCAGCATAGCCCTTTGTCGGAATTCTATGACCCCTCCCGGCGGAAAATCTGTCTGCTCGATGACAACTTCTTCGGCTTCGCCAAGTGGGAGCGGATTCTCAAGGAACTGATCGGCACCGGACGCCCCTTCAAGTTCAAGCAAGGCCTTGACGAACGACTCCTGACCGACCGGAAATGCGAAATGCTCTTCTCCTCCAACTATGACGGAGACTTTACGTTTGCATTCGACAACATTGCAGATTATGACCTGATTCACAAAAAGCTCAGGATGATCCGGAGGCATACGCAGACAATCAACATCAAGTTCTATGTGCTCTGCGGATTCGAAAGCACCGGTGCCGATGACATTGCGAATACATTCCGCCGGATCGCCCTTCTCATGAAATACCGCTGTCTTCCATACGTCATGCGGTATCAAAACCGGAACGACACCCCTTGGAAACGGTCTCCATTTCGCACGATGTATGTGTCGCTGGCGCGTTGGTGCAATCAGCCGAACATCTTCAAAAAGATGAGTTTTCGGGATTTCTGTGAAGCCAATCAGGCTCTTCACAAAACCTCCGGGACGCTGTGCGCTTCCATGGCAGCCCTCCGCCAGTTCGAGGCGGAATACCCGGAGATTGCCCGGGCGTATTTTGACCTGAGGTACGATAAAAACGGGAAGGCATCATGAGCGGCTTTTACACTGATTGGCTCTCCAGCCTTCCGAATGACCCGGATTCCGAACAGTGGATTCGGAACTTCCTTGCATCCACGGAAGAGACTTTGCAACCGCTTTTAACCGGTCCGGAAGAAGAACTCCAAGCGGCTTTTTCGGTTTTGAAGCAGATGCCACTCGGCTCTTTCCTTGCCGCCATTCGCGAAACCCCGCCCCGGCGACCTTTGACGTCTGCTGACATTCCCTGCTTCAGCAACCTGAAAGATGGTGCTTCCAGACTGAGCGAAATCCTGCTGTTTCATCCGGACGGGCTGACCATTCAGGAGGCAGGATTTGAACTGATGGGCTCCAAAACAGCGTGGGCAAAACAGAAATATGGAGAAAACCATTCCAAGCTGGCAGCGCTCTTCCGGTTGGTCACATTCACGCCAGCCAAATCGACAGTTGTTAAACCGTCTGCCTGGGGAAATTGGCTGACCGCCTACGGTTGGGACACAAAAAAGCCCATCCTTCAACGCGTTCTCCTTCAGGATATCTGCATTCAAACGATTCTGCATCAGGCACTCAACGGCACTTGCGTGTACCGCAACCTCGTCTCCTTTCTCTCCCTTTCCACCATCCGCAGAAGACGCTCCAATGTCAAATCGCTGATTGAGTTTCTTCTCGTAGGAAACGAATGGGAAACACGGCTCTGCCACATTGATTGGGAGGCATAACCGATGGGACTTAAAGAACTTCAGCTGCGTAAAAGCTACGAATCCGATGCAAGTCAGAACCACTTGCTGGATGACTTTTACACACCGGTACTGCAACGGACGAAAAAGTACTTCCGCATTGCGGGCTTTTTCAGTTCGACGGCACTTTCCGTGGCGGTCAAAGGAATCGAAGAACTGATTCACAATAACGGCACGATGTTTCTGCTGATTTCTCCGGAGTTATCCGAAGAAGACTGGCAGACCATTCGCGACCACGACTCCCTTCACGGCAATGAAAAAATCTTTTCCGGCTGGGATACCGACAGTTTTCAGGATGACCACCTGAAACTGCTGGCCTGGCTTTTGGACAATAACCGGCTCAAAATCAAGATTGTCGTCGGCGTAAAAAGCCGCTACAGCCTCTTCCATCAGAAAGTCGGAATTTTCATGGACGAGAAAGGAGACATGGTCTCCTTTTCCGGGTCTGTGAATGAAACCGCTCAGGCTTGGCTGAACAACGTCGAAGAGTTCAAAGTCTTCTGCTCATGGAATCCGGTCCAGAAAGAATATCTGGAATCCGACTACCGGAAATTCCTCGCATACTGGAAGAACGAAAAACCGGACGTGGCGAAGGCATTCGACATTCCCGAAACCATCCGGGAGAAATTGATTCAGCTAAAGCCCCGTGATGTCGTTGACCTTGACGTCATGCGGCAATACAGGGAAAAGAGCCGTACACAGGCTTTCCAAATGAACCTGTTTCCACACCAGCAGAGAGCGGTACAGGCCTGGAAAGAGAATCATTTCTCTCTGCTGATGGAAATGGCTACCGGGACCGGAAAAACCAGAACCGCACTCGCCTGCATGGTCGAAAAGCTCAAAGAAGAGACGCCATTTCTCACAATCGTCTCCACGCCCCAGAATACCCTTTCCCGGCAATGGCTGGAGGATGTCAAGAAACTGGGCATTCCACTGGACCGGACAGAAATCATCGACGGTACCAATCATGACTGGCAAAAAGATTTATCCATTCTACTCCTGGATTTGTCGCGCCGGTTTTGGAAAAACGCTCTGATTTTGACAACGCATTCGCTCGCATCTGGTGAAAAGTTCCGAAAACTGCTGAAACAGCATCTGCAGAAAACAAAAGTTCTATTCATCTGCGATGAAGTTCACGCCGCCGGGGCTCACAAAATGCGCGGCGCATTACTTCCGGAATACCAGTTCAGGGTCGGGCTCAGCGCGACCCCGCAACGCATGTTTGATGAAGAAGGAACTTCGCTGATTCAGGATTACTTTGGCGGAAAATCCTTTACCTTCACCATTGCAGATGCGCTCAACACCATCAATCCTGCAACGGGAAAGCCATTTCTGAACCGCTTCCGGTACCATCCGATTTTTGTTCATCTGTCCGACAAAGAGGGCCGTGAATATGCCACCATTTCCCGTCAGATTGCCATCGAACTGAACAAAGAAGAGCCCGATGAGGAAAAGCTGCAACGACTGTATGACCGCAGGGCGGACATTTCCAAAAATGCCGCAGCAAAACTTCCGGCATTCAGCGAGATGCTTGGTTCCATATCCGCGCAGGAAATTCAGGACACTCTTGTCTTCGTTTCCGACAAGCAGCTTGTCCCTTGCATGGAACGGCTCGCCCAAAAAGGCATCATGCGCGCCAAGATTACGGAAGACGAATCTGCCTCAAAATTAGATGACCAAGGGCTTTCGGAACGGCAACGCCTCATCAAGCAATTTACCGACCATAACCTTCAGGTTCTTCTCGGGATGAAGTGCTTGGACGAGGGCATTGATATTCCGAACGCGCGTGTTGCCTTTCTTCTCGCCAACAGCACCAATCCCCGGGAATACGTGCAGCGGGTCGGGCGCGTGATCCGCCAGGCGCCCAACAAACCCGTTTCTGAAATTTACGACTTTATTACCGTCCACAACTCAGACCCTAATCTGCTGAAAAAGGAAGCCCTTCGTGCCTTGCAGATTGCCCAAAATGCCGACAACTTCGCCGAAGTCCGTGCCCGTTTTGCAGAGAAAGGAGTGACTCTCGATGCCGATTAACAGCAAAATTATCGATCAGATCCATCAACTACCGATTTCCGACTCGGAAAAAAAACTGATGACAAACATTCTTCATTACGAGGAAGAAGGAAAGTTCCGGTACAAAACTGGCTACAATGAGCTCATCCAGAAACATCTGAAGGACTGCGACACAGAAACGGAGCCACAATGAGTATTTTTATCGACAGAATCAGTTTCGTAAACTATCGTCAGTACGGAACATTCGATATTAACTTCAGTAATGATTACGGTGCAAAACTGTCCGTTCTCATCGCTAAAAATGGAACAGGAAAAACAACGCTACTGAATGCGATTTCCTGGTGCCTTTACGATGAGGAATTGCACCTCTCGGATAAAGACTCGACCCTTTCCATTCTTAATCGAAAGGTCAGTCAGGACAATCCGATGGGGAAGTTTTTCCCTGTTTCTGTGAGAATCTGTCTGCATAACGAAGAAAACAGAGTTGAATTTTTACGCAAAACAGATGCCCTTATTCAAGAGAGAGACGGCGTCCGTTCAATCGCCTGTAACAAATCGCAATTAACGGTATCCATTACACCTCTTCAGGGACACGGCAACTCGAGAACCTTGAGAAGCCCCGACGCAGACGTGGAGGTGAAACGGTTCTTTGATAAAGACATCAACCATTTCTACTTCTTTGATGGAGAAAATCTCGAAGACTTCTTTGACCCTGAGAATGCTAAAAACATTAAGCAGTCCATTTTCAATATCTCGCAGGTAACCCTGCTGGATACAGTGCGCAATCATCTGACGGGGTTACAGAAAGACCTCAACAAAAAACTGGCAGAAACCGGTTCAGAGCAAGAAAAGGAAACATATGAACAGTTGATTTCCACAAAAGAAAAATGTGACGCGACTGAAAAAAACTTGCATGATGCTAAAAATACAAGACCACATCTCGCAAAAAAACGGGAAAAGGTGGAAAAGCAAATTCGAGACTTCACTCCAGCAAACGATCTAATCGAAAAACAGCGTTACCTCGAGGAGAAGCTTAAGGGCCTAGAAGCAGATATAAAAGCGGGTCTGACAGTCAGACGAACTTTTATCCGCAGATACTTCATCTTACTTTCCTTGTTTCCCCGCATTCAAAGAACATTGGATGATATCAGATCCAAAGAGAAGAACGGGAAATTGCCACCTTCTATCGATAGAACGATTGTTCAGAAACTCTTGAAAAATCCGGAAGAGCCCTGCCCCGTATGTAAGCGTCATCTGGATGAACATTGCCGTAAAGAGTTGGATAAACTTCTTTCACACCTCGAAATTTCTAGCAAAACTTCCCATTTTTTGGTGGAAATTAAAGGTCTACTGGAAAAATTTGTGGATGAAGTAAAGGGTTACAAATCGCGACTGAATGGATTTGAAGCCGTAAAAAGAGAATGGGATCAAAGAAAAGAGAATTTAACGAAGGAGCTTCAAAGAACGAACCAGAAATTAAAAGAGTATCCTGGAGCAAATGGGGTAAAATTTCAAGAACTGCAAAACGAAAGAGCTGACCTAAATCAAAAGATTAACAACCTTGATGAACAAATCGGACTCTACACACAAACCCTTGAACAACAGAAAAAGGAGTGCGAGCATCTACAGAAACAATGGAATTCCTTGTTTGAAAAGACCAAGGGGCGAAAAGAGATGCTTGATCAAAACAGGATTGTGACTCAGTTGATCGAGAACTTTACGCTGATACAACAGAATCTCGAAAACGAGATAAAAAAGGAGATTGAGACAGACACCTGGAGAAATTTCGGGTCTCTGAATTGGAAAGAGCATACGTTCAACGAAATTAGAATCGATGAAAATTACAATCTTTCAGTATTCAATTCCGAAGGACAAAAAATCACCGGCTCTCTAAGTGCCGCAGAAAAGATGGCGTTGGCTTACGCTTTTACACTCGCCATACACAAAGCATCCGGCAAAAACTGTCCACTCGTGATTGACTCCCCTTTGGGGCGGGCATCCGATGAAAATCGAAAGAGGCTTGCGCAAATCCTGAAAGACATCAGCAAGGAAAAGCAAGTCATCATGCTTGTCACACCAAATGAGTACTCCGATGAAGTCAGCGGACTTTATAAAGGTCATGCCGAGATTCGGGAAATGGGACTCACGCCGGATGAAACCAAAATAGAAATGGGAGGCTATTATGGCTAATAAAGACCGCATCTATGTCAGTGTTTCCAACAGAAACATCTCCGATGTTCTGAAAAGAAACAAGGTCTTGGATCTAGACTCTTTTGATCGAATCGATTATTTTCTTCTGGCAGTTGCATTCGGTTTGAATTCACCTAAACCGATTCAACATAAAAAGGATGGTTTCATTCGCTATGATTCGTTAAGCGTTGAACATAAAGCACTGATGGCAAGTACCCTTCTCGGCATGTCTGGGGCTGGAGATATCAACGATTGTGCCAATTTGGATGCGGTAACGGACTTCTGTGAAAAATGTGCCGAATCCGGATTCCCTGCCATTCAAGCGATGTTCAATGATGCCAATGGAAATGAAGAAGTCTTTGAGAAAATGCTCTTGAATAAACTGGACGAACTCTATCGAATGAACGTGGAGACGGACTTGTAATCTGGAGGCCGCATGCCGCGCTGACTCCGCCACGCTGCGCTGGCTTCTCCTCAGGCGGCTCTGCCGCCGAGAGAAAGTCCGTATTTGACACCTTGGTCGGATCGTTAGTGGAGACAGAGTCCGTGTGGCTCGCAACGCTGGCTCCGCTTCGTCCGCACAAACTGCGGTGCGACGTGACGCCTCACCGCAGTATGGGGCTACCGGAAGTGGGACAGATGGGGCTACTGGGGCCACTGAGGCTACTGGGACTACTGGGAGTGCCGCGCTATATGCTGTCGCGAGCCGTCCTGTCTGTCCTGTCTGTCCTGTTCGTCGTGTTCGTCCTGTTCTCCGCTGACTTCGGCTCAGGCGGCAGTGCCGCCGGGGAAAAGTTCTTATTTGATACCTTGGTCGGAGCGTTAGTGGAGACTTCAGAAGGGGGCTCCGCCCCTCCGTGTGGCTCAAAATTTCCTAAAACCCTCGCGCGGCTTAGCATCGCTGGCTTCACATCGGCGGCTCGCTTCGCTGACTTAGCTCTCTCTTCCCTCTCCGTGTGGCTCCGCTACGCTTGCTTCGCTCAGGCGGCTGTGCCGCCTTCTAAAAAGTCCTTATTTGACACCTTGGTCGGAACGTAGTGGAGACTTCAGAAGGGGGCTCCGCCCCTCCGTGTGGCTCAAAATCTCTAAATTCCTCGCGCGGCTTCGCTGCGCTGCGCTGGCTTTGTTCCGTCTGCCTCGCTGGTTTCCTTCATTCTCCCCCTCCCTCCGTGTGGCTCAAAAACCGGGATAAACCTGTGATTTGCCGGGAGAGAGGGCATCCGGTATACTGCAAGTATGAACCGGGAAAAGACATCGGCCGGAGCACGGTTTCTGGGGAAACTGGCGCTGTCCATGGGTGTTTCCGCCTTGCTGGTCTGGCTGCTGCTGCGCCAGGCCGTGCAGGGCGGCGAGGGTGTTTCCGCACCGGAAATTCTCGCGGCGGCGGGTCAGGCGCCCTTTTTCTATGTGGCGGCATACTTCGTGTGTCAGGTCGCGCAGGGGCTCTTCCGGGCACTGCGGGCCGGACTGCTCATTGACGCGGGACTGCGCCGGGCGGGCGCCGCCGGCATGCAGACGCCGCGCCTCCCCGCGATGTTCGAAGTGACGCTCGTGCGCGGCGCATGCGCCGATATGCTGCCCATGCGGCTGGGCGAATTCAGCTATGTGGCGATGCTCAACCAGGGATGGGGGCTGGCCGGGGGCGACTGCCTGTCGTCGCTTTCCATCGGTCTGCTCTTCGACTTTGCGGCGCTGCTCATCGTGCTGGGCGGCGCCATGGCGCTGGCGGGCGGCGCCTCGCTGCTGGCGGCGGCGATTCTGCTCGCAGGGGTCTGCGCGGCGGGCGCCGTCGGCATCTTCTGGATTCTGCCGCGGCTGCCCGGCTGGTGCACGCGCTTTTTGCCGGAAAAACTGCGCGCATGGCGTCCGTGCGCGGCGGTCCTGCGCCTTCTGGCGGACATGGCGCAGGCGGTCCGGGCGGTGGCGGGCTCGGGCGTGCTGGTCCGGACGCTGCTGATTTCCGCGCTCATCCGCGTCATCAAATATGCGGGCATGCTCATCCTGTTCCGGGGGGTGTGCGTCGCCGCCTGGCCGGAAATGGCGGGCATCGCGATTCCGGCGGCGCTGGTGGCGCTCATTGCCGCCGAGGGCGCGGCTTCGCTGCCGGTGCCGTCCTTCCTGAGCTTCGGGACGTATGAGGCGGGCGGCGCACTGGCGCTCACGGCACTGGGATTCGGCATGGCGGAGTCCATCGGCATTCTCTTTGCGATGCACATTGTTTCCCAGATCATCGACTATGCGCTGGGGCTCAGCGCCTTTTCCCTGTTCACCTGGAAACGCAACCCCGATGGAGGAACCATGCGCGCCGTTGTCATTGTCTTTCTGGGAGCGACCTTTGCGACCGTCGGCTTTGCGCCGCTGGCGGCCGCGGCGGCCCGGCATACGCCCGCAGAGGATGCCGCGCGCGTGGGCAGTCCCGTGGCAGTGCCCGCGGATGCGGTCGTGCCCGAAGGGTTTTCCGGACGCATCGTCTGGAGTTCCAACCGGTACGGCTCGCATGATCTGCTGCAGCTGACGCTCCCCGGCGGAAAGTTGGAGCGGCTTACCCGGTCCGGGCATGCCGACACCTATCCGCGCTTTTCGCCCGACGGAACGCGCATCGCCTTTGCGCGGTCGCGTCCCAAATGGGCTTCGCACCGCAACCAGAGCGAATGGGATGTCTGGGTGCTGGATCTGGCCGCGCGCACCGAGCGGCGCGTCGCCGAGCATGGCTTTGCGCCGGTCTGGATGCCGGACGGAAAGACCCTCCTCTTCGTGAAAGACGGCACGGCGCTTGCGACGGTGCCGGCGGACGGCTCCGCACCGGAAACGCTCCTCGGCATCTCCGCCGGGGGCGGACTCCAGACGCCCAACATCGATGCTTCCGGCACGAATCTCGTGCTGACCATCCGCCGTCAGGGCGTATGGCTGCGCGGAACCGGAGAAACCCCCGCACCGCGCCGCATCGACGACGGCTGCGAAATCACCTTCCGCGGCGGCTCCCCGGACACCCTCATCTGGATGGGGCATCCGGGCAGGCAGAAGAATGCCATCTTCACGGCCGATGCGCCCGACTACACGCGCCGCGTTCTGCTCGATCTGCCCGGCGAATTCAGTCACGAGTATTTTCCCAGGACGTCTGCCGACGGCCGCTGGCTCGTCTTTGCCGCTTCCGCCGGCGGCCATGAACACGATGTGGAAGATTACGAAATCTTTCTCTGGGAAATCGGCACGCCCCCGGAAACGGCGGCACGGCTCACCTGGCATACCGCCAATGACAACTGGCCGGACCTCTTCCCGGATTAAGCCGTGCGGGCGCCGACGAACCGCCGGTGGTAATGCGGGCGGCGGCGGGGAACCCCCGCTGGTGTTGCGGGCGGCGGCGGGGAACCCCCGCTGGTGTTGCGGGCGGCGTTAACCGCCCGCTAAACGCCAGCGCGGCGAGCCGAAGACAGGACGGACACGACGGACAGGACGAACAGGACAAACACGACAGACACGACGGCTCGCCATTACACGCAACGAAGGATTCCCAGTAGCCCCAGTGGCCCCAGTAGCCCCAGTGGCCCCAGTAGCCCCAGTGGCCCCAGTAGCCCCAGTGGCCCCAGCCTGCGGGGAGGCGTCACGTTGCGCCGCAGGGTGTGCGGGCGGGCGCCGGCGAACCGCCGGTGGTGTTGCGGGCGGCGTTAACCGCCCGCTAAAAAGCCAGCGCAGCGAGCCGAAAACAGGACGGACAGGACGGACAGGACGAACAGGACGTACAGGACAGACAGGACGGCTCGCAATTGCCCACAGCGAAACACTCCCAGCAGCCCCAGTGGCCCCAGAAGCCCCATCAAAAGGCACAACCGTGCCCCCAGTAGCCCCAGTGGCCCCAGTGGCCCCAGCAGTCCCAGCAGCCCCATCCTGCGGGGAGGCGTCACGTTGCACCGCATGGTTGACGTCTCCGCCGGAGAATCCGACAATTTTCCGTGTTCTTATCTGCTTCCGGTTTTTCCGACAAACCTGACTTGCCATGAAAAACATTCTGCTCATCGGCGACTCCATCCGCGCAGGGTACGACCGCGCCGTTGCGGAGCGGTTGACCGGCCTGGCCAACGTCTATTTTCCCGATGAAAACTGCCGCTTCGCCCAGTATATTCTGCGCGCGGTCAATCTGTGGAAGGAGAACAACAACTGGCCGACCGACATGGATCTTGTCCACTGGAATGCCGGGCTCTGGGACTGCATCCGCATTTTCGGGGATGAGCCGCTCTCGCCGCTCCCCGTATACCGCGATTTCATCGTGCGCGTCCATAAGCGCATCCGCCAGCTCTTTCCCGACGCCAAAATCGCCTTTGCCACGTCCACGCCCATCGATGAAGAGCGGTTCCGGCGCGACCACAATGGGAAATACGAACGCTATAACCGGGAAATCGACGCCTACAATGCCACGGCGGTGGAAGCGCTGACCGCGCTCGGGGAATCCGTTGACGACCTGAATGCCGTCATGAAAGCCGCGCCCCTCTCCGAGCACTCGGACGGCGTGCACTACTACACGCCCGAGGGCACCGCACGCATCTCCGAAGCCGTGACGCGCTACCTCTGCGACGCCCTCGAACTCCCCTTCCCCGCCGGCGGAGCCACCGCCGTCGGCGCCTCCGTCTCCGACATCGGAACGTAACCTGCGTTCCCAGGCGCAAGCCCCCCCAAAAAAAAAGCGTCGCCACCGCACAACGGGTGCGGCGGCGATGTCGTTGGATGCCAGATGCAGCGCTTAGAGAACCTTGGAAAGGAATTCCTGAAGGCGCGCGTTCTGCGGATTCGTAAAGAAAGTCCCGGGCGTATTCTGCTCGCGAATCTGTCCCTGATCCATGAAAAGAACGCGGGTCGCCACCTCGCGGGCAAAGCCCATTTCGTGGGTGACAACCACCATCGTCATGCCATCGGCGGCGAGTTCCTTCATCAGTTCGAGCACCTCGCCGACCATTTCCGGGTCGAGCGCGGACGTCGGCTCGTCGAAGAGCATGACATCGGGATTCATCGCCAGCGCACGGGCAATGGCCACGCGCTGTTTTTGTCCGCCCGAAAGGCGGGAAGGATATTCCCAGGCTTTATCGGAAAGCCCGATGCGCCGCAAGAGGGCATGCGCTTTTTCCTCGGCCTCCTTCTGCGTCTGCAGCTGAAGCAGGACGGGCGCCAGCGTGATGTTCCCGAGAATCGTCAGATGCGGAAAGAGGTTGAAGTGCTGAAACACCATCCCCATCTTGCGCCGAACCTTGTCGATATCCGTCCCCGCATCGGTAATCCGCTCACCCTCGAAGACGATTTCGCCCGCATCGGGTGTTTCCAGCAGGTTGAGGCACCGCAGAAACGTCGATTTACCGGACCCGGAAGGACCGATGACAACGACCTTCTCGCCCTTTTCAATGTGCTCCGTGATGCCATTGAGAACGTGCACCTTGCCGAAGCTCTTTTTCAGATTTTTAACGTCGATCACTTCTGGCCAGCCTTTTCTCGAGAACGTCAAAGATCTTGGTAAGCCCCAGCGTCAGCACCAGGTAAATCACCGCACACGTCAGGAGCGGAATCCACGCATTGTACGTGGCATTGCGCACCATGTCGCCGGCACGCGTCAGGTCGACAACCGCAATGAAACTCGCAACGGATGTTTCCTTGATCAGCACGATGAATTCGCTCGTATAAGTGGGCAAAATCATCTTCACGGCCTGCGGAAAGACGATGTGGCGCATCGTCTGCCAGCGCGAAAGCCCGAGCGAGCGCCCGGCCTCGGTCTGCCCGCGGTCGACGCCCTGAATGCCCGCGCGGAAAATCTCCGTGCAATAGGCGCCGGAGTTGATCCCGTAGGCGATGACGGCGACCACATAGCGGTCCAGCCCCATCGGCGCAAAGATGACAAAGTAGAAAATCATCAATTGCGTCGCCAGCGGGATGCCGCGGATGATGGTCGTGTAGAGCGTGGCGACGCCGCGCAGGATGCAGTTGCGGGAGAGTTTGCAGAGCGCCCCGACTGCACCCAGCACGGTGCCGATGATGATGGCGAAAAACGCAATGCTCACGGTGACCCCCAGCCCCTGAAGAATCAGGAGCCAGCGGCCGCCGGCAATCATCGTATCGTAAAAGGACTGAAACACAGCCGTTCCGTCTTACTTGCGGATAATGATGACCTGCTCCGACTCGTAGTACGTATCGGAGAAATCGACATTCTTGCGGCGCTCATCGGTCGCCGTCATACCCGCCGCGATAAAATCGATGGAATCGGAAACGAGCGCGGGAATCAGGCTGTCAAAGGCCATATCCATGACCTCGAGTTTGGCCCCGCTATCAGCGGCGATGTAGCGGCCCATGCTGATGTCGAAGCCGACGATTTCGTTGCCTTCCACGTATTCAAACGGAGGAAATGCGGCATTGGTACCGAGGCGAATGGTCCGTTCGCCATCGGGAGCGGGAATGTCGGGAATGACAATCTTGCCATCGATGGGCATGAAGGCGGCGAGCAGTTTGTCGTACGTCCCATCAGCCCGGGCCTTGCGGATGGCCGTGTTGATGGCTTCGAGCATTTCCGGGTTGCCCTTCTTGACGGCGATGGCGTATTCCTCGCGCGAAAACGAACCGCTGGACAGAATCATCAGGTCCGGATTTTTGGCGACAACGGCTTTGGCCGGCAGTTCGTCGATGACGATGGCGTCAATGGCGCCATTGCGCAAATCCATCGCAGCATCCATGACGGTCTTAAAGGAGTTGAGATTGGCATCGGGGAGATTTTCCTGTACCCATGTTTCGCCGGTCGTACCGATCTGGACGCCGATTTTCGCAGTCGCGAGGTCTTCCACACCGCGAATTTCAACTTTTTCCTTTGCGCAGGAAGTGAGCAATGCGGCCGCCAGCGCGGCGAAGAGAATTCTTTTCATGGTCGATGCCAAATTTGCGTTCAATACAGAGCCGGTTGAAGCCTGTGCCGGATTTTTCAACCGTCCGTTGACAGGATACCTCTTTCCGGGAGCGAATTCAACTTCCGCCGGTGGACCGCCGGTGGTGGTGCGGACGGCGGGCGGGGAACCCCCGCCGGTGATGCGGGCGGCGTTAACCGCCCGCTAAAAGCCAGCGCAGCGAGCCGACAGACAGGACGAACAGGACGGACAAGACGAACACGACGGACAGGACGTACAGGACGTACAGGACGGCTCGCAATTGCGCCCAACGAAGCCAGCGCATCGAAGCCCCAGTAGCCCCAGTAGCCCCAGTAGCCTCAGTTGCCTCAGCGGCGACAGCCGCCGCAGCGCCGCAGCCGCAGGGGTCTCCCGGAATAAACCCGCCGCCCGATAATCCCGGAGGGATTCTTGACGGGGAAGGGTCGTTTTGACTACAGTTCCAGCTATGCGTAAAGCTAGGTTTTTTGAACTGTTTTGGCTGGGCTGCGCCCTGGGTTTCGCACCGGTTTCAGCCGGTGCGGACGGGGTGCTTACGGCCGATGTTTCGCCACGCAGACCCATCCCCGGCGATCCGGTCCGCATTTCCGTCGTGTATCAGGGCGGCGAAAACAATCTCTCCAACCCGGTTTTTGAAAATGAGGTGCTCCCCGAATTGCAGGGTCCCTCGGTGAGCCGCAACTATTCGAGTTTCAACGGCATGGTTGAACAGAGCGTCTCCTGGGTCTATTCCCTGATTCCGGAAGGCACGGGTACCGTGTCGCTGGGGTCTGTGCGACTGACCGCCGGCGGGGAAACGCTCCGCGCGCAGCTGCCGGAGCTGTTTGTGGCGCTGCCGCCCCCGCAGCCCTGGGTGCGGCTTTCGCTGGAGAGTTCCGCCGCGGAAGTTCTGGTGGAAGAAGACTTTACGGTCAGTCTGCACGTCGACGTCCTCTCGCCCACGGGAACCGTTTTCGCCGCGGCGCCGCTCGTCCCGCGCGAACCGCCGATGCTGCGCCTGCCCCACGTGGCCGGGAACGGTCCGGTGGGACCGGTGATGCCCGCATTCGCCGTCTCCGACTGGCTGGGCGAACATCGCGCCCGCGACGGCGTCGGCTTTACCGTGGAAAACGTGACGGCGGGCGCGTCCGACCCCTTTGACCCGTTTTCGCTCCTGCGCGGCAACTCCCTGTTCAACCGGGAAGACCCCGTCTTTTCCTTCCCGGCGACCAACCTCACCGAAAACGGCACTGCGTGGATCCGGTATACCCTGACGACGCCGTGGCGCTCCACCGGGGAAGGCACCATCCGCTTCCCGCCGGTCCGCCTCCGGGGGCACGTCGTCACCGAAGAAACGGGCGAGCCCGTCCGCACCCCGGATTTCACGGTATTGACGGAGCCGCTGATGGTGCGCGTCGTTCCGCCGCCGGAAGCGGGACGCCCCGCCTCCTTCATCGGCGCGCTCTCCCGCACGTTGCAGGCGGAACTCGCGCTCAATGCGCAAACCTGCCGCCAGGGAGACCCGCTGGAGCTCACCCTGACCTTCTCCGGCGCGGGGCTCGTCCCCTCGACCGTCCGCGAACCCGACCTGTTTGCCGACCCGGCTCTTTCCGCCGCCTTCCGCGCGTACGGCAACGTGACGCGCACCGCCGATACCAAGGGCGTCCGCTTCGTCTACCGGTTGCGGCCGCTGGAGGCCGGCACGCTGGAAATCCCGTCCTTCCCGTTTGCCTTTTTCAATACGCAGACGCGCGCCTACGAAGAAATCCGCTCGGCGCCGGTACCCATCCGCGTCGACCCGGTCGCCGACTTCAATGCCGACTCGCTCTTTGCGGCCTCCGCCACCGGAAACGGCGGGGATGCCGACACCCCGGCGGGCGCGCCCTCGGGCATCACCGTGCGCCCGGATGCGGCGCAGCCGCGTCCGCCCCTCACCACACCCGCGCGGGCGCTGCTCATCCTGCTGCTGCCCCCGCTCGCGGCCGGTGTGGCAGGGGTGTGGCACCGGACG
>CASFKR010000043.1 GCA_949295265.1 uncultured Verrucomicrobiota bacterium | reverse complement strand
TTTCATGATAGAAAGAAAGTCCCCGTTCGGTGTCCTTGAATTTGACCAATGGGGTTTTTCCATTTTTGGGCTTGGTGTCCATAACTATGAACAACTGCGCTCCGTCGGACGAAAAAAAACACTTGAGTGCGGACGAAGTTTTTGGCAGAATGTGTTGCGTTTACAGAGAAAAACGCCGTGAACACCTATTCCAGCCGATTTACCAGCTTTAGCTGCTATTACCGCGGGTATTATGCCTATGCGGCTCAGGTTGCTTTGGGGTTCGGCCAATAACATCGCACAAAAACAGGCGAGATACCCAGACTGGTAAAAACCAGCGGCGTTGATACAACCGGCAACCTTGATTCAGAGGTTACCGGTTTTTCTTTTTTCATCCTTGGAAGTCATCTGTCATGCAATTCAAAACCATCGGCATTTTGGGAGCGGGCCACATCGGCGGCTCCTTTGCAAAAGCCTTCCGCGCTTTGCCGGAGCCCCCGACCGTCCTGGTGGGCGACACGGATGAAGCGACCCGCCGGACGGTGCTGGACGGCGGCTGGGCATCCGCGGTGTTCGATCCGCGCGAGCAGGCGCCGGAAACAGCCTTCGCCTCCTGCGATCTGGTTCTTTTCGCGATGCCGCCCGCCGCGGTTGCCGCGATGCTGCCCCGGTTCCGGGGTTCGCGCATTCCGCTGCTCACGGATGTCTGCTCGGTGAAGGGACCGGTTCTGGCGGCGGCGGAGGGACTCGGCAACTTTATCGGCGGGCACCCGATGGCGGGTACGGAAGGCGTAGGCTTCGGCGCCGCCAATCCGGCGATGTTCCGCAAGGCCGCCTTCATCCTGTGTCAGCCCGCGGATTACCAGGGCGGCGATGAGCTGTTTCAGGCGTACCGGGCGCTGCTTCAGGCGCTGGGGTTCCGGCTTTACGAGATGGACGCCGCGACGCACGACCACCGGCTGGCGCTCATTTCGCACCTGCCGCACATCGCTTCCTTCGCGCTGGCGGAATTGGCCGCCGATGAACAGGATGATTTGCTGCAGAGCCTCATCGGCGGCGGTTTCCGCGATACCACGCGTATCGCCGCTTCAGCACCGGGACTGTGGACCGATATTCTGCGCGCGTCTCCCCAGCTTCCGGAGGTTGTGGATCACTACATTGAAAAACTTCAGGCGCTTCGGAATGCGCTCTCGGCCGCCGTGCCGCCGCAACAGCTCTACACGGCGCTGGAAACGGCGGAACGGTACCGCCGCCAGATTCCCGACGGCCTCCACAAGGTTCCGCATGCTACGGAAGAGTTTCCCCGCCCGTCTTTCGCGCAAGCCTTCCCCAACATGAAATCTTTTGCGCTCATCGGTCACCCGCTGGGCCACTCGCTTTCTCCCGCCATTCATCAGGCCATCTTCGAAGCCGCCGGCATCGAAGGCCGCTATGATCTGCTGGATATTCCGCCGGAAGAATTGGACCGGCGTCTGCCGCGCCTGCTTCAGGAATACGCCGGGATCAACGTCACGATTCCGCACAAGCAGGCGGTCATCCCGCATTTGAAAGCGCTGGGCGAAGCGGCCCGCCGCTGCGGTGCGGTCAATACGATCACCGCCGACGGAACCGGACACAACACGGACGTCATCGGTTTCCTCTCGAACAATCTTCCGCTCAAGGGCGGACGCGTCCTGCTGCTGGGCGCGGGCGGCACCGCGCGCATGATGGCGTTCGAGACGGTGGCCGCGGGCGCGGCCTCGCTGACGCTCTCGGCGCGCCATCCGGCGCGTGCGCAGGCGCTGGCGGCCGATTTGCAGGCGGCCTTTCCCACGAGCCGCTGCAAAATCGAACTGGCGGAGACGCCCGAAGCCGTTTCCGGGGCGCTCGCTTCGGCCACGGTGCTGCTCAACGGCACGCCCCTCGGGATGTGGCCGCATGCAGGCGGCTGTCCGGTCGATCCCGCCGGGCTTCACCGGGATTTGACGGTTTTCGATCCGGTTTACAATCCCACGCCGACGCGCCTCGTGCTCAATGCGCGCAAGGCGGGTGCCACGGCGCACGGGGGGCTCGGGATGCTCGTCCACCAGGCGATTGCCGCCCAGCGGATCTGGAATCCGGACTGGATGCTCGACGCCGAAGCGATTGCGGTGCGCGTGCTGCCTGCGCTCAAGCGCCATCTGCTCGAGGCGCATCCGCTGAAAATCCTGCTCATCGGCTTCATGGGCGCCGGTAAATCCGCGGTGGGCCGCGAACTGGCCAGGCGGCTCGGCATCGGGTACACGGATCTGGATGAGGCGCTCGTCGAAGATGCAGGCACCACGATTCCCATGATGTTTGCGACGGTCGGCGAAAGCGGTTTCCGCGCTGTGGAGAGCCATACCGCAAAGCGCATTCTGACGCGCCCCGGCAGCGAGGTGGTTTCTGCAGGCGGCGGGCTGCCGACCTTCGGCGCGAACCGCGCCCTGATTCGCGAAACCAACACGCTGGTGCTGTATCTCGACGCGCCGTTTGCCACGCTGTGGAAGCGCATCTCCCAGGGACCCGAGGGCTCGCGCCCCAAGGCCGCAGGCGGTCCCGAGGAGACGGAAGCCCTCTACCGGCAGCGTGCCCCCGTCTACCGCTCTTTCTGCGATTACCGCATCGTTTCCGAGGATACCCGCACCCCCGCCGAAACCGCCGCACTGCTGGCGGATGCGCTCGGACTTGGCGACCTCTGAAACACGCCCTCTTTTCCCATTTCCAAACCCTTTCTGAATAACAACCCCATCATTCAACCGTTATGATTCTCGTTCTCAAGCACGGAACCACACGCGATCGCGTCGAAGACCTCTGCGAACAGCTGGAAACCCGTTACAAAATTCAAACCAACCCGATTTACGGCAAGGAACAGACCATCATCGGCCTTGTCGGCGACACCTCCCGCGTCCCCGAGGAGGAAGCCGCGAACCTGGACGACGTCGAGCGCGTCGTCAAGGTGCAGGAGCCCTTCAAGCGCGCCAACCGCAAATTCCACCCGGACAACACCGTACTCAACATCAACGGAGTCCAGGTCGGCGGGGAGAAGGTCGTGCTCTGCGCGGGCCCCTGCGCCGTCGAAGGCGAAGCCATGATTACCGAAATCGCCGCCAGCGTGAAGGCTTCGGGCGCCGCGCTGCTCCGCGGCGGCGCCTTCAAGCCGCGCACCTCTCCGTATGCCTTCCAGGGGCTGCGCGCCGAGGGTCTGCATTATCTCAAGGAGGCGCGCGACCGCACTGGTCTGCCCGTTGTTTCCGAGATCACGAATCCCTCGCAGATCGACCTCTTCCTGGAGTACGTGGACGTCATCCAGGTCGGCGCCCGCAACATGCAGAACTTCGAGCTGCTCAAGGAACTGGGCCGTCACAAGCGGCCGATTCTCCTCAAGCGCGGCTTCTCCAACTCCATCAACGAGCTGCTGATGTCCGCCGAGTACATCCTCTCCGAGGGCAATCCGAACGTCATTCTGTGCGAGCGCGGCATCCGCACGTTCGAGACGGCGACGCGCAACACACTCGACCTCTCGGCGATTCCGGTGCTCAAGCAGAAGACGCACCTGCCCGTCTTCGTGGATCCTTCGCATGCATCCGGCGCCGTTGCCTACGTGGAGCCGCTCTGCCTGGCGGCGATTGCGGTCGGTGCCGACGGTCTTGAGATCGAGGTGCACAACGATCCGAAGCACGCGCTCTCGGATGGTCCGCAGCAGCTCGTGCCGGAGCAGTTCGATTCGCTCGTCGCCAAGGCGCGTGCCGTGGCGGAAGCCGTCGGCCGCTCCATCTGAGGCGGCGGCGAGGACCGCCCGCCCCGGGACCGCGCCGTGCGGCGCGGCTCCCGGAAAACGGAAAGAAGAAGCGCCCCGGCCGCACACAGCGTGCGGCGGGGCGTTGGTTTTTTCGCGGGAAAAAGCGGGGGCGGGCTGCGGACCGCGCTCAGCGGTCACCCGCCCGCAGAATATCCTTGGCGAGCGCCAGCATCTGCTTGTCGGGCGTCGGCACGTTTTCCAGCTCGTAGGGAATGCCGAGCGCCTTCCATTTGAAGACGCCGAGCGTGTGGTAGGGCAGGACGTCGACGCGCTGCACGGCACCGCCCAGCGAATCGATGAAGGCGGCCGTGGCACGGAGCGAGGCCTCGTCGCTGTTGATGCCGGGCACGAGCACGTGGCGAATCCACATGGGCCGGTTCTGCTCCGCCAGATACCGCGCCATGTCGAGGATGTTTTCGTTGCCGCGGCCCGTCAGCGCCCGGTGCTTTTCCGGGTCGATGTGCTTGATGTCGAGCATGAACAGGTCCGTCTTCTCCGCAATGCGCTCAAAGAGCGGGAAGAAGGGCGCCTCCCGTGTAAAAGGCTCACCGGCCGTGTCGATGCAGGTGTTGATGTTTTGCGCCTTTGCGAGCGTCAGCAGCTCCAGCAGAAATTCGGGCTGGAGCAGGGGCTCGCCGCCGCTGAAAGTGAGGCCGCCTTTGGCGCCCCAGTAATCGCGGTAGCGGAGCGCGTCCTGGAGGACCTCCGCGGCTTCCTTCGACTGGAAGGTGTCCGGGCGGGCCCAGGTGTCCGGGTTGTGGCAGTATTTGCAGCGCATGCGGCATCCGCCCAGGAAGATGATGTAGCGGATGCCGGGTCCGTCGGAGCAGCCGAAGGTCTCGATGGAATGGATGTTGCCTTTCATGGGAAGCGTCGTCAGCGGGAGGGCGGGGGAGATGTGAAACGGGGCAGGGAGCGCGCGGCGCGCTCTCTGCCCCGGGCAAACAGCGGCGGAGGAAATCCTCCGGTGTTGCTTAGAGATGGTCGTGGCAGGTACGCTTGATGACGTCCATCTGCTGTTCCTTCGTCAGGTCGATGAACTTGACGGCGTAGCCGGACACGCGGATGGTGAAGTTGGCGTACTCGGGCTTCTCCGGATGCTCCATGGCATCGATGAGCTTCTCCGTGCCGAAGACGTTCACGTTGAGGTGGTGGGCACCCTTGAGGAAGTAGGCGTCCATGACCTGCACGAGGTTCTGGATGCGCTCCTCTTCGGTGTTGCCCAGCGCGCTCGGGTTGATTGTCTGGGTGTTGGAGATTCCGTCGAGCGCCTGCTCGTAGGGGAGCTTGGCGACGGAGTTGAGGGAGGCCAGCAGACCGTTCTTCTCGGCACCGTAGGAGGGGTTGGCGCCCGGGGAGAGGGGCTCGCCGGCGGGACGGCCGTCGGGCAGCGTGCCGGTGGCCTTGCCGTACACGACGTTGGACGTGATGGTGAGGATCGAGGTCGTCGGCTCCGCATCGCGGTAGGTCGGGTGCTTGCGGATGAGCGTGATGAACTCACGGAGTAGCCAGCGCGCGATGTCATCGGCGCGGTCGTCGTCGTTCCCGTAGCGGGGGAAGTCGCCTTCGATCTTGTAATCGACGGCCAGACCATCCTCGTCGCGGATGACGGAGACCTTGGCGTACTTGATGGCGCAGAGGGAGTCGACGGCGTGCGAGAAGCCGGCGATGCCGGTCGCGAAGGTGCGGCGCACATCGGTGTCGATGAGGGCCATTTCGGCCGCCTCGTAGTAGTACTTGTCGTGCATGTAGTGAATCAGGTTGAGCGTATTCACATACAGCCCGGCGAGCCACTCGAGCATCATCTTGTACTTCTTGAGGACCTCATCGTACTTGAGCACGGCGGAGGTGATCGGCGCGGTCGGCGGGGCAACCTGAACGCGGGTCTTCTCATCGATGCCGCCGTTGATGGCGTAGAGCAGAGCCTTGGCGAGGTTGGCGCGGGCGCCGAAGAACTGCATTTCCTTGCCCGTCTGGGTGGCGGAGACGCAGCAGCAGATCGAGTAGTCGTCGCCCCAGACGCGGCGCATGACGTCGTCGTTCTCGTACTGGATCGAGGAGGTGTCGATCGAGACCTTCGCCGCGTAGTCGCGGAAGTTCTTCGGCAGACGGTCGGAGTAGAGCACCGTCATGTTGGGCTCCGGCGAGGGCCCCATCGTCTCGAGCGTGTGCAGAATGCGGTAGTCATTCTTCGTCACCATCGAGCGGCCGTTGTTGCCGATGCCGCCGATCGAGAGCGTCGCCCACACGGGGTCGCCCGAGAAGAGCTCGTTGTAGGACGGGATGCGGGCGAACTTGACCATGCGCAGCTTCATCACGAAGTGGTCGATGATCTCCTGCGCATCCTCTTCCGTGATGAGCCCGGCCTTGAGGTCGCGCTCCATGTAGATGTCGATGAACGTGGAGACGCGGCCGATGGACATGGCGGCGCCGTTCTGCGTCTTGATGGCGGACAGATAGCCGAAGTAGAGCCACTGGACGGCTTCGCGGGCATTGCCGGCGGGGCGGGAAATGTCAAAGCCGTAGGAAGCGGCCATTTCCTTCATCTGGCCGAGCGCGCGGATCTGCTCGGCGAGCTCTTCGCGCTGGCGGATGACGTCGGGCAGCATCGTGCCGTCGCCGCAGTTGGCCAGGTCGGCCTTCTTGGCGGAGACGAGGTAATCGATGCCGTAGAGTGCGATGCGGCGGTAGTCACCGACGATGCGGCCGCGACCGTAAGTGTCGGGAAGGCCGGTGATGATCTTGTTTTTGCGCGCCGCGCGAATCTCGGGCGTGTACGCATCAAAGACGCCCTGGTTGTGCGTCTTGTGGTAGTCCGTGAAAATCTTGTGAAGCTCGGGGGAAGGCTTGTAGCCGTAGGTTTCGCAGGCTTCCTCGGCCATCTTGATGCCGCCGAACGGCATGAACGCGCGCTTCAGCGGCTTGTCCGTCTGCAGACCGACAATGACCTCAAGGTCCTTGTCGAGGTAGCCGGGCTTGTGAGACGTGATGGACGATACGATGTCCGTATCCATGTCCAGAACGCCGCCCTTGGCACGCTCTTCTTTCTGCAGGGCCTGAAGCTTGTCCCACAGCACACGGGTGCTTTCCTTCGCGTTGGCGAGGAACGAGGCGTCTCCTTCGTATTGCGTATAGTTGTGGCGGATGAAGTCCGAGACGTTCACTTCATGCTGCCAGTCGCCGGGGGCGAAGGAATTCCATTCCTGATTCATAGTCCGATTCCTTAGTTTGTAGTCAGAGGAAGAGTAAAAGTGGTCCCGCCATGTTCCGACGGGGAGAGAAATTTACCGGGGGTCTCCCGGAAAAACGCGCGCTACTATAGTCAAAACCGGACAAAAAGCAACCAAAAAATCTGGTGCACCGGCTCCTTTTTTTGAATTCGCGCGGAAAGAAAAGAAAAACCTCCTTGATTTTCTGCTCTGGGAGCCGTTTTTCCGGGGAAGTTCTGGAAGAGCGGAGCCGGATGTGCAAAAGCGGACCCCTGGCAGAAATGGGCGACCTCGCAGATTCGGTCACCGTGGAGGATTCCACAAGATATGGTAGCAAATCCCCATTTCTTTGCAACCCATGGTAGATGCAGGGCTTATCCCGGTTTTTTGAGCCACACGGAGGAAGGTTGTGAAACTCAGCCTCGCGATGAGTTAAGAAAAATGAGCCACACGGCGAAGCCCCTTCTGAAGTCTCCACGAACGTTCCGACCAAGGTGTCAAATAAGGACTTTTTCTCGGCGGCATAGCCGCCTGAACGAAGTCAGCGCAACCATTGGAGCGACGGCAAAGTTATTTTACTGAACTTTCGGGTGAAAAAAAAAGTATTGGCGGACTATTCACGAGTATCTTGCTTGAAAAGAGGCTGCAGGAGCCATTTTTCAAGAAGTCTGGATCAATTATCCCGAAAAAAAAAAACGGGATAAGCCTAAGATGCCGGGGGGGCGCGCGCCCATCCGCCGTCTTCGCGCGCGGACGGGAGCGCGCGCGTGCGCGTTCAGCGCGTGCGTGCAGGGTTGATGGAGCGGTCGGCATCATCGGCGTGCGAAGCCGCTGCAATCGTCGGCACCGCAGGGGGTGGGCTGCTTTTCAGTTGGCAGATTTCCGGTGCCGCCTGAGGTTGCATGATTCGATTCCTTTGGTGTCGTGGCGGCGCGAGCGCGGCATTGGCTCCGCTGAGCGGGTCTTCTGGAAGTGGGGCCACTGGGGGACGGGTGTGCCTTTTGCTGGGGCCACTGGGGCCACTGGGAGTGCTGCGCTGGTTTCGCTACGCTGGCTTCGCTGCGTTGGCTCCGCCCCGCCCTCGGAGTGGGCGGGCCGATGCATGAGCCGCTGGCCAAGGCCGGACGGTCTAACGCCGTCCGGCACCACCAGCGGGGGTTCCCCGCCCCGCCCTCGGAGTGGGCGGGTCGATGCATGAGCCGCTGGCCAAGGCCGGACGGTCTAACGCCGTCCGGCACCACCAGCGGGGGTTCCCCGCCCCGACCGCAGATGTGGTGGAAGAGAGGCAGGGGTTCTGGTAGGCTATGAGCCGTACCGCAACCCTTTTTTTGATTGAGATGAAACCGATTCGTAAAGCCGTCATTCCCGCTGCCGGGTTCGGAACGCGTCTGCTTCCGGCCACCAAGACCGTTCCAAAAGAAATGCTGCCGATCATTGACACGCCGGTCATTCAGTTGGTCGTGGAAGAGGCGGTGGAAGCCGGATGTGAGGAAATTCTCATCATTGTCTCCCGCGGCAAATCGGCACTGGAAGATTATTTTGACCGCGCCTTCGAACTCGAAGCGGTCCTGCAGAACAAAGGAAAAACGGATTTTCTGGAAGCAATCCGCCGCCCGGCGCAACTGGCTAAAATCACCTTCATCCGCCAGCAGGAAATGCGGGGTCTGGGCGATGCCGTGCTGCTGGCGCGCGAATTTGTCGGGGATGAACCGTTTCTGCTGCTGTTGGGCGATACGATTGTGCGGTCGGATGACGGGCAGTCCGTCGCCCGGCTTCTGGTGGATACGTACGCGGCGAATCAGGGTGCCGTCATTGCGGTGGAACCCGTTGCGCGGGAATTCATCAGCCGCTACGGCATTGTCGATGGAGCGCCCGTGCCGGGGCAGACCGATGTTTTCCGCTTGAATACGCTCATTGAAAAGCCGGAGCCGGAGGAGGCACCGTCGAATCTCGCCGTCTGCTCCCGCTATCTGCTGACGCCGGACGTCTTCGATTATCTGGCGGAAACCAAGCCCGGCAAAAACGGGGAAATCCAGATTACCGACGCGTTGCGTCAGTCGGCGCTTGCGCGCCCCATGTTTGCGCGGCAGATCCACGGGCATCGCTACGATGCCGGAAGCAAACTCGGGTATGTCAAAGCCAACGTGCTGCTGGGACTGCAGCGTCCGGACATGCGCGAACAGCTCGCATCCTTCATCAAGGAACTCGCGCAGACGCTCTGACCGGCGTTTTGCGCGAAAATGCGTCTTTTCACGGGGGTGGAAGCCATGCTTCCATCCCCCGTTTTGTTTGGTAGCGCGCGGAGGCGCGGATTTGGCCGGAAACAGCGGAAAATCGGAGAAAAGCGCCTGCAGGGATTCGGCGCCGGTCACCGGTGTTTTGTCCCGTTTTTACGCGGTTGACCTCCCGTTCGCGCGCATCGCGCCTGTTCGGAGAAAATTTAACCGAAAAATCTTCAAAAAAATCCATATTCCTCTTGACAGACTACCCGGGGTTGAGGTAGTATGGAGGCATAAAGGGAGACCTGCAGAAGCAGGAAAGAAAAAAGCAAAGGGTCGCTTCTGTCTCCGTTTCGACAAGGAAAACAAAACCGAACAACGGGAAAACAGGATGGGCATTCAAGATCAAACAGATCAATCCGAATTTCATCGTATCGCGCGATCAACCATTTTTCCGGTTCCCATGCGGGGAACCCCGATGGCAGACGAAAGCATCCTGAGTTTTTGATCGGACGCTTCCCAAAAGCAATGGAGATTGCCACCGCGGAAATGAAAAATCCGTGTCCAGGGCTGGAAGGTTCGCTTCCGGTACCGGAAACTGTATGCCGGTACCGGCATCCCGGCGGATTTTTTATTTCCTCTTTTCAACCATGATGCGCCGGAAATACCGGAGAGCGGGAGCTGGCAGACCGGATTTCCGGTCCTGTTACAACCCCTTCCGTCTTCCTCCGGCCGTTCCGAAGACATCCTTTCCTCTCAAAACAGGTTCCTGCCGGGAATCCCGGACGGGCGTTTCTGCGGGTGCCTGATCAACCGAAAACAAATGGTCCGCAAGGACCGCAAACAAATACGAGACATACCATGAAAGACAACTGTACTGAAATGGTTTTCATTCTGGACCGCAGCGGGTCCATGCAGGCATTGAATGACGACACGATTGGCGGGTTCAACTCCATGATTGAACAGCAGAAGAAGGTGGAGGGCGAGGCCTACGTCACAACGGTCCTCTTCGACGACAGGATCGAACGGCTGCACAAGCGCGTTCCGCTGGCTGCGGTCAAGCCGCTGACGGACAAGGAGTGCTTTGCCCGCGGCTCTACGGCTCTGCTCGATGCCATCGGCGAAACGGTTTCCTATGTGAATCAGGCGCAGGAGAAACTGCCGGAAGCGGAGCGTCCTGCGCACACGGTTGTGGTCATTACGACCGACGGGCAGGAAAATTCCAGCAGGGAATACAATCGTGACGGGATTCGCCGGTTGATTGAACGGCAGAAGAAAGTCGGCTGGGAATTTCTCTTCCTGGGTGCGGGCATCGACGCCTTCGATGAAGCCGGTTCGCTGGGAATCGACCGGTCCCGCGTCATGTGTGTGGAGCATGATTCTGACGGTGTCCAGGACTGCTATGAGGGGATTTCCTACTGCATGAAGGGTGTCCGCATGAACCGTGAAATGCTCGAGGACTGGGCATCGGGTGCACGGACGCGCCGCCTCAAGAACCGGAAGAATCAGAACCCGGACCGCTAAACGCCCATCCCCTGGGCGCGCAGGGCGGCGGTTGCCGCCCCGACCGGCCTTGAGCACTGGCTGATGAGTCGACCGCCCACTCCGAGGGCGGCAAATCCGGCGCAGCCGACATTTCGCGGGCGCGTGTTGCGAAGGCAATACGCGCCCGCTTTTGTCCTGCGGGCGGCTACCGAAATCATCGGAGGACAACACGATGCATTCCGAACCTGGCCTGTACGTCCTGTACGTCCTGTTCGTCGTGTCACCGTGCGTCTTCGCCGCCGTCTGGGGCTACTGAGGCTACTGGGGCCACTGGGGCTACTGGGGGCACGGGTGTGCCTTTTGATGGGGCCTCTGGGGCAACTGGGGCTACTGAGGCAACTGGGGCCACTGGGGCCACTGGGAGTGGGATGTGTGCACGCCTCCGATGATTCCGATACTTCCGATTCCTCCGATTATTGCGTCAGCATTTGACACCTTGGTCGGAACGTAGTGGAGACTTCAGAAGGGGGCTCCGCCCCTCCGTGTGGCTCAAAATTCAAAAAAAAACTCGCGCGGCTTTGCTGCGGTGTCAGGGGTTGTCCGGGAGCAGGCGCTCCAGCTTCATGAAGCGGGAGGCTTTGAGGAGAACCAGATCGCCGGGACGGATGAGCCCGGCAAGAGTTTTTTGGGCGGCTTCCAGATCGGGACAGAGCCGGACCGCCCCGGCGCTGAGTCCGGCGAAGCGGGCTTGCGAGCCGATCCAGGCGGCACGTTCGCCGACGCAGACGAGAATGTCGGGCTTGGTTTTGGCGGCGAGGAGCCCCACGCCGCGGTGGAGCGCTTCCTCCATGGCGGGGGCGCCCAGTTCACCCATGTCGCCGAGGACGGCAATGCGGCGGCCTGTGCAGGGCGTCTGCGCGAACGTCTCGAGGGCGGCCGCCATCGATGCCGGATTGGCATTGTAGGCATCGTTGATCCAGACGACGGATTGGCGCTCGATGCGTTCCCAGCGCATGGCGGCGCGCGGCGCCGCGGCGATGCGGGCGCAGATGGATTCCGGGGAGACGCCGCGCATGCGGGCGGCGGCAATGGCGAGCAGGGCATCGTGCACCATGTGGACGCCGGAAAGTCCCGTGACGACCGGCCAGGTGCGGTCCGTTTCCGCTTCATGAACCGTAAAGGCGCCCGTGGCGGCGTCGGTGATTTCCGCAGAAAAGGCGAGCGGAACCTCCAGTGCCGGTTCGCCCGGTGCGCGGACCGCAACCGGCACGATGCGGCAGGGCGCGGCCGCGCAGAAGACGGGGTAAAAAGGCGATGCGGCGGGCAGGACGGCAAAACCGTCCGCCGGGAGGGCGCGGAGCAACTCCGCTTTTTCCTCGGCGATGGCGCGCTCGGATCCGAAATGGCCGATGTGACACGGGGCGACGCCGGTGATGAGCGCGGCTTGCGGACGGAGCGTCTCCGCGAGCGGACGGATCTCGCCGGGATGGTTGGTGCCGCATTCAAAGACGCCGTGCGCCGTTTCCGGCGTGAGCGTCAGCAGGGAGCGCGGCAGGCCGATGTCGTTGTTCCAGTTGCCCGCGGTTTTGGCGACGGGGCCGAGCGGTTCGAGCAGGCAGGCGAGCAGGTCCTTGACGGTGGTTTTGCCGACGGAGCCGGTGATACCGAAGAGAAAGGCGCCGCACTGCGTGCGCCAGCCGGCGGCGAGCGCGAGGAGCGCGGCGCGGGTATCGGGTACGCGGAGCGCAGGCATGCCCGGCGGCAGCGCGGTGTCGGCGGCGGCCAGGATGGCGGCGGCTCCAGCGGTGCGGGCGGCGGCCGCAAAGAGGTGACCATCGTGCGTTTCGCCGCGGATGGCCACGTAGAGACAGCCCGGCGTGACCGTCCGGGAATCGTGGGTGACGGCGCTGAAGGTTTCGACGGCAGGCTGATGTTCCCAGATGCCGCCCGTCCAGCGGGCTGCTTCTTGCGGCGTAAACATGGCGGAAAACGGGGTTAGCGGGTGCGGCGGGCGAGCCGGAGCCAGAATTCAGGCGTCTCGTCGAGCCCGCGGGACATCTCGTAATTGTAGACGGCGAGGGCGAGCGCTTTCCCGAGGAGGTCGAGGCTTCTGCGCTTGTCCTTCCACTCGATTTCGTTGAGGGCAAACCGGCCATGGGGACCGGGCTCGGGCGCCGTAGCGCCGAGGGCCTCTCCCTTTTCGGCGGCGAGGGGCGAGTGCACCGTGAGCGCGAAACGATGCCAGAAGGCGGACTGAACGAGCCCTTCGGCAAAGAGCTGACGCACGAAATCGAGCGCTTCGAGCGTTTCCTGCTTTGTCTGCGTCGGATACCCGTACATCAGGTAGATATGGACGAGGATGCCGGCAGCGGCGAGATTTTCGCAGGTTTCCCGGGCGCGGGCGCAGGTGATGCCCTTGTTCATGAGCTTGAGGAGGCGGTCGTGCGCGCATTCGAGTCCCGCGGAAACGCCGACGCAGCCTGCACGTGCCATGAGGTCTGCGAGTTCCGGCGTGAACCCGGCGTCGAAGCGGATATTGCCCCACCAGACGAATGTCAGTTTCCGGCGCAGAATCTCCTGCGAGATGGCGCGCAGCAGCGCAGGCGGCATCGCTTCATCGGTGAAATGGAATGCGCAAATGCCCGTCTGCTCCGCCATGGTCTGCAGGGCGTCGACCGCCTGAACGGGATCGGGCAGACGGTAGGTGCCGATGTAATCGAGCGCCACATCGCAGAAGCGGCAGCGGTGCCAGTAGCAGCCGGCGGCGAGCTGCACTTTGAGCCAGCGGCCGTCGCTCCAGAGCCGCGTCATCGGGCTCGTCGATTCCACGACCTGGAGATAGCGCGAAAAATCGACGCCGGTGTAGTCGGATACGGGCACTTTGTAATCGCCGTCGCCGCCCGCGCACAGGCCGCCAATCGACTTGGGCGTGGTGCCGCGCACGCGCGTGCGGACGCGCGGGCCGAGCCCGAGTACGCCGAGCCACGGGCGGAAGCCTTCATCGTAGCAGATGAAATCCACGGAATCGAAGACGCGCTCATCGGTCAGCTCGCGCAATTCGGAATTGACGTAGCCGCCGCCGAGGACGATGCGAGTCTCCGGTGCAAGCCGCCGGATGGTGCGCGCAATCCGGAAGGCGCCGTACACCGTCCCGGGAAACGGCACGGTGATGCCGACGAATCCGGGCCTGTGGCGCGCAAGCAACTTCCCGACGAGGGATTCGAGAATGTAGTCGCAATAGCCGGGCGGACCCTCGAGGCGCTCGAGGATGGGGTCGAACGACGGCGCGGCGACGGCGAGATGTTCGGCGTAGCGCGCCAGCGCGAAGTTGGGGTCGAGCGTTTCGGCGAGGATTTGCGCGACATCTTCGAGAAAGAGGGTGCAGCGCATTTTCGCCGCGTCGAATATGCCGAGCGGTCCGAAGAGCTGCTGCTGCGTTTCGAAGGTCCAGCCGGTGCTTTCGGGATCCAGGGTGCGGAAATGCGGTCCTTCGGGCAATTCATCGGGACGCGCAAAACGGTAGGCGAGTTCGTCGGCGCGTCCCTGCAGGAAGGCGACGACCGGCTCAATCCCGTTGATGTAAACCTCGGATTTGAGGCGGAACAAAGTGCGCGCCAAACTGTCCTCCGCTCTGGGGCATTTGGCGAGCGCCTTCTGCGCATCGCAGAGCGTGCTGCGCGTGAACATGCGCAACGCGAGTTCCAGCGAGAGGTCGGCCTGCGCGACGTCCACCCCCTGCGACCGCAGAAAGCCTGCCAGCACGGGCACCGCGCTGTAGGGCGTGTTGAGCTGCACCATCGGCGGCGTCAGCAGCAGCACCTTCGGCGTCTTCGCCGGTGTGGCGGCTGCTGCGGCGGCAGACCGTTTGCGGGACCGTTTCGGGGGCTCGGCGTTCATCAGGGCGTACCCGCGAGAACCGCGAGAATTTGCGGGAGCAGCTGTTTTTTGCGCGACAGGACGCCCGGCAGCAGAAAGACACCGCCTTCACCGCGGCGATACGGCAGGGCGCGGCGCACCGCCTCCTGTCCCGCATACACGAGCTCGGAGTTGCCGCGCACCGGGTCGGTGACGAGCAGCGCGATGAAATCGAGCTTTTCGGCGGCGCGGATTGCCTCGAGTTCCGCGCGAAGCTCGGGCAGATGCCGGTGGTAGACCTGGAGGTTGCTTTCCTCCAGCTGCGAAAGCGCAAAGCTGAAGCCGTGCTCCACGTAGCTCTTGCGGTCGGAATTGATCGCATCGCGGAGCGACATCGAGGAGAGCACCGAGGCGACGGAGAGCAGCCCTTCCATGAGCGAGGCCGCCGTTTCGCCGCAGATTTTCTCGAGCCACGCGGCAACGTCGCGGTCCGTCTGCGTCGTCGTGGGCGACTGGAAGAGCAGCGTGTCGGAAACGATGCCGCAGAGCAGGACGCCCGCCACGGCGCGCGAGGGGCGCAGCCCCGCGGCGCGGAACATCTTCGTGACAATCGTGCAGGTGGAGCCCACGACGTCCGCCGTGTACTTGATGGGCTCGGGCGTGGGCCGGAAGGCGATGCGGTGGTGGTCGACGACTTCCAGCACGGGGATTTCCTCGATGCCGGGAATGCCCTGATCCGTTTCGTTGTGGTCAACGAGGATCATCCGGAACGGCGGCGGCGATGTGAAATCGCGCTTCCGCACGATGCCCGCGAGGCGGTGTTCGCCGTCGAGCACCGGGAAGATATTGTCGGGCGAGCGCAGCACGGTGGCGCGCACGTCGTGGACGCGGTCGGACGCTTGCAGAAGGATGCCCTCCTTCTCGAGCGGCGCATACCCGGTGGGGGTTGCGAACTTGAGGAGGCGGATGACCTTGCCGGAGTCGTACCGCGTGCGCAGGATGGCGGTGCCCGCCGAGGTCGCGTCGCGGAGCGTCGCGGGGTCGAGCGGCGAATCGCCCGTGATGATGAGCAGCGGAAAGCGCCGCGCCACCACGTTGGCGTGGATATTGGGGCGGTCGCCGCAGACGATGGCGATTTCGCGCACGCCGGAAACGGCGTCCATGCGGCACTCGAAGGAGTCTGGCGAGGCGGCTGCCACATACACATCGAAGAGGCGCAGCCCGGACCGCGGCGCGCCTTCGCAGAGGATTTCCGCCTTGAGAAGCCCGGCGATCATCTCCACCGTGGAGCAGACGGTGCGCCCCGCCAGGGAGAGTCCGCGCCCTTCGCCGGTGAGCGCGAGGAACTGCGAGAGCAGCACGATCGGGTTGAGCATGCCGACGAATGTGCCGTCCTCGCCGACGACCGGAAGGGCGGATTCGCCCGATTCGTTGAGAATCCGCAGCGCCTCGTAGAGCGTCACGGAGGCGGGCACGGACGGCACGTCGCCGGAGAGCAGATCGCTCACGCGCACGTAGACATCGCTGCGGGAAGCGGGCGGCGTGAGGTGGAAATGCTCGAACATCCAGGCGGCGCGGGCGGGCAGGAGGCCCGGGCAGATAGCGCGGACGCGCCGGTCCCCCTGTCGCTGATGCAAGTCGGCAAGCGCGTAGGCGGAGGCAATGCTGTCGACATCGGGATTGCGATGTCCGCTGATGAAAATGGTGCGAATGTCCACGGCGTCGGGGGCAGGGGGGGGTGGCAGGGGCGTGTCAGAGGATGTGGTTGTCGATGAGGCGGGTTTTGCCCACATGGACGGCGAGGGCGAGCAGCGTGTTGGGGCGCAGTTTCGTCACGGGGCGCAGCGAATCGGCGTCGACGGCGACCACGTAGTCGGTACGGGTGCCGGGGACGGCGGCGACGCGCGCCTTGATCTGCGCGACCACCTTCGCGGCATCGGTTTCGCCGCTTTCGTAGGCGGCCTGCGCCTCATCGAGCGCTTCGTGCAGCACGAGCGCGCGCGTGCGCTCATCGCTCGAGAGGTAGGTGTTGCGGGAGGAGAGGGCGAGGCCGTCGCTTTCGCGGATGAGCGGGGCGCCGATGATGCGCACGGGCACATCCAGGTCGCGCACCATGCGGCGGAGACTGGCCAGCTGTTGCGCGTCCTTCTGTCCGAATACGGCGACGTCGGCGCGGGCGATGTTGATGAGCTTGAGGCACACGGTGAGAACGCCAGCAAAGTGGATGGGGCGGAACGCGCCGCACATCACCTTGGAGAGCTCCGATTCGGTGAGGGAGACCGTCGCGTCCTCGCCGTACATCTCGATGGGCTCGGGTGCGAGCACGGCGTCGACGCCTTCGCGCTCGAGCAGCGCGAAGTCGTGCGCTTCATCGCGCGGGTATTGCGCGTAGTCCTCATTGGGACCGAATTGCGTGGGGTTGACGAAAACGGAGACGACGACGCGGTCCGCATTTTTCCGGGCGATGCGCATCAGGGAGGCGTGTCCCTCATGCAGATAGCCCATGGTCGGTACGAGGGCGACGGTGAGTCCGGCGCGGTGCCATTCATTGACGAGGTCCGTGAGGGCGGCTTTGGTACGGCAGATGGTCATGGCGATTCGTTGAATTGCGGGGTTCGAAAGAAAAGGGTGGGAAAAGGGAGGTGTGCGGCGGCAGGGGTCAGACCTTTCGCTGGTAGGAAGGGAGGATGCGCATCTGGTCGCGGTATTTGGCGACGGTGCGGCGCGCGCAGGCGATGCCGCGCTCGCCCAGGAGGCGCACGAGTTCCTGGTCGCTGAGCGGGTTGGCGGGGTCTTCGTGGTCGATGAGCGAACGGATGATGCCCTTGATGTTGCCGGAGGAGAGGTCTTCGCTGCCGGCGGTGGAAACTTTGGCGGTGAAGAGCCGCCGCAGTTCTACGAGCCCGAGCGGCCAGCGGGCGAATTTTCCGGAGACGGCGCGCGAAACGGTCGTTTCGTGGACGCCGACGCGCTGCGCGATTTCGCTCATCACGAGCGGGCGCACGTCCGCGTAGTCGCCGGAGTCGAAAAAGGCCTGCTGATGCTCCACAACGAGGGCGGCGACCTGGCGCAGCGTATTCTGCCGCAGCCGGACGCCGTTGATAAGCGACTCCGCATCGCTGAGGCACTTGCGGTGGAAGTCGCGGTCCGCCTCCAGTCCCGTCGGGGTGCGCCCGTCGCCGCTTTTGCGCCGGGCGAGTCCGCGGGCGCGCACCGCCGCGTCGAGGCGGGCCGCCTGTGCACGGAAGGAGCGGCTCAGCGAGATGCGCGGGAGGTTCGATTCGTCGAGCACGGAGACCCAGCGCCCCGTTTCGGGGTCGCGGTACACGATGATTTCCGGGCGCACGAGCTGCGGGCGCCACGTCGAGATGCGCGCGCCCGGACGCGGGTCCAGCGTCCGGATGAAGGCGAGCGCCTCTTCAAGCTCGATCTCATCGGTCTTGCACGTGCGGGCGAGCCGGGAAAGGCGCCGGAAGGCGAGCGCCTCGAAGTCTTCGTCGCTCGCGAGGATGCGCGCGGCCAGTTCGCGCGTCGTCGGCGCAAACTGGTCGGCCGCCGAGCCGTATTCGGGCTCCGCGAGCGCCTGCAGGCGGAGGCATTCGCGCGCATTGCGCCCGCCGATGCCCGGCGGGTCGAAGCTCTGCACGAGCGCGAGCATCTTTTCGACGGGCTCCACCGAGCCGAGCAGCAGCCCCTGCGCGATATCGGCGAGAGAGCCGCGGAAATAGCCGTTTTCGTCGATTTCGCCGATAATCTGTTCGGCGATGGCGCGTTCCTGCGCTGTCAGGTTTTCGCCTTCGAGCTGGCGCGAAAGGTGTTCCTGGAGCGATTCCGGCGCCACCTGCGAATCGAACATGAACTGGCGCCTCTCTTCGGCATCCGGGTCGTACTCGTTGTTGCCGCCGTCGGAGAACAGGTAGTCGGCGTCGTCCGCGCCCATGGCGGAGAAATCGCCGTCGCCGGGCGCCTCGGGGGAGCCCTCCGCCTCCGGCGCGTCGG
>CASFKR010000042.1 GCA_949295265.1 uncultured Verrucomicrobiota bacterium | reverse complement strand
TGTTGACGTGGTGGAAGGAGTCTGGAGCGGTTTTACCGGGCTTGATGTCTGCCGCAAAGACGGAACGCCCCTGACCTATTACAAATCCTACCTGACCGACAATACAAGTCTCGGGCAATTGCTGAAGGATACGGATGGTCAATGCAGGTCATGGACCTATTTTTATATCGGGGCTTTGAAAATTCATGGGTTGAATTCTTGGCACGCTTTAATTACTGCAAAGGGTTCGGAAAAACAGATTAGAGGATTTATTGTTCGATTATGGAACTTTGAAGAGCCTGGAAGATCAATCTATTCAGATTATCCTTATAAAAATGATTTGCCTCTCTTCGGAAATTACAGGACAGAAACTTCGTATCGATGGGGTCCTGTCTGTGATGTCCGGTATATAAAAGGGACTCCAGGTCAGAATCAGTTGAAGCCAGCCTCTTTGTTTGCAAACCACCAAATGGTTTATATTTCGGAAACGGGAGTCTATTACGATCCCAGTTACGGTGTAAAATTTGGGTCGGAAGCGGAAATCGATGCGGCTCTTTCTGGTTTTTTCATATTGTACGATGGGTCATTATATTTCAGGAAAAACACACCTGAGATTGATATTAATATTGAACTGTTCGTACCCCTTTCCGAATAAAGAAACTGGGAGTCCGGGATGAAAAAGATTGCTTTGTTGATGATTGTTTCGCTGGCGATTGTTACGCATGCTCAAGCAAATTCTCCAGATACCGTGATTCTTGACGGTGGTGTTTTCTATTATGCTTTTGAACCTGAAGACGGTCGGCATCCCGTTCCGCTGTATTGTTTGAAGAATGTTCCGGATTCAAACGCTGAAAAACTCTTTCTTCCGGTATCACTGATTCCGTTTTATGGTAATTCGGAAATGACATTGCAATTCCCTTTGGCATGGAGTGTAAAAGATAATATTCCATGTGCTTGCATGGGAGATTTGAGGTCCGATTCTTTGGGTAGAATTAATATTCTTCTTTGTTTCGGCGCCTTTCCTCCAGAAGAAGATAAAAATATAGTTGATGAAGTATCCTTGAATCAAAATCTCTCGCCAAATGTTACAAGATTAATTCCCGGTTTTGTCGCCAGATTGTTTATTTCAGGACGGGTCCAATACCGGAAAATGACCCAATTGACAAGGGAATCGCAATGGCTTCTGCAGGGAGAGGCACAGGTCGTAGGCGCATCCGGGATGTGCACCCGGTCTGAAGCGAGAAAACCGGGATCGTTATTGTTGGAAACGGTGGAAAAGTCAGCACAGGCTCCATTGTGGTTTTCTTTGGATGGAAGCAATATGCTTGCCCGCCTTCCGATATCCAGAATAGGTGGGAATGAAGCCTGGTGTTTATATGCTGATCCTGTTGCTTTCCGTTGGATGGAATGTACGGAGCAGTCTGTCCTCTCCAAAATGGATGTTCCGGTGTATGGGTTTAATCCGATTGGCAGTGTTCGCATTTTGGGGAGAAAACTTTTGACGGATGATAACAGCATTTCTTACAATGCAGATGCGGACTGGCTGATTTGGGAGAAGAATACGAACGGGGTTGTCCGGCTCTGCCAGATGAAGGGTGGACGCTGGTCGCCCGTCCGCGAAGTGTCCCGCGCTCCGCAAACCATCGTTGTGGATAACGACACGGAGACAGTCCATCTCCTCTATGACTTCGCAATCGACCGCGCCGAGATCGATGGTTCGTTGCGGCGGCTCGCATCCCTCCTGAAACCCCCGCAACCCGCGCCGTAAGCCGCTCCCGTAGGCTTTGCCTCCGCCGTCTTCTCCTCCAATGTCTCTGCGTTTGCTGAAATACTGCTCTCACAGCGGAGTTCCAGGATTGTCTGGCCGGTTTTTCCTTGACGCCGGAACTGCCTGGCATTTATAGTGCCGTCATGAGCCGAATGATGCAGGGAAGGGCAGGGCCCGTTTCCACTCTCATCGCTGTCCCGGGTTCCGTTCCCGGAGACCCATGGGAATCTTTTCCGCTGTCTTTGCGGGAATGCTTGCTGTTCTGTTGGGCGAATCGGCAACACCTGCCTTGGCCGCATCCGCAGAAAACGATGCCAAAGGCTTGTTCATTGCCAGAATAATCAGTCAGAATGGAGTGTTATGCAGACGAAAATCAGATTCTATGCCTTTTATGGAGTTCCGGAACTGAAGAGACGTCTCGTTCTTTTACTGTTGGTTTTATTTCTATGCCAGAATTCCAGTGGAAAAAATGTAGACCTTCTCTATATCGATTCCGGATGCTTGTTTTATTCAGAACTTCCGCAATGGAACCCTTCTGAACCAGCAAATTTCTGCCCGGTTGTATACAGGTTCAAGCTGGATAATCCGAAAGAATCCGAAAAGAGATTCCTCCCTGTCGCCATGAATCCGGGAGCAGATTTAGGCAAGAAATTTCTTTATCGGGATTTTCCTTTGAACTGGTTTATTTCCGGGGCGAAGCCGTATACGGTTTTCGGAAAGTTTGATGTTGTTTCCGTTCCGCCAAGACTGTTTTTATGGATGCAGGGTGGATGCGTCAGCCAGTTGAGTTCCGTGGAATCGGAAGCAGACCCCGGCACATTTTTGGACGTACCTTCTTTCTCAGAAAAGATACAGGTGGGCGGCTCTGTTTCAACCGATTTGCCTCGATGGAAAATCTTGCCGTTTACGGCGGATATGGCAAAATGTGTTCAATGGTTTTTCCCATATTCCCTTCCACCTGGCGTGAGAGCGGCAGACTATTTGGAACCGACTCCGAAAGGTGCGCGGATAAGGGAAAAGGTGCTCCGGGAATGGGCGTCTCGAGATTTATCACTTGAACAAACGTTTTGGGCTGTTTTTTCTCCGTCCGGTGCAATCGCCCGGCTTCCGATTCCGGGGCGAAAAGGTCGTGCATCCCGACCAACGGACGGCTGGTGGCCCGTAGCGAATCCGTCTGCAATACGATGGATGGAAATTCAGTATGAATTTTGCGAAAACCAATTCGACACGGCAAGCCTTTCGCAGCTTTATTCAGAAGATTTTCCTTGGGATGGTTTTTCTCCGATTGGTGGCGTTCGCATTGCCGCTCACAAAGTGAAAACGGATAAAACGGAGGCCTTTTGGCCCCAGGATGCGGACTGGCTGATTTGGGAGAAGAATACGAATGGAGTTACCCGGCTCTGCCAGATGAAGGGTGGACGCTGGTCGCCGATTCGCGAAGTGCCCCGCGCTCCGCAAACCATCGTTGTGGATAACGACACGGAGACCGTTCATCTCTTCTATGACTTTGCAATCGACCGCGCCGACGTCGACGGTTCGTTGCGGCGGCTCGCATCCCTCCTGAAACCCCCGCAACCCGCGCCATAGCCGTTTCGTAGGCGTCTCTTCGGGAAATCAAACCCCTTCCGTTCGCACGAAAAACGGGAGAAGGGTGCCCGGGCGGAAAAAGGGAACGCCGCCGATGGAGGGCATCCATCGGCGACGTGCTGCGGGGGTGGCAAGGAGGTGGCTCAGAGGGGGGCCTGACCGCCGGAGGAGAAGAGCACCTGGCCGGAGGTGGCGTCGACGATGGCGAACGACTCCGCTTGGCGGAGCGGTTCGCTCTTGAACGAAAGCCGCGCCTTGTAGTGGGTCTGGATTTCGCGGATGATCTCGGCGTCATCGGTGCGAAGACGTTCGAGCACGGTCGGGTGGATGCAAATCTGCAGGTCCACCTCTTTCTTTTCCTCGGTGAGGAGGCTCGTCAGCGAGCGCAGACGGCGCTGGATGTCCACCGACAGCTGCCACGGCGACTTGATGACGCCATGCCCGCGGCAGTACGGGCAGGCGGTGTGCGCCTGCGAGAGGAGGCTCTGTTCGAAGCGCTGGCGCGTCATTTCGAGCAGACCCAGTTCGGAAATCGGGATGATGTTGGTGCGCGCCTTGTCGTGACGGCACGCATTCTTGAGCGCACGCACCACCTGCTGCTGGTGTTTGCGCGTCTTCATGTCGATGAGGTCGATGACGACGAGCCCGCCGATATTGCGGATGCGCAACTGGCGCGCCACCTCTTCGACGGCTTCGAGGTTGACCTCCAGAATGGTGTCTTCCTGCGAGCCTTTGCCCTTGTGCTTGCCCGTGTTGACATCCACGGAGATGAGGGCTTCGGTCTCATCGATGACGAGATAGCCGCCCGATTTGAGCGGAATCTTTCGGCGGAAGGCTTCCTCGATCTGCGTCTCGATGCCGTAGTGGTCGAAGATGGGGTAATGCCCGTCGTAGAACTGGACGAGATTCTTGTGATGGCGGGAGATCCGGGCGCATTCACGGCGGAGGCGTTCGTAGACGATGGGGTCATCGACGACGATGCGGTCGACATCCTCCGTCATCCAGTCGCGGACGGCGCGCATCACGAGATCGGGCTCCTCGTAGACGCAGCAGGGGGCGGGAAGTTCCTTGAGCGCGAGCTTCATGTCCTCGTAGGAGTTGAGCAGCACGCGCAGATCGTTCACAAAGGCGGCATGCGACGCGCCCTGACCGGCGGTGCGGACGATGAGCCCGCAATCGCGCGGCAGCAGTTCCTTGAGCCGATCGAGAATCTTCGAGAGGCGCTTGCGCTCTTCGGCATCGCCGATTTTGCGGGAGACGCCGCGCAGCGAACTGCCGGGCATCAGGACGAGGAAGCGCCCGGGAATGGAAAGCGATGCCGTGATGCGCGGTCCCTTCGTGCCGATGGGGCCTTTGCAGACCTGACACGTGATGACCGAGCCGGCCGGAAAGCGGCGCGCGACCTCGTCCGGGGTGAGCTTCTTGAACCCGCCTTTTTTGCCGTTGGGGCGGGGCTTCGAGGAGCGGTCCTCGTCGGTGTCGCGGTCGTCGTCATCGAGGAGCGAGTCGTCGTCCGGCGACATGTCCCAGTAGTGCAGGAAGGCATTGCGCTTCATGCCGATGTTGACGAAGGCGGCCTGGAGGTCGTTCTCGAGGTTCTGGATGCGGCCCTTGAAGATGGAGCCGACGAAACGCTCTTCGGTGGGGTGTTCCACCTGATATTCCTCGAGGCGGCCGTTTTCCAGCACGGCGACGCGGGTCTCGAGTTTTTCGGCGTTGATGATGATTTCCCGGGAAAGATGACTTTCCGCCCGGGTAATCCATTTGAATTTGAAAAAGTTTTTTCCGAACATGGCTGAACCTTGTTGGAGTCTGGGGTAGGGGAGAGGAGGATGGCCGCGCGGGGGGCGCGGCCCGGTAAAAGGGAGAATTTAAGCGAAGGGATCGGCGGCGGAGCGGTGGATGGCTACGTTGTGGGCGAGCCCCAGCAGCGCCAGCGTCGAAATGGTGAAGGTGCCGCCATAACTGATGAGCGGAAGCGGGATTCCCGTGATGGGCATCCGCCCGATGGTCATGGCGAGGTTGATGAAAATATGGGTAAAAAGGATGGCGCACACGCCGGTGCAGATGAGGCGCCCGGCGGGGTCGCGGCAGAGGAGCCCCGAGACGCTGATGCTGCCGAGCAGACCGCCGAAGAGCGCCAGCAGGAGCAGGCTTCCCGCAAAGCCGGTTTCTTCCGCCACCACGGAGAAAATGAAGTCGGACGAAGAGACCGAGGCGGGCAGATAGCCGAGGATGTTCTGCGTCCCCTTCATGTAGCCTTTGCCCCAGATGCCGCCGGAGCCGACGGCGATTTCGCTTTGGCGCTTGTTCCAGCCCGCGCCCAGCGGATCGCGGTCCGGGAAGGCGAAGACGAGGATGCGGTCTTTCCAGTGCCCGAAGATGAACTTGTCGGTCACCTGCTCCACTTTCGCCTTCTTTTCGGGCGGAAGGGATTCGGGGATGAGGATGGCGCCGAGGAAGACGGAGACGAAGAGCACGCCGCAGAGAACGAGCCGCAGGAGGAGTTTGCGCGCGCAGCCGGCGACGAAGAGCATCGCGATGGCGGCAACGCCGAAGGGCAGGCTCGACCCCATATCCGGCTGAATGAGGACGAGCACGGCAGGCAAGCCCGCCGCAAAGAGCGTTGCCCAGAAGCGGCGTGTTTCCGACTGGATGGCGCTGCGCGTGAGCAGGAACGTCAGCGAGGGCACCAGCGCGAATTTCGCCGCTTCACTCGGCTGGAAAATGCCAAAGAGCCAGCGCCGCGCGCCCATCGTGACCGTGCCGATGCCGGGAATCAGCACCAGAATGAGCAGGATGAGCGCGCCCACGTAGAGCAGCCAGGCGTTGTCGACCCATTTGCGGTAATCGATGGCGGCGCAGATGACGTGTGCGATGATGCCGAGCGGAATCCACTGGAAGAGCATTTTCAGCCAGATGTCGTGCACGGGGCCGACGCGAACCGCAACGGCGGAGCGCACGAACAGCACGCCGTAGCAGAGCAGGCCCGCCGTGCACAGCAGGAGCACCCAGTTGAGGCGGGGCATCCGGAAGTGCGATTCGTGACGCTGTTCGGGGAGGGAGAATAGACTCATGGCGCGACCTCCGTCGGTTCCAGTTCCAGCACGGGGGCGGGCGGCGCGATTTCGACCGATGCATCTTCCGCCCCGGCCTCCGGCTCTGCCGTGACGCCGTCCGCTTCGCCCGTCTCCTCTGCATCTTCCGCTGCGGGCTCCGGCGCATTCGCGTCTTCCGCTGCCGGTACCGGCGCATTCGCGCCTTCCGCTGCCGACACCGGCGCATTTGCGCTTCCCGCTACGGGCTCCGGCGCATTCGCGCCTTCCACCGCCGGTGGCAGGGGCGTGGCAGGGGCGTGGCCGAGGTCCGGGCGGTACATCTGGATGAGGAGGGAGCGCAGAACGGCGGCCGCGGCGTGTCCGCCGGAATCGGCATTTTCGCAGATGACGGCGAAAACGGCTTCCGGATTTTCGGCGGGCACCTGGGCAATCATCCACGCATGTTTGCGCAGTTCTCCTTTTTCACGGTATTCGGCGGTGCCGGTTTTTCCGGCGATGGTGAGCCCGGGGATGGCGGCGCGGCGGCCGGTGCCGTGCGGGGAGGCGACGACATCGGTCATGCCTTCGAGGACGGCGCGGAGTGCGGCGGGGGACCAGTCCATGCGCCCGACGACGCGGCGCGCGGTGTCGGGCATGCCGGTGCCGGGGTCGCGCACGAGGCGTGTTTCGAGGATTTCGCCCTGATTGGCGATGGTGAGCATGTAGCGGGCGATCTGGAGGGGCGTGGCCGAGAGGAAGCCCTGTCCGATGGAGGCGTAGGCGGTGTCGCCCGCGCGCCAGGCGTCGTGCTGGCGGCGGCGTTTCCAGGCATCGGAGGGGAGGAGCCCGGAGCGCGTCGGGATGCCGATGACGGGTGCGGTGCCGAAGCCGAGTTTCCGGTAGGCTTCGTACAGGCGCGGCTCGTAGCCCATGCGCAGCGCCACGTCCATGAAGTACGGGTTGCAGGAGGCGGCAAGGGCGCGGCGCACGGCGACGTCGCCATGGCCCCAGCGGCTTGCGCAGCGGATGCGGTGCTTGCCGATGTGGTAGGCGCCGTTACAGTGGACGGTTTCGAATTCGCCGATGAAGCCGCCGGTGAGGGCTTCGAGGGCGACGACGGGTTTGACGACGGAACCGGGCGGATAGACGCCGGCGACGGCGCGGTTGATGAGCGGGCGCTCGGGGTCGTTGAGGAGCGTGCGCCAGACCTCGCCGGAAAGGGTCGGCACAAAGGTGGAGAGGTCGTAGCGCGGGGCGCTGGCCAGCGCGAGAATGTCACCGTTGCGGGCGTCGAGGACGACCGCGGCGCCGCGGTGCCCCTCGAGCGCGCGTTCGGCGGCCTGCTGGACGGCGACGTCGAGCGTGAGCACCACGTCGCGCCCCGGCATGGGGGCGCGCGCTTCGAGCGTTTCGCGCTTGTAGCCGATGGCGTCGATGCGCAGGAGGGCGCCGCCGCCGCGCCCGGCCAGCTCGGCATCGAAGGATTTTTCGATGCCTTCGCGCCCGGTGAGGTCGGGCAGGTAGAAATCGAAATCGGCATCCGTTCCGGCATCACCGAAGTTGTCGGTTTCTTCGGGTGTTGCGGGGCGCGGGGCCGGTTTTTCGGTGGGATTGCCCTTGCCCACGTAGCCGATGATGTGGCACGCCAGATCGCCGTAGGGGTAGACGCGGTCCTGCTGCACGAAGAGGTCGACGCCGGCGAGCGGCTGCGGCCATTCGGCGAGGCGTGCGAGCGCGACTTCATCGAGATCTCGGAAGGCGATGAGCGGGATGGGACGGCGGCGGTACAGGTGCGACCAGATGCCCGCGTCTTCGATTTCGCGCGGGCGGTCGAGGATGGCGGCTACGGCGTCCATCTGGCGGCTGACGCGCGCCACGGTGTTGCTCCAGCGGCCGGGGGCGCGGAGTTCATCGAGGTAAAAGGCGGCGCAGTAGCGCGGGCGGTTGTCGGCGAGGATGAGCCCGTTGCGGTCGAGGATGCGCCCGCGCGTGGCGGGCAGGCGGACACGGCGGATGGAGGTCTGGTTCTGGGCGCCGATGTAGAGATGGCTGTCGCGCACCTGAATCTGGTAGAGGCAGGCGGCTAGGTAGACCAAGGCGCCGAGCATCGCGGCCAGCAGGAGCCCCGCGCGCAGACCGCTGCCCTCAGGCTGAGAGTTCGTCCGAGTCATACTCGTTCTCCAGGTCTACGTTTGCGGAAATCCAGTCGAGCCGGTGCGCCGCGAGCGCCGTCACCCCGGCGGTCAGCGCGCCCAGCGGCACGGCGACGAGCACGCGCGCGAGCACATACAGCGCGGGCAGCGGTCCGCAGGCGCCGCTCATGCGCAGGAGCACGTACTGGGCGAGGCACCAGGCGGGCACCAGAAAGCCGCCCGCCAGTGCGCACGAGAGCAGCGAGTCGCTCATCTGCCCGCGGAGGGTGCGCCCGCACAAAAAGCCGATGCCGATGAAGAGGAGCAGCGCCGTCCCGGGCGGCAGACTGTCGAACCCCTCCGTGAGCAGACCGCACCAGACCGCCGCCGTCATCGCCATCTGCTTTTCCCGCCGCATGCCGTAATAAATGACGAGCGAAAGCAGGAATTCCCAGCGCGGCGCCAGACGCCCCGGGCCCGGCAGAAACTCCTGCCCCGCGGCGGCAAGCACCACGAGCACGAAGAGCACCAGCAGGCTGGTCCAGAGACGCGGCTTCACGGCTGGGGGTCCTCGAGGGCATGCTCAATGCGCCGCACCGCATCTCCGCTCCGGAGCGCAATGAACACGCGGCGCAGCGCGCTGAAATCGACAAACGGCGCGACGTCCGCAGTCTGGTAGAGCCCCGAATCATCGCGGCGTACGGCCGTCACGACGCCGATCGGCACCCCTGCCGGGTAGAGCCCGCCCAGCCCGCCGGTCATCACGCGCATGCCCGGGCGCACCGTCGCATCTTTGTCGAGGTAATCCACGGTGAGCGGGATGGCGAGGTGCCGCAGCGTCAGGTCGTCCTTTGCCTGTGCGGCACCCACGCCTTCGAGGATACCGCGGGTGCCGGGCCCCTCCACGACGCAGGAGACGCGGCTGTTCGCGTCCGAGAGCAGCAGGATGTCGGCGGTGTCCGGGGTGACGGCCGTCACGCGGCCCACGAGTCCATCGGGGGAGACGACGGCGCAATCCGGCGCAATGCCGTCGCGTGCGCCCTTGCCGACGCGGATGAGGTTGCGCCAGCCGCCGCCGGGATGGACGGAGAGGACCTCCGCGCAGACGAGGCGGGGCTCGCGGCGCGCAAGCGTCAGTTCACGGCGCAGCCGCGCATTTTCCGCCTGCAGCGCTTTGAGGGTGAGGTTTTCCGCGCGCAGGCGCTCCGTTTCGCGCTGCAGCGCGTCGCGCTCCGCGACGGCGTTTGCGCTGTTGAAGAGCGTGTCAGCCGCATTGCGGGCACCAGCGGGCAGAATGCGGAAAAAGCGACCATAGGGCGCATTGGCGTCGCGCGCCGTCCGCTGAAGAGCGGGGCGCAGTGCACCGGCGAGCCAGAAATACGCACCGACCGCGGCGAAAATCGCCACGAGTCCTATGATCAGTTTTCGAATCCTCAACGTTGAACGAGACGGTGGTGGTGGCTTTTCCGGCGAAAGGGGGAGGGGAGCCGCCGGCCGTGTCCGTGCAACTTGCTCTGGTGGGGGCGATGCGGAGGCGCGCGATTATTTCTTCTTTGGCGTCGTGGTCCGTGCGAGCCATTCCAGCTCGTCGAGCACGCGCCCGGTGCCCTCGGCGACGGCCGTGAGCGGATCGTCTGCGAGGTGGACGGGCAGTTGGGTGCATTCGGCGATGCGGCGGTCGATGCCCGTGAGCAGGGCGCCGCCGCCGGCCATCATCAGGCCGCGGTCAACCAGGTCGGCGGACAGTTCGGGGGGCGCATTTTCAAGCGCCTGCTGGACGCTGTCGACGATTTTGGTGATAACCTCGTTGAGCGCGCCCTCGCGAATCTCTTCAGAAGAAATGATCAGGGTATGCGGCCTGCCCTTGACTACGTCGCGGCCTTTGACTTCGTAGGTCAATTCCTGCTCCAACTTGTAAGCGGAGCCGATTTTGATCTTGATGTCTTCGGCGGTGCGTTCGCCAATGAGCAAATTGTACTGATTGCGCATGTACGTCTGGATGGCAATATCCATGTCGTCGCCACCGACGCGCACGCTGCGTGAATAGACAATGCCGGCGAGAGAAATAAGGGCCACATCCGTGGTTCCACCGCCGATGTCGACAATCATGCTGGCGGTCGGGTCGGAGACGGGGAGACCTGTCCCGATGGCCGCAGCCATGGGCTCCTCAATCATGAAGACCTCTCTGGCGCCAGCGCGGAGTGCCGAATCCTTGACGGCTCTTTTCTCTACCTCTGTAATGTCACCCGGAACGGCAATCACGGTGCGCGGTTTGCGCAATTTATGCTTGTTGACGCCCGTGATGAGGTGCCGCAGCAGCTTTTCGGTGATATCAATATCCGCAATCACGCCCATTTTCATGGGGCGGACGGCGATGATGTTGCCGGGGGTGCGCCCCAGCATTTTCTTGGCGTCCTCGCCGACCGCGAGGACACGCCGTGTTCCTTCCTGAATGGCCACCACAGAGGGTTCCCGCATCACGATGCCCCGGTCCTTGAGATAGACGAGGGTATTCGCGGTGCCGAGATCAATCCCGATATCGCTTGTGAAGAAATTACGAATCTTATTCCACATATCCGGTGGCTTTCCGAAAAGGCTGTGCTTAGGTAACAATCCAATTATAGAATCAAGGCCGCCCATTAGGCAAGACCGTTTTTCCGCCCAGCCGCGGCGCTGCGCCGGGCGGTCCTCCCGAACGTCGTTTTCCCGCGCTGACAACGGGAATCGGCAGAATCCGGACCCGCCGCGGCGAAGCAAAGCGAACCGTCCGCCGGGCAGGAACGTTTGTCCGGGTATGAAACCGATTGCTGTTGCCGTACACGGGCTTGTCAAATCCTTCGGGCGCGGAGAATCGCGCGTCGATGTGATCCGCGGACTGGATTTTTCGATGGAGGCGGGCGCCTTTGAAGCCGTCATGGGCGCGTCCGGATCCGGAAAATCGACCTTTTTGCATCTGCTGGCCGGCCTTCTCACGCCGGATGCGGGGACCATCACCATTGCGGGCGAACCGTTCAGCACCCTGGGCGACCGCGAGGCGACGCTCTTCCGGCGCCGCCGGATCGGGCTCGTTTTTCAGGATTTCAATCTGGTGCCGACCCTGACGGCGGCGGAGAATATTGAACTGCCCTGCCTGCTGGACCGGGCAAAGCCGGATCGCGCCCGGCTCCAGACCCTTGCGGAGACGCTCGGGATCGCGCACCGGCTCAACCATTTACCTTCCCAGCTTTCCGGCGGCGAGCGTCAGCGCGTGGCCATCGCCCGTGCCCTGCTCGGTCATCCGGCGGTGCTCCTGGCTGATGAGCCGACGGGGAACCTTGATGCGCCCGCCGCGCAGGCGCTTTGCCGCCTTTTGGGAGAGCTGAACCGGTCCACGGGGTGCGCCATCCTGCTCATCACCCACGATCCGGTCGTGGCTGCCTCCGCTTCGCGCATTCATCTGCTGCGCGATGGCGTTTTCACCGGTCATTTTGAAACAAATGGGGACCCGGAGCGCGTTTTTGCGCATTACTTCCGGGACAAAACCGCCTAGCGGCCCGGAGATTGGTCCGGGGATGGAGAACTTTCGGAAGAACCGGGTGGTGTCCTCATGTTGACTTGGAAACTGGTATTTCGTTCGTTGCGGCGCGACGGCGCCCGCACGCTGTGCGCGCTGTTCGGCATTTCTGCGGCGGTGGGTCTGCTGGGCTGGAATCTGGGGCTTGCCGATACGGCGGTCCGGGAAGCCGAAGGCAAAGCGCAGGCTTGCGCCGCCCCCTTTGCGGCGTGGGCGACGGGGCCCGCGCGCGGGCCGGCCCGCCCGGAGCCGAAGCGGGTTGACCCCTTCCGGCGGCGTCCGATGGCGCTGACGGCGCTTCCGGCGGACTTCCTTGCGGCGCATCCGGACGCCGTGGCGCTGACCGTGGAGCGTGCGCAGATCGATGCGCGCCCCGGCGGGCTCCCGTTGCAGGGGCCTCCCCTGATGGGCATGGCGGCCGCATTGCCGGCGGCGGGGATTCCGTTTTCCGGTCAGGTCCTGACGCCGGAGACCCCGGCCGATGCACCGGCGCAGGTGCGCGCCGCCACCCCGGCGGCGGGCGAGCCGGTACCCGCCCTTTTCGCCACCTGCCTGTTCGGGCGGCGGGTGCCCGCGCCGCCCCTCGGCAGCACCATGGACCTGATTCTGGCGCGCGGAACGCTGACGTTGCGCGTGGCGGGCTTTTTCGAGGCGGACGGCAACGTGAAGGAGTTTCCGACCCTGTACCTGCCGGAAGCCGGGATGGCGCGGCTGCGGGCGTTGACGCCGACCGCCGCGCGCGGCCCCAACCTGGCGCTGCTCCCCGCATCTCCGGACGCCGCGGGCGCGGAGGGCGTGCGGCTGACGGTGTGGCGCGACATTGCGGAGCGCTTCCGGAGCGACGCCACGAACCACCTGATGCAGTCGCTCCCGCTTTCGCTTTCGCTGGCGATTCTGACGGCCATTGTGATGCTGGTGACCGCGCTCTGCGCGGGGCTCGCGGCGGAGCGGCAGCGGCTCGCGCTGCTGCGCTGCGCGGGCATGACGCGCGGCGGCGTCGCCGCCCTGGTGCTGGGGGAGACGGCCGTGCTCGCCGTTGCGGGCTGGCTGCTCGGGCTGGTGCTGGCGTTGGGTTTTCTGCAGGTCTTCTTCCGGCTGGGCGAAGCCGCCGAAGTCGCCCGCACCGTGCAACCGGGTGCCGCGACCCTGTTCGGCACACTTGCGCTTGCGCTGGGCGCCTCCGTGGCGGCTTCCCTTCTGCCGATGGCGCAGGCGGCGCGGATTCGTCCGCTCGAGGTGCTTCCGGATGAGGCGAATCTCGCGGAGGTGCGCCGCGTTTCCCCGTGGCGCACCCTGCTCGGGCTGGCGCTTTTCGTGCCGATGCCGCTTCTGGCGTTTCTGGATCGGCCGGGCGTCGCCGTCCGCACGCCGCTCCTGCTCGCCATCGGGTTCCCGTGTTTTCTCGCGGGGCTCATTCTTTCCGTCCATCCGATGCTCCGGCTTGCGGAACGGGTCTTTGTCCGCCCGCTGGGCCGGGTGCTCGGTCTTTCTCCGACCCTTCTGTCGCGGCGGGTTTCGCGGGCGCCGCGGCGCGCGCTGGGCGTGGTGCTTTCCATCACGCTGGGGCTCGGCTCCTACGTCGCCATTCACGCCTGGGGCGCATCGCTCATCGCAAGCTATATTCCCTCCCCCGCCTGGCCGGACGTCATCGTCTCCATGCTCCCGAAGGGACTGGATGCAGCCGCCCTGGCGGCGGTGCGGATGCGCCTTTGCGAGGCACCGTCCGGAACAGCGGTCTGCGCGCAGACCGAGCCCGTCTTCGCAACGCAGCTGCCGCTCGCGCGCTCCCTGACGGCGTCCATTACGGCGGCGGGCGGACGCGTCCCGCCGGGTGCCGTCATCCTGCTTTTCGGCGCCGATCCTGCAGCGATGTTCGCGCCCGGACCGGACTCACCCCATCCGCCGCTGATGCCCGCCCGCTGGCTCGAAGGATCGCCGGAAGAGGCGGCGCGCGCACTGGCGGAACGCCCGGCCGCCGTCATTCCCGTCATGCTTTCGCGCCTGACCGGGCTCCACAAAGGCGACCGTCTGCCGCTCGAGGGCGGGCTCGAAGTCGAGATTGCGGGCGTCATCGATCTGAACTGGCACATGGTCACCTCCCGCTCGCAGGTGCGCACGCGCTTCGCGCCGCTTCCGGAAGCGCGCGGTCCCGGCGGCGCCGGTGCCTCCGGTCCGCGCCCCACGTACGGCATGATGTTCGTCTCCGCCGCGCTGGTGCGTCAAATCGAGGGCAATCCGGCGGAAACGCATTTCCTCTGGTGTCAGTTTTCGCCCGCTTTGCGCGCCCTCTACCCGCTCGATGCAACGGTGCGGCTGGACGCCGCCATCCGCGCGATTCTCGCCGAGCTGCCTTCCGGAGTCGCGCTGCTACAGGGTAATTCCATTCAGGCGCATCACCGCGATGAAATCGCCGATGGCACCCTTTCGCACGGCAACAACATCCTCGGCACGATGGCCAAAATCCCCTTCTGGTCGCTCATCGTGACGTGCACCGGCATTGCGGCACTGGCGGCGGCTTCGCGCCGCGCAACGCAGCGCGAAGGTGCGGTGCTGCGCGCCGTCGGGATGACGCGCGGACAGCTTTCGCGGCTCTGCCTCGGCGAAATGGCGCTGGTGATTCTCGTGACGCTCGTGCTGAGTCTCTTCGGCGGGCTCCTTCTCGGCTGGTCCTTCACCGGCATCACGCGGGAGAACCTCAACGCCGGTCTGGCCGTGCGCTTCGTCATTCCGTGGCTGGATGTGGCACGCGGGTTCGTGATGGCCGCCGGGCTGTCCCTCCTGATGGCTGCCCTTTCCGCCTTCGGCATCCGTCCGTCCCGCTGACCCTGCGCGCCTTCCGCCTCTCTCACACAGAAAAACGCCTTCCAGCGCTTGCCGGAAGGCGTTTCCTGTTCCTGGAACGATTTATGGTAGCGCGCGTACACGCGCACAAGAAAAATGCCGGATCAGAGGATTTCGTAACCGGTTTCGGTGACGAGGATGGTGTCTTCGATGCGTACACCGCCGAGCTCGGGGTAGTAGAGCCCGGGCTCGATGGTGATGACCATCCCCGGCTGGAGAAGATCCGCATTGACCGAAACGCGCGGCGCTTCATGAATCTCCAGCCCGACGCCGTGCCCGGTTGCATGCGTGAAGCCGTAGGCGAGTGCCTTTTCGTTGCAGCCGCTTTCGTATCCGTATTCCAGGAAGCAAGCCTCCACGGCGTGATGAACCGTTGAGGCGGGAACGCCGGGGCGGACCGCCGCCAGCGCGCGGCGTTGCGCTTCGGCCACCGCATCGTAGAGCTGCCGGAGCTCGGGCGTCGGCGTGCCGTTCATGAAGGTGCGGGTGCAGTCACCCCAGTAGCCGGTTTCGAGGTCGCGCGGGAAAATGTCGCACACAACCCATTCCCCGGTGTGGTAGGGGCCGCTCCCGACGGCATGCGGATCGGCCGCCTGCGGACCGGGTGCGCAGAGCGTGCCCTCAAAGTCCATCGTGCCATGGTTCAGAAGAAAACTGCGGACCAGCGCGCGGGCGCGCTCGCCGGTGAGCATCTCGCCTTCATGCCACAAAATATCCTCCTCGCGGACTTCGGCCTTTTCGATAATGCTGCCGATGTAGGCTTCTGCGGCTTTTGCAACGGACTGGGTCCGGCGGATGGCGGCAACTTCATCCGCTGTTTTGCATACGCGGGCTTTTGTCCACGGACTTTCGGCGGCGAGCCGGACCCCGATGCCGGCGGCGCGCAAGGCTTCCGCAGTGCCGAAGGGGAACCCGGCATCCACCTGAATGGCGGTGACGCCGTCCTTGCGAAGCGCCTGGACGAGGAGCGCGTTGAGTCCGCCTTTTTCAGCAATGCCGAGCGAGGCGGGGCATGCGACCTCGCATCCTGCCGTGCTGCGGCAGGCCCCGCCATAGCGGAAATTGTTGATCAGGAGCACCGTCCGGCCTTCCGGGTAGCGGACGACGGCAACGGGGTCCGTTTCATTGAACCGCGTTGCATACACAATATCGGGTACGGCTGAAGGAGAGCCGAGCAGAACAAAGGGCAGGTTATCCATGCCCGAAAGTATCGCACAGCCCGCTTTCTCCGTAAAGATGCGGCCGAGCAGGCTTATCCCGGAGATGCGGACCGGCTTCGCTCGCGTCGGCTTCGCTGCTATCTGGGGCTGCTGGGGTCACTGGTGCCACTGGGGCCACTGGGGCCACTTTTCTCTGCGTCTCTGCGGGAATAATCGGGGGACGTGCGGAAAAGTTCGTGTGAATTTTCCCGGGGTCTGTGAATAAACGGGCTGGCAGAGTCGTCCAACAAAAAGAATGGGATACGCAGGCGTTGCCGGTTTCAGGATGTGCCCCGGCGATAAAATGCGGTTCAAATGAGGCGTTTGAGAATGCTGAAGATGATTCTATTGACAAAATGAATCTAAATTCATATTCTTGAACGCAAATTCAAATTTATGGGAGAACGCACATGAAAAAAGCGATTCTGGGCCGGATTTCGGCATTGGTTCTTCCCGTCATTCTTGCGGGCGGGGTCTGGTTTGTCTGGTCCGGCAAAAAGCAGGGCAAGACGCAGGTTCATTATCTGACGGCAACGGTCGAACGGGGCAACATCCGTTCGACGATTGCGGCATCCGGCACGATTGAGCCGGAGGAACTGGTCGACGTCGGTGCTCAGGTGAGCGGACAGATCGTCTCGTTCGGCACGGACACCGCCGGGCAGGAGGTCGATTACTGCTCCGTTGTCACCAACGGAATGGTGCTGGCGAAAATTGACGATGTAACGTATCTGGCGGATTTAGATGTCGCGCGGGCGCAACTGAGCAATGCGGTTGCATCGGTGACCTCGGCGCGGGCTTCGCTCGTCAAGGCGACGGTCGATCTGGCGCATGCCCGGAAAGATTGGGACCGCGCGCAGGCGATCGGCGTGGGTGTGGCGCTTTCGCAGAGCGATTTCGACACGTATCAGGCGAGCTTTGAATCGGCCGAAGCCGACCTCGGCATTGCGGAGGCGGCGGTGCTCCAGGCGGAGGCCGGTGTGGTCGAGGCGCGGGCGTCCGTGGAAAAGGCGGAGCGCAATCTCGGGTACTGCACGATTTCTTCGCCGGTGGACGGCGTGGTGGTGGACCGCCGCGTGAATCTGGGACAGACGGTCGTTTCGAGTATGTCGGCATCGTCGCTGTTCCTGGTGGCGAAGGACCTGCGCCGCGTCCGCATCTGGGCTTCGGTGAACGAGGCCGATGTGGGGCAGATTCACGTGGGGCAGGACGTAACCTTTACGGTGGATACGTTCCCGGGGAAGACGTTTTCGGGCGTGGTCCGGCGGGTGCGCCTGAATGCGACCATTACGTCGAATGTGGTGACGTATACGGTGGAAATCGATACGGAAAACCCGGACTTGCTGCTGCTGCCGTATCTGACGGCGAATGTGGAATTCGTGACGGGTGCGGCAGAAGGCGCGCTGGTGGTGCCGTCGCGCGCCATCCGGTTCCGCCCGAGCGGTGCGCCGGTCCCGGCTTTGGCGGACGGGGAGGCGGTCGTGTGGCTGGCTCCGGCGGCGCCGGGTATGCCCCCCAAGCCGGTCCGCGTGCGGGTGCTGCTCAACAACGGCTCCGATGCCGCCGTGGAACCGTGCGAACCGGGTGCGCTCACGGAGCAGTCCAGGGTCGTGACGCATGAAGTGGCGGAGGCGCCCGCAGCGGACGCCGGCGGGGAGAGCGGCTCGGACAATCCGTTCCTGCCCAAGATGCCCAGGCCCCCGAAAGGCGGGCCAAGGCCCCGCTAAGGCGCGGAAACAAGGTCCCCGAAGAAAGTGAGGTGTGCCATGGCTGCATTACTGGAACTGGATCATCTGGTCAAGACGTATCACCTGCCGGGCGGAATCGACGTGCCGGTCCTCAAGGGCGTGTCGCTCCGGGTGGAAAAGGGCGACATGGTCGCCCTGATGGGGGCGTCCGGCTCGGGCAAATCGACGCTGATGAACATCCTCGGTTTTCTGGATACGCCGACCTCGGGAACGTACCGGTTCGACGGGCGGGATGTCTCGCGGCTGTCGGAGGATGAGCGTGCGGACGTGCGTTCCGCCCGTATCGGGTTCGTCTTCCAGAGCTTTAACCTGCTGGCGCGCACATCGGCGCTGCAAAACGTGCTGATGCCGCTGGAGTACCACCGCGGGGCGCGGCTCTCCCGCGCGGAAGGCCGCGAGCGGGCGCGGCAGCTGCTCGAAACGCTGGGCCTGGAGGGGCGCCTGGACCACACCCCGGCGCAGCTCTCGGGCGGCCAGCAGCAGCGCGTCGCCATCGCCCGCTCCCTCATCAACGGTCCGGATATCCTGTTTGCCGATGAACCCACCGGCAACCTCGATTCCGTCACGACGGTGGAAATCCTCGAGATGTTCCAGCGTCTCAATGCAGAGCAGGGCATCACCATCGTGCTCGTCACGCACGACGCCGAAGTCTGCGATTATGCGAAGCGCACGATCCACATCCGCGACGGGCTTGTCGTCCCGGACAAGCCTTCGGCATGAGGCGTGCCCGCATCCGTTTGTTCACCCCTTTCCTGCAGGCTCATATGATTACACAAGTCGTTTCTACAGCGGTTGTCGCGCTGGGGCGCAACGTCACGCGCTCGCTGCTGACGATGCTCGGCATCGTCATCGGCATTGCGGCCGTCATTACGATGATGGAAATCGGCAATGGCGCCTCCAAGCAGATTGCCTCTTCGATTTCCAACATGGGCTCGAACATGCTGCTCATCTTCCCGCAGGCGCTCAGCACGGCGGGCGTCTCGGTGGGCTCCGGTACGGGCATCACGCTCACGAGCCAGGATTGCGACGCCATCATCCGCGAATGCCCGTCCGTGCGCGCCGCCACGCCCGTGGTGCGCGGCACGTCCGTGCAGGCGATTCACGGCGCGCTGAACTGGTCGCCGGGGCGCGTGGAATCCGGCTCGGAGGAATATTTCGACGTCAACGAGTGGAGCTTCGAAGACGGCGAAGCGTTCACGGCGCGCGATGTGGCGGCTTCCGCGACGGTCTGCGTCATCGGGCAGACCATCGTCGACAATCTCTTCACCGGCAACGAGCCGGTCGTCGGTTCCCGCATCCGCCTGAACAACGTCCTTTTTACGGTCACAGGCGTGCTCTCGCCCAAAGGTGCCAACCTGATGGGCATGGACCAGAATGACCTCATTGTGGTGCCGTGGACCACGATGCGCAACCGCCTCGCCCGCGGGGGCGGTACCGCCGGCACGAGCTCCAGCTCCGCAAGCTACGCCCGCGGCGACGTCTATGCCATCGACGCGGTCGACTTCTATCCGGCGCGGGATGCCACGCAGACGGCCAACTACCTGATGCCCATCCGCTTCAACAACGTCAACTCCATCATGTGCGCGGCGGTTTCCTCCGACCGCATCCAGGAGGCGATTGAGGAAATCACCGAGCTGCTCCGCGCGCGCCACCGCATCCCGGAGGGCGGCGAAAGCGATTTCGAGATCCGCGACATGTCCGAGCTCCTGACGGTGCTCACCTCCACGTCCACGCTCATGACCTCGCTCCTGCTCATCGTGGCGCTCATTTCGCTGGTGGTCGGCGGCGTCGGCATCATGAATATCATGCTCGTTTCGGTGACGGAGCGCACGCGCGAAATCGGGCTGCGCATGGCGGTCGGTGCCCGCGGGCGCGACATCCTGCTGCAGTTCCTCGTGGAGTCGCTGCTGCTGTGCCTGGCGGGCGGCATCCTCGGCATTCTCGCCGGCCGCTTCACTTCGATCATCATTTCGAGCCTCAAAAACTGGCCCGTCTCGCCCTCCATCGGGGCGATTCTCCTGAGTGTCATCGTGTCCGCCGTCATCGGCATCGGGTTCGGCTTCTATCCGGCCTGGCGGGCATCGCGCCTCAATCCGATTGATGCGCTCCATTACGAATAAGGCACCGCCGCGTGTGCCGCTGTGTTTCAACCCCTTTTTTTTCCGATTTTGCCATGAAACGTACCTTTTCCGCCCTTTTGCTTGCGCTCCTGCTGCCGTTCTGCGGGTGCTGCCACAGCCGCCCGCACCATTCCGCGCCGCGCCCCGCGCCCCCTTCGGGCACTGTCCGGCCTGCGCCTCCGCGGCCCGATGCGCGCCCGCCGGCGCCTTCGAAGCCGCAGATGCCGTTCCCGCCGCCGCAACAACCGCAGCAGTCCGGCCGCCCTCCGCACCATCCCTGAGCCCGCGTCCGTATCTGCGACCCCGCCTCGCTCCTTTCCTGTCGTTCCCCCTGTCTCTGAGAACCCTTGCCATGAAAACGACACCCCTTTTCCTTTGTACGCTTCTGCCGCTCTGCGGCTGTCTGCTCGGACCCGACCACGTGCGCCCGGAGACTCCCGTCGGTCTCCCGGAAGCCTTCCGCACGACGCTCGCCGCCGCCGCCCCGGATGCCGCCGCAGCAGTTTCCACGAATGACGTCGCCGCCGCCGTCGGGTGGGCCGCCTGGAACGACCCCACGCTCCAAACCCTCCTCGAAACCGCCACGGCGTCGAATCTCACCATCCGCGCCTCGCTCACGCGCCTCGCGCAATCCCGCGCCACCCTCGCCGAGAGCCGCGCCTCGCTCTTCCCGTCGCTCTCCGCAAGCGGCTCCGGCTCCCGCACCCGCTCGTACGACCCCAAGGACTACGCATCGTCCTACCAGGGCGGGCTCTCCGCCGGCTGGGAATTGGATCTGTTCGGGCGCAACCGTCGCCTCGCAGAGGCCTCGGAGGCGGAGCTGCTGGCCGCCGGGTACACGGTGGAGGACACAATGCTCTCGGTCTGCTCGGAAATCGTGACCGACTACGTCGCGCTGCGCTACGCCCAGGCATCGCTCCGGCTCGCGCTCGAAACGCTCGAAGCCGAGGAGGCGTCCGCCGAAATCGCCCGCGCCCGCGCCGCCTCCGGCTTCTATGCCGGGCTCGAGGCCGATGCCGCCGAGGCCTCCATCGCCTCCGCCCGCGCCGCCATTCCGCCGCGCCAGGCCGCCATCGCCTCGGCCGTCCGCGCGCTCGAACAGCTCTGCGCCCTGCCGCCCTTCGCGCTGGAGGAGACGCTCTCCGGCGATGCGGATGCCGCTCTGCCGGTCGCGCCCGCGCCGCCCGGCACGGCCCCCGCCGAAGTGCTCGCGCGCCGTCCCGACGTGCGTATCGCT
>CASFKR010000041.1 GCA_949295265.1 uncultured Verrucomicrobiota bacterium | reverse complement strand
CGCGGCCTCAAGAGCGAGGCCGCCGCTTCCACGCGCAGGCTGCTTGCGGACGGGCGCGAAGCCCTCGAGCTCATCGATCAGGAACTCGTGCCCGCGCTCGATGAGGTTGGGCGCGGTTTTGAAGCGGGAACCCTCTTCCTGCCGCAGCTGCTTGCCGCCGCCGATGCGGCATCCGCCGCCTTCGAGGAAATCAAGGCGCATCTGCTTGCACATGGAAATGCGGCCCGCAAGCTCGGCAAGATCATTCTGGCCACCGTGCAGGGCGATATCCACGAAATCGGCAAGAATATCGTGCGGGTCCTCCTCGAAAATTACGGGTTTGAGGTCATCGACCTCGGCAAAGACGTGCCGCCGGAAACGGTGCTCGAGGCGGTGCGGCATCATCAGGTGCGCCTGGTGGGTCTCTCGGCGCTGATGACGACCACCGTGGGCGCGATGGAGCGGACCATTGCCCTCCTTCATCGCGAGGCGCCCGGCGTTCTCGTCATGGTCGGCGGGGCCGTCCTCACGCAGGAATATGCCGACAGCATTCATGCCGATTTCTACGGCAAGCATGCCATGGAATCGGTCCGCTACGCCCTCCGCATCTTCCAGACCGCCTGATTCCTCTCGCCCATCTCCCGCCGCCCGTCCGCCGCCTGCGCGATTCTTTTCGAAAAAAAAAAAGTTGAAATGGGACTTGACGGTGGCCAGGGCGGGGTTTATATTCTGTATCGATGAATGATACAGAAATACAGATTTCCGGCTTGAAAGAGCCGATGGCCGCCGAGAGTAAGCGCGAGCGTCTCTACGGGCAGCTTCGTATGCGCATCAACCGGATGGAGGACGGAGCGCCGTTTCCGTCGGTTCGGGCGCTGATGAAGAAATATCAGGTGAGCCAGGGCGTTGTGGACGTTGCGTTGCAGCGTCTCAAGGACGAGGGATTGCTGCTGACGCGCGACCGGAGCGGGATGCGGGTGTGCCGCCGCCGGGATGCCGGGAAACAGCGGCTCATCCTGATGCAGTCGAACTGGCCGTCGCCGCATTGGGACGTCACCTGGAATGCGTTTCACCAGATTTGTCAGGCTTCCGGACTGGAGCCTGTCCGCGTCCGTTTCGATTATCGGCAGGATGCGACGGAGCTCTTTCTGGAGCAGGACGCCGATGCCATTGTGTTGGACGGAATTGCGAATGACCGTCTGACACCGCGGCAGATTCTGAACATCTCTGAATCCCCGGCGCCAGTCGTGCTCCTCCGCAATGCGGTCAATGTCGAGAACATTTCCTATGTGTGTCTCAATGAAACGGCGGTCGGTGCCATTGCGGCCAAGCATCTGCTCCGGCATGGCCACCGCAAGGTCGGCTTTTTGTACAACGAGCCGCATCTGTTGACGTGCGACAACCGTCTGGCGGGCTTCAGCTCGATTGTCGAGGCGGGCGGCGGAACGGTGCAACTGCTGGATTGCGGGTTGGGGCCCGGTGGCAAGCCGGAGGCGAAAATCAGCGAATTCATGGAGGTTTTTCATGCGGGGGCGTTTGATTTTACGGCACTCTACACGGTGAGCCGGGCCGGAGCGCTTCTGGTGCAGAAGGAACTGAAGCGGCTTGGGCGACGCATTCCGGATGATCTGAGCCTCGTGTCGACGGCAACCGAGGACTTCGGGGATCCGTTTGACTGGGTCGGTACCTCTTCGCGGCAGTACTGCGAGCAGACGCTGGAGACCATTCGCGCTTTGTTGCAGGACCGTGCGGGTTCCTGCCGCCATGTCGACATCTTTCCGCAGCTCCACGAAAGCGGGACGGTGCTGACCGTTCCGTCTGCAGCGTCCGTCGCATCAATCGGTTGATGCTGTTTTCGATGCAGCTCGTATGTGGAATCGCTTTATTTGAATGATGGATTTGAGGATTTGTGCGATGAGAAACATGGGGAACCACGGAACGCGGACGCTTCTGGCGCTCGGGATGGCGGCCGCAGTGAGTGCGGTGCAAGCGCGGGGCGATGACGTCTGGCGCGGCTCGACCAATGCGTATTCGACCGTTGCCTGGACGGATGGAGCGTTCTGGAGCCAGGGAACGGCACCGACCAACGGCGGCATGGCGCGCATCAGCGCTCAAAAAACGTCGGAGCTCGACGTCGATGCCGCATCAGTCTCTCTCGACGGTCTGGTTCTCAATGGCATAGCGACCCGCTTCACCGGCAATGCCGTTACGCTTTCGGCTGGTGCGTCGGTTTCAGCCCCGTACGGATTTTACCACTTCGACAATCCGCTCACGCTACTGGGCTCTGCCCGGTTTGATGTCACGGGTGGAAGCAATCAGACGCAGGCCTGGAATTTCGTACAACTTGGGGGAGCGCTCTCGGTTGCGCCGGGCGGCGTTCTGACGAAGACTGGGTCCGGCGAACTGCAACTGCGGGCACCGACCACGGCTGACGTCGTTGTGGAGGCGGGAACGCTTGCGCTGGGCGGAACGCGGCGCCGGTCGGACATGGCCGCGGCCGGTACGATTTCTCTGCATGCCGGTACGCATCTTGCGCTGGACGGTTCCGGCGCGCTCGGCGGAATGTCGGTTGACGCCGCTGCCGGCGCGACGCTCCTTTGCAAACCGGAGAATCTGCTGCAGTTTGGCGAGGATGGTTTTGCGGTGGGCGGTGCTTCGGATGTCTTTCTGGGAGACACGGCCCGCGCACTCGCGGACGCCTATTGGAAAAACTCCGGCATTACCCTGAAGGGAAAACGGCGCGTGACGGGTCCCTGGACGGCGGAGTTTACCGTCACGTATGAGAAGAGCGACACCTGGGACAAAGCCGGCGCGTACGCACATACGGGGCTGATGTTTCAAAACTTTCAGGAGAACACCTACAGTTCCTGGAACAGCATTTTCGGCCCGGAAACAGCTAACAACCCCAATGTGCTGATTTCCTTTACGACCTATGCGGGCGGTGCGTCCGGAAAGTATTTCTGCTGGACGAACCGGGTGGAACTCGCATCCGGTACGCTTCCCTCGGCCTTTACGCGGGTCTTCACCGAAGAGCCGTACAAGAACCTGTACGGCTGGTGGGCGGCCGGGCGCACCCTTAAATTCCACATTGAACATGATGGCGCGGGCGGGATTAATCTGCGCATCGATGATCTTGATTTTCCGGAGCTCGGTCCCGTCGAGGTCCATTTCGAGAATTGCGATATTGCCGGCACGCTGGGTTCCGATACCGCCTGGGTGTCGATTGTCAGCGCGGGTTCCGCGACCGAACCCATGAAGCTCACCATTTCCTCGTATTCCTTCGTGGAAGGTCGGGATGCGGGGCGCAAGGTGACACGTTTCGGCGGCATGGTTTCCGCAACGCCGGACGCGCCGCTTACAGCGGAGGCGGCAGGTTCTCCCGGTGAGCCCGTCGCCGCCATCGGCGGTCTCACCTATGCGGACGGCACTTCCCTGACCATTGACGCGGCGGCGGACAGCGCGCTGGATTACCCCGCACTCGGGTTCGAAGCGTACGACGGGAGCGGAACCCTCGTGAAGCGCGGTTCCGGTGCCCTCGCCCTTTTCTCCGCCGCAACAACGGCTCCCGACGCCGTGCGTCTCGAGGAGGGCGCTCTCGTGCTCCGGGATGACGCCTGCACCGTGGCGCCGGTTTCCTTTACGGCGGATGACTGGTATCTGCGCGGAACCAAGAATCCCGGCTGTTTCCTCAACGACAACCGGCTGCGTCTCACGCCGGTGGATTACGATGGCACGGCCGGAATTGTGAACTTCGCCACCCTGCGTACAAAGCGGGTGCTCACACGAGACTGGACGCTTTCCGCAACATTCCGGCTTTCCGGAAACGTCAACGGCTGGGGGCAGAGTCTGGGCTTTGTGTTCCACAATGCTCCGGACGGGATTGAAACCATGGATTCGGCTCCCAGTTCAATCGGGCTGAATATTCCCAACTCTGTGGTGCTTCTCAACCGGTTCATGAATGACTGGGGGCGCGGTTCGGGGCGCGTCCTGCAGGTGCGCACCGGCAACAACGGCGGCGAACCGATTTCCACCGTGGATTATCGCGACGTCATCGAAACGCCTTACAACCGGGATATGGGCATGCTGCTTCATCATGACGCGTCCGCTCAGACGCTGACCTGCATCATGACGGACATCGATACGGCGGTGGCGTTCACCAATGTGTTCGAGAACGTCGATTTCAAGGCCAATCTCGGGTCCGACGAGGGGTACATTGCGTTGGGCGGCGGCATTGGCTGGTTCCGTTGCAATATCGACCTCTACGATTTCCGCTGGTCGCTCGATCATCCCGAAGAAGTCGCTCCAGGCTCCGTCCGGTATCTCGAATCCGCCACCGTGACCGCACCGGCGGCAGCCGTCGTACTCCACGGCTCCGCAAGCGGCGCCGTATACGGAATCGGCGATGTGACGCTTGCGGATGGTGCCGGGTTGCGCGTTCTGAGCCGCGAGGCGCCGGGGACGCTCGCCTTCGACCGTTTTGCGCTCGAAGGCACAGCCGCCGCAGAAGTGGATGCCGCGAGCACGCTGCGCCTGCCCGCTGCGACCGCAGGGACGCTTTCCGGTGTGCTTGCCAAATCCGGTGCGGGAACGCTCGCGCTCTCCGGCGAGCCCGGGCTCGAGGAAATCCGCGTCGAGGCCGGCGTGCTGCACCTCGCGGATCGGGCGCGCGTCCGCGGGCGCGTCATCCTCACGCCCGAAGCACGGGTGGAAACGGACCCCGGCGGTCTCGCTTATTTCGAAAATCTCCGCATGGGCGATGCGGCGCTCGGTGCCGGAAGTTATACGGCGGAAACCGCTTCCTGGATTTCCGGAACGGGAACCATTCGCGTGATTCGCCCGACCCTCACCCTTATTCTTCGGTAACAACACAATCAATCGGCATCCGGCGGGGGAAACCCGGTTTGCGCTGCCGCTGTCTGGAGTGTTCTGTCATGAAACAAACTTTATCTTGTCTGTTCTTGCTGGCCTGGATGACGGGTCTGGCGCAAGGTGCCGTCGGCGTGCGCCTGACGGGGCCGGACAACCGATTCATTCACGAAACGACCGGCTCTTATACGTTCAAGGTGACGCTTTTCTCCGAGGCTCCGCTCGGAGAATTGCGCTTGGATGGGATTGTGCGGTCCTACGTCGGAAAACGGCAGGAGACCAAATCCCGCACGCTGCAGACGCAGGAGCGAACCGCCTCGTGGGAAGTGCCCTTCAATCTTTCCGCATACGGCATGTACGAATTCGCCGTGCGGGTTTATGCCGCAGACGGCAGGGAATTGACGGCGGAGACAACGACCTTTGCCATCGTGCGGCCGGTGCCGGAGCCTCCCGCCGAAATGGGCGTCTGCACCCACTACGGACAGACCAAATGGCAGGACCCCGAGCGCGCGTTCCGGCTGGCTGCCAAAGCGGGGTTTACGCGGATTCGCGATGAACTGTACTGGTCGGTTGTCGAGCGCGAAAAGGGGACGTTCGTCTTTCCGGAACGGTATGATGCGTATCTGAAACTCGCCCGGCGGCAGGGGCTCGACCCGCTCATCATTTTTTCGTACGGCAATTCGCTCTATTCGCAGAAAAAGCGCGGCTTTCCGCTGGATGAGCCGACAACCGAAGCTTTTCTCGCGTATGTCCGTGCGCTGATGACCCGCTACGGCGAACTGGTTCACACGTGGGAACTGTGGAATGAACCGAACGACATCCGCCCGGCGGAAGAGTATCTGCCGCTTCTGAAGCGGGTCTACGAAACCGTGAAGGCAATCAATCCCGATGCGACGCTGATTTCCTGCGGCGGTGCCGGGGCGGGCGGCGGTCCGGGCGGGGATTACATTGCCGCCATCGTCGGCGCGGGCGGGGCGGATTTTCAGGATGGCTTCAGCGTCCATCCCTACATGTCGCCGTACGAGCCCGATCGCGGCTATCCGGCGATCACTTCCCCCATCCGGGAAAAGGAGGTCAGCGTCCCCTCCGTCTGGCGGCACCTGGGTGCTTTCGCGGAGAAAAATCCGCGCTCGGACGGGAAACCGCTTGCGTTCTGGGTGACGGAAATCGGCTGGCCGACCGGAACGTCGCAGGGGACGTCGGAACTGCAGCAAGCTGCCTTTTTCGCCCGCGTCTACCTGCAGGCGCGCCGCTGGAATACCGCCAAAGCCGTCTTCTGGTACGACCTCATCTGCGATGGTCCGCTCGATTCCCATTCCGAGCATAATTTCGGCATTCTTAACCGCGATTTTTCGCCGAAACCCGCTTATGTGGCTGCGGCGGTTCTGAGCCGCTTTCTCGGCAATGAACCGTTTGTGAAGGCCCATCTCGACGGCACAGGCAAAATCTATGAGTACGGGACGGGAGAGCGCCGCTTCCTTGCCTGTTGGAGTACGGTTCGGGAACGCGTGGATTTTCCGGTGCCGGAAGGCTGTACGGTTCTCCGCACGGACTGGGATGGAACCGAATCGAAGCTCACGCCGAAAGACGGTTCCTTGCGCCTCTCTCTCACGCCCAATCCTTTCTTCCTTCAGCTCGTGCCGGCGGCCGAATAGCGCCGTTCTTCCGTGCGGGGTTTCTTCCGTGTGACAAAAAGAAACAGGGCTTCCGGCGCGACCGCCGGGAGCCCTGTATTGTAGTGGAGATAATCGGGAAACGCAGACGCCTCAGAACGGGCGGATGTGCGTCGTCCCGTCCTGCTGCGTGAGCACGCGGACGCGCTGACCGACCTGGAAGGAGTCGTTGCCCATCGCCTGGACAATGGACATGATGTTGCCATTGTCGAGCTGGACTTCGAACATGACGGCATTCTGCTTGGTCATGCCGCGCTCGGCAACCGCGCCGAGCGCCGCGCCGCCCAGCGCGCCGGCCGCCGTGGCGATGCGGTTGCCGGAACCGCCGCCGATGGCGCTGCCGACCACGCCGCCGAGCACGCCGCCCGCAACACCGCCGACCACACCCGAGCTGCCTTCAACAGAAGCCGCTTCCATGTGCGTGATGGTGCCGTAGACGACGCTCATCTGCTGACGGGCCGCCGACGAACTGTACGAACTGCCCGAGAGATTCTGGCAGCCCGAGGAGAGGAGAAGAACCGACAAAATCAATGCCGGAGCGAAAAGGATGGCTTGTTTGGTTTTCATATTGTCACCATTGTACCGGATTCATTCTGCGAAGTCAAAATGCCCGCGCCCGTTCTGAGGTCAGAAGCGGAGGCGGAAGCGGAAGAGCATGTCATCGGAAATCCACATGGGGAAATTGGTGCCCCAGGTGTTGTTGTGCAGGTTGAAATGAACGCCTTTTTTCAGGTCCGGGAGCGTGTTCGGATAGTCGACCAGCGCGGGACGCCCGGGCGCAACCAGCGCGGCATCGAGCGGAAGAATCTCCAGCCTGTGTCCCGCCGGGTCAGTGGCGTATAGGCTGTCGACGCCATGGAGGTGGCGGCCGCCGCCGGAGACCACGTCGCAGGGATCGATTTCTTCCCCGCACTTGAGGATCCGCCAGGTGTCGAACTGCGGCGCCGTGAAGGAGAGCCAGGCGGCCTGGGCGACGCGCCAGGGACGCTTTCCGCGCCACCGCAGGATGATGTCGACCGCATCTTTCCCCAGCACGTATTCCGTTTCCAGTTTTCCGTACATGGACAGGGCGCGGGCAACGAAGAGGATGCGATGGGCTCCGGGGCGCACCACGTCGGCGGCGAACCCTTTTTCGTGGAGGCGCGGCGCAACCGGCAGGTCGGGTTTGAGGAAATCGTGAATCGCCCACGGCTCATCGGGCAGTTGAACGTAGCAGCGGCGGAAGCGTTCGTAGTGGGCGCGCGTGAAGGATTCGCACGACCAGAGTCCGGGCAGGCGGAGCGTCACGCCGGTGTGTTTCGAGAAGATGGAGGCCGCGCAGCCGCGCTTGGGCGCGGGAATGAGGCGGAAACGTTCATTTTCCAGCGGTGCGGCAGGGGAGGATGTGCCGGGCGCGACGGCGACGGGCCTGGGCAGGGCGCAGCCCCGCAGCGCGGCTTGCGCACTGCGGCGCAGGGTCGGCGGCAGGAGGCGCATCGCGTCTGTGAGAATCTCGCGCTGTTCCGCCCACGAGCGTTCCATGCGGCGCACGGCGCGCGGATGCGTTGCGATTTCTTCCGGGTCCCACAGGAAGGGCGCAAAAAGGTTCATCTTTTCATCGAGCCCCCACGTATGCTCGGCAATTTCGAGGAGTTTGCGCGCAAAGGGGAGCGCGGGTGCCGGGTCGGGCAGCGCTTCATACCAGCGGCGCAAGGCCCGGAACCGCGCCGTTTTCCAGGGGTCGGAGCCTGCGCCGTGAATCCAGGAGTCTCCGATTTCGGCGGTCAGAACCGGATACGCCGCGCGGTTGCGCCAGAGGGCGCGCGCCATCTCATCCAGCGCGCCGAATGAGACGCGCGCGTCCGGATATTGCGCCACGAGCGCTTCCACCTGCTCCGGCGTGTGCGGTCCCAGGTTGTCATTCGTGAGGCACACGGAAAACCGCCGGCTGCCGACCCGGATTTCGCCGCCGTACCCGCTCTGGCAGACCACGATGATTTCGTTGCCGCGTCCGTCGCGCCAGCGGAAGATTTCCGGGATGTCCGGGACGCGCGAAGCGAGGTTGATGCCGATGTGCAGCATGCGGACCCCGGCGCGGGCAAGCGGCGCAAGGATGCCGCGCGTGTGCCCGGGGACATCGGTCAGCTTGGCGGCGATGGTTTTGCGTCCGTATGCGGCGTCGAGTTCCGCCGCAATGCCCAGCCCGACCTCCAGAAGGCGTTCTCCGGCCGTTTCGCTCTGTGTGGTGAAGGGCATGGCATGCCAGACGATGTCGCCGCGCCGCAGGGCGGCGTCAAAAGTCGCGCGTTCCGCTCCCGTCAGGCGGTCCAGACACTGCCGCACCAGCCACGCACCGACCGTCCAGACATACCGGTACGGTTTGTTGGCCGCGCGGCAGGCATCCGCCGTTTCGACGGCCTGGCGGACGTAGTCGTGCAGATAGCGTTCCGTGACCGTGCCGGCCAGGTCCGTAAAGCCGATGTCCAAATGCGTTTTTGCGATGATGGTGACGCTTTCCATGCGATGTCCTTGCCGGGAGAAAAAGAAGAAAAGAAAAAACCGCGCCTGCAGCGGATTTTGTCCGTAGCGGCCCTGTGCGTGCCATTGTAGGGAATCAGCGGAAAGACCGTCAATCCGGATGCGGCGAATTGCATGGCGCTTTTCGGCTTATCCCGGATTTTCGGGATAATTGATCCAGATTTCTTAAAAGATGGCTCCTGTAGCCACTTTTCAAGACTAGACGCTCGTGAATAGTCCGCCAATACTTTTTCACCCGAAAGTTCAGTAAAATAACTTTGCCGTCGCTCCAATGGTTGCGAAAAGTCCTTATTTGACACCTTGGTCGGAACGTTCGTGGAGACTTCAGAAGGGGGCTCCGCCCCTCCGTGTGGCTCAATTATCTTAACTCATCGCGAGGCTGAGTTTCACAACCTTCCTCTGTGTGGCTCAAAAATCAGGGATAAGCCTACTTTCAGGGACGGTAGGTTGCGGAGCGGAAATATGGTAGGCTTGCGGCAGTTACAAACCCCGGAGAACAACGTGGCAGAGGTGTGGCGATGAGGACGCAGCGGAAGGATTTTTGCGGAACGGCTAACCTGCGGAAAGCAGAGGGTGAACGGCTGCGGAAAGAAGCGGAGGCGTTACTTGCAGACGGGAATCTGCGCCGCGCCTGCCGGGTGTTCGGGGAGGCGGCGCGGCTGGGAGACGTCCTTGCGCACGTGAAGCGGGGCGTCATGAAACTCAACGGCGAGGGGTGTGCACGCCGGCCGCGCGAGGCGGCGGAACATTTTCTCGCGGCTTCCCACGCCGGGCATGACCGCGCGCCGTATTTTCTGGCCCTTCTGCTGCTCAACGGCGAGGGTGTGACGCAGGATTTTGCGGAGGCGGCGCGGTTCCTGCGCCTGGCACGGCGGCGCGGAATTGCGGAGGCCGCCTGCGCGCTGGGAACGCTTTATCGCGAGGGGTTCGGGGTGCCCCGGAATCTCGCAAAAGCCAAGGCGCTGTATCAGGAGGCGGCGGCAGCCGGTGTCGAACGCGCCGGTGAACTGCTGGCCGACTTTCCGAACCATCCGCATGCGCCGCACGGGCAGGATGCGGAAGAAGAGCCGTAACGGCCGGTAAAACGCAGCGTCCTCCGCGCCCGGCGATTCCGTCAGGGCACGTGGTCCGGTGCCTCCGGCACCTCGCCCTTGACCGCTTTCGCTTTCCGCTTATGGGAAAGGACCTTGCGAATGGTGCGGCGAAGCTCATCCATGGAGACGGGTTTGATGATGATGGCGTCAAACGCCGCAACCATATCCGGTTTTTTGCTGGCCAGGAAGAGGTCGGCCGTAATGGCGATAATGGGCAGATTCTTGAAACGGGCGGTTTCGTGAATGCGATGGCTCAAATCAAAGCCGCTCATCTGAGGAATCCAGACATCGGTCAGGACAAGGTCGATGGGCTGTTTGTTCAACAGTTCGATGGCTTCCTCGCCAGACAGGCAGGAATAAATCTTGCGGAATCCGAGTTTGCCGAGCAGGAGTGCCAGAATGCGGTTGTTGAGCCCGATATCATCGATGAGCAGGACGGAGCAGTCGCGGAAGACGGCATCTTCATCGGACGCCGCCGCATCCGCGCCGGTTGCGGGCGGTGCGGGTTCGGCGGACGGCGTCTCCAGCCCGGTCGCAGGAACGCGGTCGGGAGCCGGGGTCTGCTCTGCGGGCGGCCGGTCGGCGGGCGGTGTGCCCTGTTCCTCCGCCTGCGGTAATGCCGTCTGATCCGCTTCTGCCGCCGGCGTGGTTTTGACGTCGAGCACCTCGATTTCGGGGAAGCGGACGTGGAAGGAAGAGCCCCGGCCGTAGACGGATTCGACCGTAATGGTGCCGTTGTAGGTCTCAACGAGATTCTTGACGATGGACAGCCCCAGCCCCGAGCCCGGATACCGCGCCATTTCCGAGGAATTGAGAAAGCGGACAAACGGCTTGAACAGCAGCGGAATATGCTCCGGGTGCATGCCGATGCCGGAGTCCAGCACCTGAAAATCGACGGAGACCCGATGCTCGAGATGTTCAATCGGCTGAATCTCGCATTTGACCTCGACAAAGCCGTTTTCCGTGAATTTGACGGCGTTGCCGATGAGGTTGATCAGAATGCGGCGCAGATGAATGGAGTGAATGTTGAGGCAGTAGTCGAAGGTCGGCGGTGTGATGCGCAGCGTCGTCCTGTTGCGGGCGGCCCGGAATCCGAAGAGTGTCTTCATTTCCCGGAAGAGTTCCGGTACATCGCAGCAGCCGTGCGTGGTCTTGACGGTGTACGCCTGGCTGTTGGCGTAATCCAGGACGTTGTTCGCAATGTCGTGCATGGCGTTGGCGGCGACATCGATGCCCCGGTAGAACTCGTGCTGCTGTTCGTCCGTGATGCCCGGTGTTTTCAGCAAATCCAGATACCCGATAATGGCGCTCAGCGGTGTGCGCAAATCGTGGGAAAGCGTTTCCACGAAGGAGGTCTTGAGCCGGGCTTCGACTTCCGCCTGTTTGACGGCTTCCCGAAGCGCCTGGTTGCTGCGGGCGAGTTCTTCCCGCGCCGTCATCCGGCGGATGGCAAAGCGGATTAGCAGCAGCAGGGAGGTGATGAACGGGATTTCCGGCTGATTGAAGGCACGCCGTTTTTTGTAGAAAAAGGTCAGCTGCCCCCACCGCGTCCGGTTGAAGACGATGTCCGTGGCGAGAAACATTTCGCATCCTGCGGCGCGCAAAATGGATTCCGCCCGCTGATCCTTCAGCGCGCCTTCGCTTTCCGGATAGAAATAGAATTCGCGCCCCTCGATGAGTTTGGTGAGGACGAGCGCCTGTTTCTCGATTTCCTCGTTCGCCGTGTACAGACCGTAGGAGCGGATGTAGCGGACAAATTCCGAGGCCGTCGCGTCGCTGTACTGACCGATAAAGACGCTGTCCGCACCGAGGATGGTCTTCGTTTTCTCGAGCAGAGCCGAAACGTTTTCAACGGAGGGACTGTTTTTGGAAAGATACGCAATGACTTCGCGCAATGCCGTATATTCGCTCAGAAAGCCGAGCAGCGTATCGCGGACTTCGAGCTGCTGCTGGACAAGCCGGATGATTTCATCGGCTGAGTGGACGGGACGCAGGATTCTCTGCAACGCGTCCGCATCCGCCTGTTTGATGTGGGGATCCTGTTCCGGGTAAATCTGTCTGTAAACGAGCTTGAGAATCTTTGCCTCTGTGGCATACAGCCGGAAAAACAGAAGGGCAAAGAGGACACAGGCGATGAAAAGAACCGCCGCAAGGATGCCAAGGCAAACGAGAAGCGTGGAACCGTTCATGGGGAATGCGCGGAAGCCGACCCGGCAGGTCTCTTTTATCCGCAGAGGAGGTCCCGTTCGCAAACGGACCTGCCTCTGTTTCTGGAAAGGGCACCCCGTACAATATCATAGTTCGGTTGAGATGGCTACATTCGCCGGAAACAGGTTTATCCCGGATTTTTGAGCCACACGGAGGAAGGTTGTGAAACTCAGCCTCGCGATGAGTTTAGAAAATTGAGCCACACGGAGGGGCGAAGCCCCGTTTTGAAGTCTCCACTAACGTTCCGACCAAGGTGTCAAATAAGGACTTTTTCTCGGCGGCAGAGCCGACTGAACGAAGTCAGCGCAACCATTGGAGCGACGGCAAAGCTATTTTACTGAACTTTCGGGTGAAAAAGTATTGGCGGACTATTCACGAGTATCTAGTCTTGAAAAGAGGCTACAGGAGCCATCTTTCAAGAAATCTGGATAAATTATCCCGAAAAAAAACGGGATAAGCCTGGGAAAAATTATGGCGCTATTGTAACTTCTCATCGTAAATGCGACTACCCTAGTCGCATTTACTTGTTCCGAAAGAGGTAAGTGCGGCTGGTCGCATTCAGGTTGAGAAATCCTGCTCTTCCCGCCGGATCCTCATTTCCCCGGCAATCGCCGGGACACAATGCTTTCCCTTGCGCCCGGGGCAAGATTTAAGCTTGCTATGCGCGTGCAAAGCAGGTTTTACAGAAATTGAGCCAGATAGACCGGCAGCAAGGTGACGTCCTTGTCTTTCTGCCAGTCTTTCGTGCAGATGAGATACTTGTCTTTTATGCGGGAAGAGAATTTTCCTGCAAACGCATCAAGGGACGGATGCGTGTTATAACCGCCAGATTTGACTTCCAGGGGACAGATTTTATTGTCGCGGCTGATCAGAAAATCAATCTCGTAATGATGGTTGGAGGTATCAGACGGGAATGTATAGTAGAAAAGATCATCGCCGATGGCTCTTAACGTCTGGGCAACCACGTTTTCAAACAGATACCCGAGATTCGCTTCCAGTTTATCGCGGAGCAGTTTCTCATAGATGACATTGTCAACGGCCCTCTTGTCTCTGAAGATTTGGGTTACAAACAAGCCCGTATCATTCAGATACAGTTTGAATTTCTTCAGATTCTTCGTCAGGGACATCCCCACATTGGGGTCGTCGCAGTGGTGGGCAACGTTGACCATCATACTGGCTTTCATGTCCTCCAGCACGGGAAGAATGTTCTCAGCACGTTGATAGTCGATGGCATTCGAAACCTGAAATCTGCCTCCGCCATGAGAAAGTTGCGCGGCCACGTTGCTGAACATCATGGAAGCTCTTCCGGTGGCGTCTATTTTCCGCATATCTGCGTCATATAAGGAAAGAATGGTGCGTTTCACCTCATCGACGCGTACAAAATGATTGCTTTCCAGATATTCGTTTACGGCTTGCGGCATGCCGCCGATCAGCATATACAGGCGATAGTCTCTGAGCATCTTCCGGCATACGGCGTCGCCCATCGGCTGTCTCTTCTCGAAGCTTTTCTTCAGCAGCGGAATGGAAACCGTATCACCAAGCGCCCAACGGAATTCCTCATAATCCATCGGATGCATTTCGATGATGGTTTCTTCGCTCGGGATGACGATTTTTTCGGTAAATTTCCGAATACCGATCAGGGAACCGGTTTCAATGTAATCGTACCGCCGGTCTGCTACCAGATGTTTGATTGCCTGCCGTGCGGGTGGCGCCAACTGAACTTCATCAAAGATAATCACCGATTTCCGCGCATGCAGTTCAACCTTGTAAATCATTTGCAGCTGCAGAAAAAGGAAATCCAAATCGGAGACATCGTTAAAAAGGTCTATTGTCTGCCTGGAAGCTCTGGAGAAATCAATCAGGATGTATGACTGATACTCGTTGCGGGCAAATGCCTCCACAATGGTTGACTTCCCGACACGGCGGGCTCCTTTGAGCAATAAGGCTCGTTTTCCGTCAGCCGTCTGTTTCCAATGCAATAACTCGTTGTAAATCTTGCGGTTAAATGTAGTCATATTGCAAAATCCCCGATTTCAAACACAGTAAAAGTAGCAAAATCCCCGATTTTGTACAACGGAAAACTTGCAAAATCCCCGATTTCAAACACGGTAAAAGTAGCAAAATCCCCGATTTCGTACAACGGAAAACTTGCAAAATCCCCGATTTCAAACACGGTAAAATTCGCAAAATCCCCGATTTCAGGACTGCAACGCCGGAAACTTTCCGGAAAAAAGTTGAGCTCCCCGGAGGTCCGGAGAGCTCATGGCGGAAAAGCTGGAAGCTGGCAGATGGGGGCGTCAGAAGGAGGCGCGGAGCCAGGCGACCAGCGAGTGGTCGATGTATTCGCGCAGGGCGGTGATGTTGCCTTCCAGAATGAGGGTGAAGTACTCATTGAGACGCTGCTCGTAGTAGCCTTGCACGCCCCAGCAGAGTTCCCAGCCGGTGCCCGCGTCTTCCAGCACATACCAGCCGGTCGTATTTTCCGTGACCGTATTGGCGACGCCGTCAACGGTGACGGTTTTCTCCACGGTGACGTCATTCTCGTAGGCACGGTCCGGACGTCCGTCTTCGCGGTGGAAGCCGCCGAGGAAGTCGAGGCGGAAGTTGTAGCCCGCCCACTGCTGCGTGTAGCGGATGACGCCCATGATGCGCTGGTCCCAGTACGGCGTCCAGTACCAGTCGCACGGATCGGAGGTCGTGTACGTCGATGCCGAAAGACCCAGCCAGACGCCCAGGTCCGGATCCCATTCCCAGAAGGCTTCGAAGATGCCGCTGAACATCGCGTTGTCATCATCGTACGACCAGTACCGCGTCGAACCGCTCAGGTTCCACGTGTCGCGCGGCTTCCAGTCCACACCGAGCCGGATGGAGTTGTAGACGATGTTTCTGACGGCGGAGGACACGTAATCGCGATCGTAGAGAACGCGGAGCGTCATCTGGTCGGACGGATGCCAGATGGCGCCAAGCGCGACGAGGAGCGTGGTGTCGCTGTTCGAGCGCGTGAAATTGCGGGAATTGAGTTCATCCTGAAGGTTGATGTCCGACCAGTCGAAGTCATCCTTGGTCCCCGTCTTGTGCGACATGCCCAGCGTACCATAGAGCACGGCGCCCGATTCCATGCGGTGCGCGAGCGTTGCGGCAATATCCGTTTTGGTGGATTTGAATCTGTACTTGCTCTGGCTGTACGGCACGTTGGTGACGACGATGGCGTTCCAGTACGGGCGCACGGTCTGTTTGAGGTGCGCGTAATTGAGGCTGACGTCGAGCGTCGTGTTGCGGTTGAGGTCGATGCCGCCGATGAGCCCCAGGCTGGTCGTTTCAATCTGGTCGTTGGCCTTGGCATGGCCGGCCTTGGCGGTGACGCGCGGATGGGAGAGGTAGACGAGCGGGTCGGCGGTTGTCTCCGTCAACCGGTGGCGGCTGTCGCGGTCGGCGATCTTCGACACTTCGCCCGCTTCCGGCGGTTCTTCGCCCTCCGGCAGGTCGTAAACGGAATCCACGCCCTCGAGGTCAAATTCGGGGCGCCATCCGCGGGATTGTGCGACGGTGGTGACCTCGTTGGTGGTCTGGTCATCTTCCGCAAAGAAGGACTCCAGCAGCGGACGCGGCTCGCGGTCCGGGCGGTTGCGGAAGTAGGCCTTGATCTGGATATCCATGCGGCGGCACAGATCTTCCGGATAGCCGTCGCGCCGCAGGGTGTCGAGCATCTCGTTGGCGAGATTGGGGCGCCCCATGAGCATGGCCAGTTCGCAGCGGAGGCGGCGGGCGATGAAGGTGGGATGGAATTCGTAGGCGTGGCGGACGACGTCGTCGCCCTCGGCGGTCCAGCCGGGCTCGTAGCGGCGGCACAGCATCAGGTCGTCGCCGAAAATGGTGTAGCCGGACTCGGTCTGGATAAACCCGAGCTGATACGAGCGCGAAGCCTCCGCCAGGATGGATTTCATGGGGGAGCGCAGCACCGAGAGGTTCGAAGAATCCTCCTGCCCGATATTCCCGTACGGGTACGCAACGAGCGGCACGGCGGAATCATCCTCGCCCATTTCGGAGCGGAGTTCGGCACGGCTCTTGCGGAACTCGGTCCGCATGCGCAGATCCCATTCGTTCATCGATTCGCGGCGGCGTTTTTCCGGAAGCCAAAGCCGGTTGGCCAGCGGGGGACGCATGTCGAGACCTTCGAGATCGACGGGATACTTCAGGTAGGACCCATGGAGCTGGGAGCCGACGATCCAGGAGCCGGTGTCCGCATATTCGCGGAGCTCTTCCCAGCCGGCGCGCTCGGCCACATATTCCCTGGCCGGTTCGGTCGGCGTGAAAATGGCAAAGGGCACATCGAAGTCCTGAGCGACCTGTGTGCCGAGGACGAGCGAGGAGCGCAGCGCGTCATCGAACGTCACGCACACATACTTTTTGGCGGCCTCGAAATCGGTTTCGCCCTTGCGGCGGCTCTTGAAGCGGCGTTCGCCCGTAATGGCCCAGCGGATGTTGTCCACGAAGCGGGCCGTGAGCGGCACGTCCGCATCCGGATCGTATTCCACATCGCTGCGGCTTTCGCCTTTTTTGAGTCCGAGCAGATCGGGAATCTCCGTGGGGGAGATAATGATCCAGCCTTCCTGCTGGAGGGCGCGCAGGTGTTCGTGGAGGCGGCGCACGGACGTGGCGGGCTGCCAGTCGGACTCCGTCAGATGCGTGTAGCGGAGCGTCAGCACGGTGCCCTTCTGCGCGGCGGCTTCCATCTGGTCGATTTCGTGAAGCGCCTCCTGATAGAGCCCCTGCGCCGTCTTGAGGCGGGCCTCGTAGTAGTGGCGCATCGGGTCTGTGGAGTCGTAGGGGCCGTAGCGGTCCGCGAGAATCTGCTCGGCGTCGTCCCAGCGCCGGGCGCGGATGGCCAGCTCGAAGAGCACCATCTTTGCGCGCGTGTGGTGGCGGTTGTGGTTTTCGAGCACGTCGCGCACCCACGAGCGGCATTCCTCGATGCGGTTGGCGCCGAGGAGGCGCTCCGCATAGAGCACTTTGTATTCGACGTTGGCGGGATCTTCGTCGATCGCGTCGCGGAGGAGGCCCAAAATGAAGCGCGTGGAATACTGCCCGGGCTTGCGCTGGTTGGCCAGGTGGCAGCGGTTGGAAAGCCGGACGCGCAGCGCCGCCCGCGTCATCGGGTCCTGCGTTTCGCGGATGACGTCCTGAAGCGGCTCGATATCCTGCTGACCGGAAATTTCCGCGATATCGGCGCGCAACTGTACGGCGAGCGTGTTCGTGGGCTGGATTTCGATGACGTCGAGGCAGAGCTGATCGGCCGTCCGCAATTCGCCGACGCGCAGTTCGAGCGCCGCCTGCTGCAGCATGAACTTCGGGTTCCCGGGAAGTTCCTCGTTGACGCGGCGGAGAATTTCGACGGCTTCGTCATCGCCGAAGCGCGTGGAGAGCAGCGAGGCGAGGTCGATCTGCACGTCGAGGCGTTCGGGCTCTTCCTCGATGAGGGCGCGGAAAATGGCTTCCGCCTCTTCCGCCTTGCCGATGCGCATGAGGTTCTGCGCAAACCAGTAGCGGACTTCGAAATGGTCGGGCTCGATGGAGAGAAATTTGCGGTAATTCGCGTCCGCCGCCTCCCAGTTCTGATTGAGAATTTCGTACTGTGCCAGCAAACGGTAGGGCGTGGCCTCCTGCGGCATGAGCGTGCGGAAATAGCGCCACAGCCGCCCCGCATGCGGAAGGTCATCCGTGCGGATGTAGCACCAGCCAAGCCCTTCCCAGGCCGCCTGCATCGAAGGATCGCGGCGGATGGCTTCTTCGAGGTAGGGGATGGCTTTCGCCCATTCGCCTTCCTGCGTGAGCATCAGCCCGTGATACAGGATGGCGGACTGCGGCGTCACGGAGACGTCCACGCGGCGCGACTGCTCCACGACCGCCTCGAATTCCGGCAGCATTTCAGGCTTTGCCTCCGCGTCAAACGGGAACCCGGTTTCGCGGGTGCCGGGTGCCAGCAGGGGCGGCGGAGCAAAAGGACTCTGAAAGGCGACGGGTGCACTGGCCATGGGTGCAGGCGCTTCGGAGGCGTCTGCACCTGCAGGTTCGGCGTGCAGTCCGGTCGCCGCAAGAGCGAGGGCGACCGGGAGGAGTGTTTTGCGCATGGCGTGCGGCGGTTGACAGGTGGCGGCCGTGAGGCGGAAATGGAGTGGCAGGGGCGTGGCAGCGGTGCCGCGCCTTAGCGGAAGTACGTCTTGAGGACGGCGTTGACGATGAGCGTGGCGCCGGCGCGCGTCAGGTGGACGCCGTCCGGATCGCGCACGGAGATGGCTTCGCCGGACGGCGACATGAGGAAGCCGGAGTATTTGCCGGGCTTGCGGGAGAGGATGGCTTCCATCGGGAAGAGGCGCACCTTTTCGCGGTGGTCTTCGGTCATCGCCAGTGCGGTGATGATGCGGTTGACGCGGTTCACGTGTTCCTGCGTGGATTCCGCCTTCATGGAGGGCAGCAGGAACCACACGATGTTTTCGACGCCGTTTTCCAGCAGCTGGTTCATGATGGCGTTGACGCGCTGACCGTAGGCATTGTCCCATTCGGGGCTGCCGTAGATGACGTATCCCTGCTCGGTCTCGATGTTCTGCTCATCGTTGGTGCCGATGGCGATGAAGACGGTTTTGGGGTGATGCTGTTCGAGGAGTTCGGCAATCTTGGCATTCCAGTCGAACACGGAAGGGCGGACCAGACCGGAGCCGAGGGAGGAGAAGGAGACGCAGGGTGTGATTTCCTTCTTTTCGAAACCTTTTTCAGCCTGGTTGCCGAGAATGCGCATCATCGAGTCGCCGATCCACAGAACGGGCGTTTCGAGTTTCGGCGGCTTTTTCTGCTCATCGGCGGCAGGGGCGGTGAGGGGCAGGGCGAGGACCGCGGTGGTCAGCAGGAGGGTGCAGAGCGTTTTCATGGATGGAGAGCGGAAAAGAGATGGAAGTGGTGTGACTTACTGTGGAATAAAATCGGAAAGATCGCCGAAGTCCCAGTCTTCGAGCTCATCGAAGGCGTCGTCGCTTTCGGTGTTGACGGGGGCGGGTGCCGCGGCTTTTGCGGCAGCGGCGGCGGCATCGGGATCGAGCACCCGCTCCTGAAAGCCTTCCACGCCGCTACGCAGGCTGTCAAGGCGCAGCGCGCGGGAAAGCGCGTCGAGCGGCTGCGTGCAGGCGACGCAGATGCGGTACTGGAGCGTGCCGGCCTCGAGGTTGCGGGCGCTGCGGAGCATGGCGCTGCCGTTGAGCAGGAGCATTGCGACGGCAAACACGACGCCGGTGAAGAGGGCGGTCCGGACCGGAACCGTTCCGGAAGGCTGTTGCGTTTTCGTTTCCATGGCGGCGGCGACGGGTCAGAACTGGAAGTAAATGAAGGGGGCGACGCCTTGCGGACCGAGGCCGAGAATGAGCGTCAGGAACAGGGCCGCGAGGACGCCCTGGAGCCAGGCCGGGAGGCGGTTGACGGTTTGCCAGATGCGGCGGGGGCGTTCCCCGTCCATGAACTGGAGGCAGAAGCCGGCGGCGAGCATCACGAGCGCGACGAGGGAGAGGTTGCGCGCGGCGATCTGGGGCGACCCGAAGGCTTTGAAGACGCCGGAAACGGTCTGCATCTGCGCGCCGATGACGGAGCCGGAGCGGAACAGAATCCACGAGAGGCAGACGTAGTGGAAGGTCCACAGCAGCCCGCAGGCTTTGCCGAAGCGGGTTTTCTGGCGCGTGAGCGCGGGCCACACGCGCGAAAGAGCGCGTTCGACGGCGAGGTAGCCGCCGAGCATCGCGCCCCAGAGCACGAATGCCCAGCCGGCGCCATGCCAGAGCCCGCCCAGCAGCATCGTCAGAATCAGGTTGCGGTAGGTTTTGAAGGTGCTGCACCGCGAGCCGCCCAGCGGGATGTAGAGGTAGTCGCGCAGCCAGCTCGAGAGCGAGATGTGCCAGCGGCGCCAGAAGTCCTGCAGCGATGTGGAGAAGTACGGCGCGTTGAAGTTGTCGAGGAAGCGGAAGCCCATCAGAATGGCGCACCCCGTCGCAATGTCCGAATAGGCGGAGAAGTCGCAGTAAATCTGCACGGCATAGCCGTACACGCCGAGAAAGGCGTCGACCGTGCCGAAGCGCGCCGGATTCTCAAAGAAGGGGTCGACCAGCACGATGGCGATCCAGTTGGCGACGACCACCTTTTTGAAGAGCCCGCACAGGATGATGCAGAGGGCGCGCCCGGTATCGATGCGCGTGGAGTCTCGCCGGGGCATCTGAATCATCTGCGGCAGGAGGTCGGACGCTCGGACGATGGGGCCCGCCACCAGCTGCGGGAAGAAGGCGAGGTAGTTGGCGAAGTCAAGCCACGAGGGTGCCGGGGCGATGATGCGGCGGCGCACATCCACGACGTAGCTGAGCGCCTGGAAGGTGTAGAACGAGATGCCGACCGGGAGCACAATCCGGTCCAGCAGCGGAAATACGCTCTCCTGCAGGGAAATCAGCGCCTCCTGCGCCCCGAAGGCGTTGCAGACGGGGACGGCGAGCGGGACGAAGCATTTGGTGAAGAAAAAGGACGTGTATTTGAAAAAGGCGAGAACGCCGAGGTTGGCGGCAACGGTCCATCCCAGCAGGCGGGCGCGTGCCTTCTCATCTTCGCGGCTGGCGATGAGCCGGGCCGCCGCATGGTTGAGCAGGGCGGAGCAGAAGAGCATGAGAGCAAACTTCCAGCTCCACCAGCCGTAGAAGAAGAGACTGGCGCAGAGAAGGACGATTTTGCGCGCGAGCGACCGCTGAGGGAGAAGCCAGTGGAGGGCGAAAACCGTCAGGAAGAAGATGGCGAATACGGTTGTCGGGAACAGCATGGCGAAAGAGATCAGTCGATGGGGTCCCAGAGGTCGTCAAGAACAGGCGTGTCAATCGAAGCCGGTTCGGAAAGCGTCGGCAGCACAAAGGCTTCCGGCTGCGGCGTTTCTGCGGCGGCGGGCTGCGGGGGCTCCGCCTCCGCCGGGGCGGCTTCTGTAGCGGCAGTGTCGTCTCCCGCATCTTCCCAGAGGTCCCCGAGGACGGGCGTATCGATGACCGGGGCCTCCGTGAGCGCGGGAAGGACGAACGCTTCCGGTTCCGCGTCCGGTTCCTCGTCCGGCGCGACGGTCTCTTCCGCCGCTGTTTCGGGCGTTTCCTCCGGAATCGTGTATCCGAAGGGCGGAGCGATGTAGGCGCCGGGGGAATACGGATTGGCTTCCGTGGAGACATCGGACGCGGCCGCGCGCGAGACGGTCCGCGGTGCGGCGATGCGGACGCCGTCCTGCCCCGTTTCTTCCGTGGGTGCGGAGCGCACAGCGGGCGTGGCGGGGCGCGTAATCCGCGGCGACGGCGGCACCTTCTGCGGCGGCTGTCTGTCGCGCGGGCTCTCAATCTCCAACAGCCGCTGCAGGTACGTCTTGCGCTCCGGTGGCAGGGGCGTGGCAGAGACCGCGTCAATGACGGCGTCCCGCGCGACGGCCTGGCGCTCGGCGGCGGAGGCGGCCTTTGCGGCGGCGCGGGCCGCTTCCGTCACGGAAAGCGAGCGCTCCTGCGCGAAGGCGGCGAGTTCGGGCGATTCCCGGCCGTCCGTCGGGAAGCCGGACGGCAGGATGACGAGGGCGGGGTAGGCGCTTTCGCGGACCGCTTTTTCGGTGCTGGTGCGGCGCCAGATGTTCAGGGGCAGGGGCGAAAGTGCCCATTCGCGCCGGTTGGGCGGGAGCAGGACGCTTCCGCGCTCGCTCTCCCGGACCGTTACAGGAGGCTCGTCGGCCAGCCGGTGAACCTCGCTCCGGTAATCGGGATTTTCGTTCTGCGGATCCCAGACGGGATTCTCGGACTGGACGACGATGATGCCGGCGCCCGTCGACTCGAGCGTCTGTTCAATATCCTTGAACCACGTTTCGGCGGGCATTTTGCGCACGAGCACAATGAGTCCGTCGAGTTTGTGCGTTTCGATGAGTTCGATGAGCTTGCGCGGATCGGTCTCGGAGAAGTAGTCGAGGGTGACGGTGGGGATGAACCGGATGCGGTGGTATGCGCAGAACATCCGGAACGGCATCAGGTCGGCGACCGGGGTATGGATGATGGTGCCGTTGTGGCTCTGCACGAAGAGGACGGGCGCCAGCGCGGAGATTTCGCGGACGGAGGGGCGGATCAGATCCAGCGCCGCTTCGATGCGGGCGGGATCGGTTTCGCGCATCATCACGATGGACGGGCGGAGGGGGCCGGCGGAGAGGTGGCGGATGCGTGCGCGGGCCACGCCGAGCTCCGGCGAAAAGGGCGCCACGCTCCACCAGCCGTAGCTGACTTCGTGCGGAATGGGGAGCGGCGTCGGGAAGACCTCTTTGCCGTTGATGTAGCCGATGGCGCCGTCGCCGCGGATTTCGAGCCGCAGCGTGATGTCGCCCGGCGGGCGCACCCAGGCGCGCGAATCCACGGAGCGGGCTTCGCCGTCGATCCACGCCTGGATGCGCAGGAAGCCGTCGGCGTCGAACCCGAAGCGGACCATCGCCCGGGAGGAGCGCCGCGCGTAGAGCCAGAAGGCGCCGAGCGATTCGCTGATGGTCACGTCGATGAAGCCGTCGCGCAGCAGTTCGGAGTGTTTGAGGCGCAGGTAGGCTTCCGACATGTCGGAGGCGGCGCGGAGCGCGAAGGCGCCCGAGGAGTAGTCGTCGAGGACGCCGAGCGGGAGCCACTTGTCACTGATGTGCGCTATGTCGAAATCTTCGGAAATGGGCGCCGTCAGGGGCAGAAAATCGGCGTACAGTTCGCGGACCGATTCCGCGGAGGCGTTGGTCGTTGTGTGGCGGATGAAATCGAAGAAGACGCCCGATTCCGGATAGGTCAGCAGTTCGGAATCCTGAATGTCGTTCGCCAGCCCGCGCAGCTGCGTTTCGCCGGAGACGCCGAGCGCGAGCAGGTTGTGCATGTTGGCATAGCGTTCCGCCGGATTGTCCAGGAAGGATTGCAGCGTCAGGCGCGAGGAAATGTCGTCGGGATTGTTCCGGACAAGATTGCGCAGCAGTTCCTGCGCCGCGAGGTGCAGGTCGTTGTCTTCGAGCCAGCGGGCCTGCGCGATGATGAGGCGCGCGTCGGACGGGAAGGCGCTGGCGTAGACGTCGAGCAGGCGCCCGGCCTCTTCCATGGCGGCCTGGGTGCCGATTTCGCGCAGGAGTTCGGCGCGGCGCGTCACCATTTCGATGCGGCCGGGTGCGAGCGCGAGGCAGCGGTCGCACGCGTCTGCGGCGGCATGGTTGTCGCGCATGCGCGCGTAGGCGATCGAGGCGAAAGCGGGCGCATCCGGGTCCTCCGGGAAGTCCTGCTCCCATTTGAGGGCTTCGGCGGCCGCCTGATCGTAGCGGCCGGCGGAAAGGGAGCGGAGAATGCGTTTGCGGCGCTCGGAAATCGAGGAGTCTTCGGAGGCGTTGAAAGATTCGCTGTAGTCCGTCAGCGTGTAGAGAATCGCGGCACTGCTGTCATCGCCGGGCGGCTCCATGTCGATGAGCCCGCAGATTTTCTCGCTGTCGACTTCCGCCGGGACGCTGCCGTCGACGTCCACGATGTAGGCGTCCGGGAATTGCTGGATGGTGTTGGCGATGGAGGCGTGCGCCGTCACGGCGGCCGGGAAGCGCACGCCCAGCAGGAGCCGGTTCTGCTTGAGCACGTCGTTGAGCGTGGAGAGCCAGTTGCGGAAGGCGGTGATGTGCGCCTCCGGAAATCCGTGCGCGTCGATGTAGACGCCGCTCACGCCGCGCTTTACGAGCTCCTTGACCAGCTCTTTGGGCAGGAGGTTGGCGAGCGAGGCCGGCGAGTGCACGCCGATGCGGGGGAGAATCTTTTTGTAATTCGCGGCGGCGGTCAGCGCCAGCGCGCGCGGGTCCGAATCCGGCAGCGGGTTGGGAATCGCGCCGTAGGCCTCGAGCCAGGGCGGGGCGATGAACTGGTAGCGGAAGGCTTCGCGGTTGAGCGTGTCGATGATGTACTGCGTATCGCGGGAGAATGCGTAGTCCCACGTGATGAAGTGGTCCACGCGGGCGCGCAGGTGACACTCGAGCACGTCGGTCTGCGAGAGGCCCGCCGAAGCACTCCAGGAGCCTACGCCGACCATGCCGCCGTGCGCATGCTGCGCGGGCAGCAGGACGGGGCCGCCGAAGAGCGTCCGGTTGTCCATGCGGACGAACATGACGTTGTCCTGGATGGTGACCAGCAGCGTGTGCACGGTATGGAAGTCGGCGTCGCTTTCCACGGCGCCGGCGGCGAGCGTGGTGCTTTCCTGTCCGGGTGTGCATTCGGCGACGGTGGCACGCCCCGTATCGGTGAAGGAGAGGCGGATCCAGTCGTCATCGGCCGCATAGTGCAGGTAGATGTTGACGTCGCCGCGCACGAGTCGGAAGCGGAGCAGGAGCGAACCCTCGCGGAAGTTGTCCGAGCCGGCAATCCAGGCGCGGCCGCCGTAGGTGGCGTCGGAATGGGTCCGGATGGGGTCTGCCGGCGGGCGGGCCCGGATGGTGACGTAGGAGCCGAGGTTGTCGAGCAGACCCCAGTCCTGAATCCAGCGGCTGGGTTCGATGGCGGAATCGCGCTGTCCGCGGCGGGTCTGCACGGGCCACGAGATGTTGAGACGGTGCAGGAGCTGCTCGGGCGTCCAGTCGGCCGGAATTTCGAGGCGGTTCAGGCGGCGGTGGTCCGTGCCTTTGTCGTTGTATGCATGCTGGTTGAGCAGGAAGGCAAGCGGGTAATGCTTTTCCACGGCGCGGAGGTTGGCCTCGCGCAGTCCGCGGTTGTATTCCTGGAACTGGCCGTAGTTGCCTTTCGGGAAGAAGAAGGCGAGGGGCGCCGCGCCGAAGTTCTGCTTGAAATCGCCGACGGAGGTTTCGTGGTCGGTGTTGATGCGCTGCGTGAATTCCTCGAAGCGTTCGAAGCGGTTGGAGGCGGCAATCCATTGCGGCGCCGCGAAAAACAGCTCGCGCGCACCCGTCGGCGAGGCGGGGATGGTCGTGGTGCCGAGATGGGATTCGGAAGCCAGGTCCCACGCCATGTCGAGATTCATGTCCTTGAGGTACGGGAGCAGAATCGAGTCTTCATTGTGCGTGCGGACGAGGTCGCCCACGACGCCCATGGCGGCATGCCAGCGGAACCGTTTGAGGATTTCCCGCGCTTCGAAGTAGGTGCTGCGGTGCGTATTTTCGAAGGTGAGCAGAATCGCCTTCGGAGGCAGCAGCTGACCATCGTGATAGAAGGCGCGGACGTCTTCCAGCGTGATGGGGTTGTAGCCCGCATCGGCCATCGCCTGGATATGGCGGGTGAAATTCTCCGTGGTGATGAAGCGTCCGGAGGGGTCGGGCTGCGGTGCGACGCCTTCGTAGGAAATCGCCAGGAAGCTGCTCTCCGTGCGGGGAAGCTGATGATGGACGGAATAGACCGAGTTGCGGATTTTCCAGTACAGCTGGTTGATGAACGGATAGAAGGCGAGCAGAATGAAAACGACGCCCAGCAGCAACAGCCAGGAGCGGACATAGCGCGCATGCGCAACGGTAACCGGGCGCGCCCAGTCGTTGCCCGGCGTGTCGGCCGGAGACTCCGCCGGCACGGCGGTTTCTTCGCGGGCTTTTTCCGCGTCCGGCGCCGCATCGGATTTCAGGCCGTCCAGAAGATCGGTCCCGATTTCACGGAGATTGGTGAACAGGGGCGTGGACGGCTCGGAGGCTTTCGCGTCGTCCATGTCCGAAGTGTCCATAAAGTCATCCGCCTCCGGACGGAACTCCTCATCCGTGGCGTTGTCCTGCGTATCCGGATGCTCCGCCGAGTCCGGCTTGTCGGGTTCGAAATCCAGATTCCGGAACCCGTGTTGGATGTCGTTATTCATCCGCGAGTACCCCATTTCTTGCCGCGCAGCGTAAACAGGGCCCAATAGAGCTGCCAGCTGTAGAAGCCGATGTAACAGAGCGTGAAGACAAAGCCGCCCCACCACCAGCGCCGGCCCGTACAGGCCCAGAAGTGGAGCGACCAGACCGCCGTGATGGAGAGCACGCCCACAATGTAGGAGGGTGTCATCGCGCCCGCCTGGATGGGGGCGATGATCAGTGCCTGAATCATGACGACGGGTTCCAGCAGCGGCATCCACATCATGGCGTACCAGGAGAGCGCCGGGACGGGATGCTTGCGCCAGATGAATTTGCCGGTTTTCCAGATTTCGCGCAGGTAGGAGCGCATCCAGCGGGCCTGCTGGCGCGTGTACTGCTTCCAGCCTTCCGGCGCAATGGTCGTCGCCAGCGCCTCGTCGTCGTAAATGATTTTGTAGTTCTTGAGGATGCGGTTGGTCAGCGAGCGGTCATCGGCGAAGTTGCCGTGTTCGCCCATCACCGTGGCGTTGATCCAGGCGTCCATCTCGTGCAGGACGCAGGTTCTCCGGTAGGCTGAGAAGCAGCCGGGCAGGCAGCTGACCGTTCCGAAGACGCTTTCCGCGGCTTTCATCACTTTGTAGGAGAAGAAGTAGCGCACATCCTGCATCTTCGTGAGCAGGTTCACGCCCGCATTCTCAATGTCGCAGTGTCCGGAAATGCCGCCGACCTGCGGGTCCACAAAGCCCTGCATCAGTTTGTGGAGCGAGCCGGGAAAGACGAACGTGTCGGAATCCACGCAGACCATGAATTCGCCGCGCGAAAGAAACGTGCCCACGCCCCAGCCATGGCACAGGCCGCGGTTTTTCTCGAAATCCACGACGACCAGATGCGGATGGAGCGTCTGCGCCGAGAGCATGTGCTGCAGCGAGTCGTCCGTCGAGCCGTCGTTGACGCACACCACTTCGAGTTTGTCCTCCGGATAGCCCGCCGAGAAGATGCGCTCGATCGTTTTGCGGATGGCGCCGCCTTCGTTCATGCAGGGCACAAGGACGCTGACCGTCGGCTCATACCCGTTTTCGCGGGGCGCATGGTAGAACGCCGCGAACAGGAAGCGCGTAATCACGAACAGCCCGGCCACCACCGAGAAAATGGTGACCAGCGGCTGGTAGAAGTAGTTCTGGATGGCGCTGATCTGCACCAGAATCGCCCAGCTGAGCATGAAGGTCGCCGCCACCGCAATGATGATGATAAAGGCGATGTGCGGGCGGTTGTACAGTTTGTGAAGGCGTTCGCGAACCTCTTCCTCCGTGGGCGGCGGTACGGGATCGGCCACTTCACGGACTTCTTCCGTGGCCACCAGCGCCCGGGAGCAGTACGGGCAAATGGTCGGCGGCGGCGTGCCCAGCGTGTGAATGGAAATCAGGTCATGGGGGCAGCGGCGCACCTGCGCACGCACCGTCCGGGGCGCATGCGGTTGCGAGGACGCCGCTCGAAAAGCAGCGGTCTGCCGATCCGGATTCCGGGTTCCGGCGGCAGTCTTTTTGGGCGTGTAAGCTTGGAAAAGCGGCATGAAGAGAATAGAAATCGACCCCACTGTCGCATGGAGCACATCTCCTTCCGGATGCCCCCGCCCGGGACGTCCGAAAGTCTGCCAATGGGTTACGGATGAAAAATGCTACCCGTAATTTTCAAAAACGCTGGCACAGCACGCGGAAAAACTACCATAGTGCCAACATGAATTCAAATGAATTTCTTTTCTCGTCGTTCGCGCGCGTGTGTGGCGGTCCGACCCAGTGCCCGTCCGCTATCGGTGCCCCGGCTTCGCTTCCACGGCCCCGCCCCGGAAATGACAAATCCCCGATTGATCCGGATTGCAGATTGTGTCGGGGACTCTCAATGTGCAGACAGTAGGCAATGCCAAACGCTACACGCTGACGGACAAGGTAAACGGGAAGACCCGTTGCCTATACGTTCCTGTGTCCATGGAGGCAAAGGTCCGCAAATATGTGGAAAACTGGAAGGAACTCAAGGTGCTCATGCAGGAGATGAGCGAGATGACAAGGCAGTTGCTCGCAGCGGAAATTGCCGAGACAACGGGAAGAAAGCCCAGAAAGAATGCCCGCACGGGCGAAATGGTCGATAAACAAAAAACATAGAAGATTCTGCAAAATGCGACCCCCGGAGCGTTCTTTGACCAGTGTGGTTTTAGGGACGGGTTAACACTGCCTTCTTGAAATCAAAGAACGCAGGATTAACCTGAAGCCGTGACTTGACAACTCGACGGACAGGCTCTGCCTGGGGGATTTGCAATTTCTGCGACCGCCCGCAGGCTTATCCCGGTTTTTCGGGATAATCCAGATTTCTTGAAAGAAGGCTCCTGTAGCCTCTTTTCAAGACTAGAAACTCTTGAATAGTCCGCCATATTTTTTTCACCCGAAAGTTCAGTAAAAGGCGGCTCTGCCGCCGAGAAAAAGTCCTTATTTGACACCTTGGTCGGAACGTTAGTGGAGACTTCAGAAGGGGGCTCCGCCCCTCCGTGTGGCTCAAATAATAATCCTGCGCTGGCTTCGCTTTACTCATCCTGCGCACTTTCGTTCGACCCCTTCAGGGGCGGAATATAAGGTATGCTCTACCTCGGGATTCGCTAACGCTCATCCCGAGGGGCACGGGTGTGCCATTTAAAGCATGCTTCGACTCTTCCAGAGTCGTTGTGCTGGTTTCGTCTTCCGCCGCTCCACTCCCTTCGCTCTTCCGTGTGGCTCCGCTGCGCTGGCTTCGCCCCGCTGGCTCCGCCTTAGGCGGCTCTGCCGCCGAGAAAAAGTACTTATTTAACACCATGGTCGGAACGTAGTGGAGACAAAGTCCGTGTGGCTCAAAATTCAAAATTCCTCGCGCGATTTCGCTCCGCTGGCTCTCTTTTCCCTACTCCCTTCCTCCGTGTGGCTCAATTATCTTAATTCAACGCGAGGCTGAACTTCACAACCTTACCCCGTGTGGCTCAAAAAATCCGGGACGTAGTATGCAGAAGTAAACGCACCGTTGCAAAGGTAAACGCACCAATACAACTGTAAATGTACCTTGGAAGACGCATATCACGCGG
>CASFKR010000040.1 GCA_949295265.1 uncultured Verrucomicrobiota bacterium | reverse complement strand
CGCATCCACCCGCGCAACGCGCCCGGGATCGACCCCCGCCGCATCGCGCAGCGCCTCGACGGCCGCTGCAGCCGCCGCCACCGCAAGCACCGAAGCGTGGCCTTCCCGCGTCTGCAGAATCTCGTGCGAAAAGACCATCTCCGCGGGGTCCAGCGGGGACTCCTGCTCCATCTGCGCAGCCGCAATGTCCGCAATCTCGTCCGGATCATCCGACGGCACGTCGAGCCGGCGGAAAATCGTGTCGGCCGTCGGCAGAACGAGGGTCACGGCATCGCCGCTCCGCAGGGACGGCACCCCCGAACCCGTCCCGGCACGTTGCGGTTCGGGCGTGGTGCGCGCAAGGCGCGCCCACACGAGGCTGTCCCCGGAGCGGGCAATGGCTAAGCTGGAATCTTTCTTCATGAAAAGCGGTCTGGGAGGGCGAATGGGTTCGAACGACCCCTCCATCTTCCTCGAATAACAAGCGGATTTATTATGCCAAAATACGCGCCCGCGCGCAAGAATGCCCGCGCGACGCGCGCGGCCGGGCACCGTTCCGGCCCCCCGGCGGCCCGTTTACGCGTGGCAGGGGCGTGGCAATCCGGGGAAGAGGCGGCGCAGAGCGGTGCCGACGCCGTCCTCGTCGTTGGAGAGGGTCTGGTGGCGGGCCGCCGCCCGCACCGCCGGGCGCGCATTGGCCATGGCATAGCTCTCGGCGCAGGCACCGAGGAGCGGCAGGTCGTTTTCGTAATCCCCGAAGGCGGCACAGGCTTCCGGACCGATTCCGAGCTCCGCCTGAATCGCCCGCAAGGCCGTCCCTTTGCTGGCTCCGGGCGGCATGAGGTCGACCCAATTGCGCCCGCTCAGCACCGAGGTGAGCCCCGCCGGGGGCGTTTTGAGCGCCGGGTAGACGCGCCCGGCGGCATCCTCCGGGTCGTACACGGCGATTTTGCAGATGGGGTCGGCTGCCGCGCGGGCATCTTGCACCGGCGAAGCCGTCAGGCGGCAGCGTTCGTAGAAATTGCGCGCATCGCTTTCGTGTGCGGCGGGGCGCGGCGTGAGGTAGGCGCAGGCGGCTCCGCAGTAGATGGGCTCGGCGGTGGGGAGGCACGCAATGACCTCGCCGGCGGCGTCGACGGCCTCCGGCGCCAGCGGCGTCACGCGGCGCAGGCGCGTGCCGTGATACACGATGACGCCATTGTCGCAGACAAACCACAGCCGCTCTTCAAAGCCGGGGAAGAAACGCAGCAGGTTGAAATACTGCCGCCCGGAGGCGACGACAAAGGTGACGCCCTGCCGCAGCAGCGCGTCCAGCAGAGGGAGAAACCCCGGCGCAAGCCGTTTGTCCGAATCGAGCAGCGTGCCGTCCATGTCGGCGGCGACAAGACGAAGCATGGTGCGCACCCTCAGACGAGCGAGAGAATTTCGTCCATTTGTTCGTCTGTGCCGATGGTGATCCGGACGAAGCGTTCCAGCGGTTTGGCGGAAAAATGGCGAATGAGAATGCCGCGGGTGCGGAGTTTTTCCAGGACGGCCCGCCCGGTCAGCGGCGGCGGCGGAACACACCAGACGAAGTTCGTGTGCGAGGGCGTCACTTTCCAGCCTTTTTCCGCGAGCGCCGCCGAAAAACGCTCGCGCGTGGCGACGATTTTGCGGCAGTTTTCCTCCATCCAGCCCGGATCGGACAGCGCGGCTTCCGCGATGGTTTGCGCCAGCACGTCCACGTTGTAGGAGTCCTTGACCTTGTAGAGGTTGCTGATGAGCGCTTCGTCCCCCACGAGGATGCCGACGCGGAGCCCGGCGAGCGACCAGGCTTTGGAGAAGGTGCGCGAAATGAGCACATTCGGCTCTTCGAAGGCGAGGCGCATGCAGTCCGTGCCGGAGAAGAGGGTGTAGGCTTCGTCGACAATCAGGATGGAGGGCGCCAGCGTGCGCGCCAGCGCGCGGACCGCCTCCAGCCCGAACATCGTGCCCGTCGGGGCATTCGGATTGACGAGGAAAAAGAGGTCGGGTCTGGGGTCCGGGAAGCGGAAGGCGCACAGCGCTTCATCGCTCTGCGGGAGCGGGAAAACGTCGAGCGGCGCCTCGCGGATGTCCGCCAGCACCGGGTAGAGCGAGTAGGTCGGGTCGAAGATGCCGATGTGGGCGGCGTTGCGCACGAAAACGTCGGTCGCGAGGCGCAGCACTTCATCGCTGCCGTTGCCGACGAAAATCTGCTCCGCCTTGCACGCATAGCGGCGCGCCAGCAGGTGGCGCAGCCGGTTGAAGGTGGGGTCCGGATAGAGCCGCAGCCGGGCGGGGTCGAACGCCGCCAGCGCCTCGGCGATTTTGGGCGACGGCGGATAGGCGTTTTCGTTGGCGTTGAGTTTGACGATGCGCTTGAGTTTGGGTTGTTCGCCCGGAACATAGGGTTCCAGGGCAGCGACGGAGGGGCGGATCATCGGAGGAAACAGTCAGGGGTGGAGGAGGGGGCGGCGCGCCGGAATTCAGTCCGAGAGCGCCGCAATGGATTTGTCGGAACCGAAGACGACGAGCAGATCATCGGAGCGGAGAATTTCCGTGCCGGTGGCGATGACGGGGATCCGAGGCGAATTCCTTTCGCCCGTGAGCCGGCGGATGGCGAGCACGGTCAGCCCGTATGCCTGGCGGACGTTGCCCTGCACGAGGGTTTTGCCCACGATGTCCGCCGGGACGGGGATTTCCGTCACCGAGTAGCCCTCGGCGATGGCGAAGAAGTCGATGGGGTCGCGGTGCAGGATGGAGGAGGCCAGACGATAGGCGCGGTCGCGGTCGGGGAAGACGACGTTGTCCGCTCCCACGCGCGAGAGAACGCGCCCCTGCACCGTGGAATCCGCCTTCGCGATGATGCGCGGAATCTTCAGGTCTTTGCAGTGGATGGTGGCCAGCGTGGAGGCTTCCAGCGATTCGCCGATGGCGATGACGGCGATGTCGCAGTCGGCAAAGCCCGCATCCCGCAGCACGTCGGGATTCGTGGCATCCCCCTGTACCGCATGGATGGAGGAATCGGCCAGGGACTGGACGATTTCCCATTTTTTGTCGACGAGGATGACTTCGATGCCGTTTCCGGAGAGGGCATCGGCGAGCGTCAGACCGAAGCGGCCGCCGCCGACGATGGCGACTTTGGGGTTCGTTTTCATAGCGTGGTGTGGAAGGGTTTGCGGCGCGGGATGGCGCGTCAGCCGACAACGAGGTTTTCCTCCGGGTAGCGTTTGGTCCGGTCAATCCGGCGCGACCGGAAGAAGGTCATGCCGATGGTGATGGGGCCCAGACGCGCGAAGAACATCACAAGGGAAAGCACGAGGAGCGACGGGTCGGAAAGCTGCCGGGTCTGCCCCGCAGGTTCCAGCCCGCAGTTTCCGAAGGCGGAGACGCTTACGAAGAGGAGCCGCGCCGGGGACAGCGCCGGGTTGTGCGCCTCAAAGAGAATCAGCAGCAGGGCCGCCGTAAACACGATGGCGAGGCTCAGGAACAGGAGCGTCACTGCGGCGTTGACGATGTCGCGCGGGATGGAGCGCGCCTGCAGCTCCGGCGTCCAGCGCCCCAGAATGTTGGCGCGGACGGTTGCCGCGAGCACCACGAGCGTCGTCACTTTGAGCCCGCCCGCCGTCGAGCCCGGCGAGCCGCCGATGAACATGAACGCCATGGCCAGCAGCAGACTGGGCGCGGAGAGCGTTTCCACCGGAAAGGCGGAAAATCCGCATGCCTGGACCGAGGCCGCATGGAAGAACGAGAGGCTCAGCGCCCGGCTCAGCGGCAACCCCGCAAAGGCGCCCGTGCGCTCCAGCACGAGGACCGACCCGATGCACACCGCAAAGAGCACCGCCGTGGTCTGCAGCACAATGCGCGAGTGCAGCGAAAGCCGTCCCGAGCGCGTGCGGTCGCGCCGCCACGGACGATACGAGAGCAGGTTTCCGATGACGATGAACCCCAGCCCGCCCACCAGCGAAAGGCACGAAATCGTATGCAGCACAATCGGGTCGTCCGCAAACGGAGCGACGCTTCCCGGATAGGGACTGAACCCCGCATTGCAGAAGGCCATAATCGCGAAAAAGGCACTCCTGGAAAGCGCTTCCGCAAAGCTCCCGGCCGCCGCGCCCGCGCCCGCGAAGCGCCACAGGAGCACCAGAAAGCCCAGCCCCTCCGCAACCGCCGTGAAGAGCATCGTCGCCCGCAGAATGCCGCCCAGCCGGTTGCGCCGCGCCTCCCCCAGCGAGGCTGTGACGGACTGCTCTTCGGAGACGGAGAGCGAGCGCCCGACCATCCGGAAGAGCAGCGTGCCGAATGTCAGGATGCCGATGCCGCCCACCTGCACGAGCAGCGTGAGCACGCACCACCCGAACGGCGAGAGCGCCGTGCCGATGCCCACGGGGTCGAGTCCCGTCACGCACACGGCACTTGCCGCCAGGCAGAGCCGCGGCACGTCAAAATGCCACGCGCCGTCGGCACTCGAAACCGGGAGGGCGAGGAGCCACGCACCCAACAGGAGAAACGCCGCCGAGGAGAGCAGAAGCAGGCGGGGTGCCGTGAGACCGGGGGCTTTACGCATGGGGTGAAACAGTTACTGGTAACCAAGGCGGTTGAGCGCCTCGCCGTAGGTGTCCGGCGATGTGTCGAGGAAGCGCTCCAGCGGCGCAATCGTGTCGGCCGGGGCGCCCAGCGAGGCGAAAAAGTCCGTCAGCGTCTGGTGGTAGGTGCGCGCTTTTTCCGGTTGACCTGACAGCAGGTAGTACAGAATGGCATCGCACAGGAAGCCCGTGTAGGCATACCGGATGCCGGAAAAATCAAAACGCCGCAGCGAATCTTCCAGATACGCCTGCGTGGCAGGGATGTGGCGGGGGCGTGGCCCCGTCTGGAAGGTCCAGCCCGGGGTGGCGGGGTTGCCGAGGAGGGTACCGCGGAAGCACAGGTCGATGAGCGACGTGTAGACCATGCGGCGGCAGGGCAGGCGTTCGTGCCCGGGCGGATCATTTTCGAGGGCGAGGGCGCTCCAGTAGAGCGAGGAGGCGAGGGGCAGCCGCCAATCGATGGTGCCGAACTGCTGTTCGAGCCGGCGCATGACGGCGGCGTCCATGCGGGCGGTCTCCGCCAACCGTTTCGCCTGGGCGGAGCCGGGTTCCGGCGCGGCTCCGTCGGGGAGCAGGCAGGGGGCCATCTCCTGCGCCCAGCGGGTGCGGAAATAGGCCGAGGAGGCATCGGAATCAGTGCCGATTTTGTGCTGGAAAATCCAGCCCAGTTCGCGTTTGAGCGTCGCCGATTCCGGATTGAGCGGAATGCCGCGGTCGCGCAGGAGCCGGATGCCGTTGTACACCCAGTGCCAGCGGTCTTCCGGGCGCGTCATGAGCACGGTGACGTTGTAGGCGAGGTTCCAGGCGTGGAAGACCCAGACTTCCTCGTTGTGCGGTTCGAGGGCGGTAATCCAGTCGGAGAGTTGGACGAGCTCCACGAAGCGGCGCTGCTCCTGCATCCGTCCCGCGCGCAACCAGAGGGCGTCGGCGAGGATGCCGCGGAAGCCGCCCAGCGCGGTGGTCGCAAAGGTCAGGAGCGCCGGGGGCTTTTCCATCCCGTGGGCGGCGGCGGACGTGGCGGCGGGCGGCATACGCGCCTGACGCGCCTCGCGCAGGTACGTGCCCAGCCCGGCGGAAACCGCCAGAGCGGCGGCCGCCAAAAGCAGAAGGAGCGCCGCAGGGCGCCGTTGCGGGGAGAAAATGCGCACGGATTTCTGGGGTTGCCGGGGCGTTTCCCGGTACCCGAAATCTACCAAAACACCCCTGTTGCGTCCATGTGGCGGGGGCGTGGCCTCCCGGAAAACGGCCGGGTGTCAGTCGGAGAGTTCTCCGATGGCGCGGAGGGCTTCGGCCTGATCAGGCATCATGACGGAAAGTGAAGAATCCGTGAAAATTCTGCGGAGATCCGGTTTGATGGTATAGTCCGGATGTCTGGAAAGCCAATCGATTGACATATGCCGTTTTTCTTCAGTGAATGTCTCCCAGTGATCGATGAGCGGGAACCCTTCTATCGCCATGGAACAGGCGGCGGCTGCCTCATGAGCAAAGGAAAACGACTGCGGAATCGCATCCAGACCGTTGAATCGCTGCCGTTCATCGGTGCGGATGATGTCCGGAAGTTTTTCCAGCAGGGTCCGATTTCCGGAAAGGGCGATGGCGGGGAACAGCAGCGAATAGTCAGTGGGCGTCTGAATATCTTGCTTTTTCGGCAGGGTCTCGAACATTCGGACGGCTTTTTTGCTGTTCCGGGATGCGAGAAAGGCCAAACTGACGAGTGCCTGCCGATTGGCAGGACAGTTCCCGTTTGGCTTGGAGAACCGGAGGACATCCATCCATGCGCCCCGTTCGACCTCCGCAGCATTCTTCTCCGTGAGAATGAAATAGAAGGCCGTGGCGGGAACGCCCTGACGGATGACACGCATCAGCCACTTCTGTATGGGCGGTGAATGAAAACTGGTAAATCCGATATCAGAGTCGTAAAGAAAAAGCGTTACAATGTCTCCACGGCAGGAGGGAGGCGAATGCTCGAAAATGAGCATCAAGGCATTCCGATGGCAATCGGCGGGAAATTTTGAAAACTCCAGAGGCAAAGCAGACCCTGTAATCGCGCGCGTTTTCGGGTCCGTGAGCAGTTGCTTGCCAAATGGGGGCAGAATTCCTTCTGCAAGCGGCGCGAAAACCGTTGCGATTTGGGGGATAAGCTGTTTGCGGAGGGCGGTTCTTTCCCGGGCTGTTTCCGTTTCCTGCTGCGGGTTGGCTGCGCGGAATGTCCGGTCATGGGTGATTCGGTGGTATCGAAGCATCTGTTGGTACAGAAGTTCATGTTCCGGCGAGAGTCCTTCCGTCTCGCGTACGCCGATTTCCTCTTTGGCGGCTGCAGGGGGCGTCGCCAAGCTCCCCGAAGTGCAGGACACCAGCAAAATGAGGCAGAAAACAGCCTGTTTCATCCTTTTATTTCGCTCCATTTACAGTTGTCCATTGAGGAAGCCTGAATTGCAGTTCCTGTTGCCGGGAGCCACCATACGGAAACTTGTCGGCCGGGGTGCCGCTGCCGGTGGCAGCGGCGTGGCACTTCAGAAGGCGTCGGGGAGGGCTGCGCCCGTTTCCATGGCGTCGCGGAGCGCATCGGCGGCGTCCGCGTCGTGCCACCAGAGCGCAATGGCATCGCTGGCGTCGCCGAACCGCGAGAGAATCGAGGGCGGAACGCCGAATTTGTTCCACCAGAGCAGGTTGGTCCGGTCCGTGTTCCAGAGCAGGATGTAGGGCACCTGTTCCGTGAGGATGCGGTCAATTTCCCGGCAGATTTCGTTGCGGGCGCTCAGGTCGAAGAGCGTGCGCTGCGCGGCGATCAGCTCGTCCACGCGCGCATCGGAAAAGCCGGTGATGTTGTTGCCGCCCGGTTCGTTGATCTGTTTGCCGCTCCACATGCCTTCCGGGTCTTTCCTGAGCCCGGAACTCCAGGCGCACCAGGAAATGTCGAACTGGTACACGTCCATGTCGCGCGCCCAGCCGGCCCAGTCTTTCCGCTCGGATTGCAGGATGATGCCGGCCTGGCGGAGCGCCGTCCGGAACCGGGCGAGGAATTTCTCCTGCGAGGCGCCGTTGGAGAGAAAGGTGAGGACGAACGGGTTACCGTCTTTTTCGAGAATGCCCGTCTGCGGGTTCATTTCCCAGCCCGCTTCGCGGAGGAGAGCAGTGGCTTTATCGGGATTGTATTCGTAGAAGGGGTTGGTGCAGGGGTGTTCCGGCCCGTAGAGGTCCTCCCAGTAGGAGCGATGGAGGAAGTACTGGCTGAACATCAGGGAGCGGTTGAGCGTTTCGCGGTCCAGCAGGTGCGCCAGCGCGCGGCGGACGCGCACGTCGTCGAGCGGCGGACGGCGCAGGTTCATCGCAAACCCCTGGAATCCCTGCGGTTTCTGGTTGCGGACCGCACGTTTGAGAATCCAGTTTTTGTCGAACCGTTCGCCCCGGGTTTCGCGGACCCAGATGGAGGCGGTGTAGACGGAATAGACGTCCAGCAACCCTTTCCGGAAGGCGTCGTAGGCGTTTTCCTGCGAGCCGTAGTGGCGAAACTCGATGCGGTCGAAATTGAAGAGCCCCTGGTTGGCAGGGCGCCCGGCCGCCCACCAGTCCGGCCGCCGCTTGAGCGTGAGCGAGATGTTTTCGCGAAAGGCTTCCAGTTTGTAGGGGCCGGAGACGACGGGGAAGTCGAAATTCAGCTGGTTGAAGTCGCGGTTCCGGAAAACGTGGGAGGGCAGGATGACGAAGCCGCCGGCCGCGCCGAGGTTGCGCCAGTGCGGCTCGGCGGCCGTGAAGCGGATGGTGTCCGGCGCGAGAATTTCCGGCGGGCGGAACGGGGCGAGCGCCACCTTCATGGCACCCGTCATGTTGGTGGGCGCCATGATGGCGTCGAAGGTCCAGCGCACATCCTCGGCGCAGACGGGTTTGCCGTCGCTCCAGCGGGCTTCCGGGTCAATGGTGAAGGTAAAGGTCAGCCCGTCGTCGGAGACGGTCCAGGCGGAGGCCAGCCCCGGGGCGTCTTCGCCGGTTTCGGGGTCGGTGCCGAGCAGCGATTCGTAGAGAAGCCCGAAGATCTGTGCGGCGTAGGCGGAGTTTTCGAGGTAGTAATTGAGGCTTTTGGGCGGGTTGAGACCGTTGAGGACGATGCGGCCGCCTTTGGGGGCGTCTGGGTTGGCGCAGGGGTGCGGCTTTTCGGTGTAGCCGGGTGCGGGGTAGCGCGTCTCGGCACCGGCGCGCGGCAGGCAGAGCGCGGCGGCAAGACTCAGCAGAAGCAGAAAGCGGTGGGGGACCCTTCTCATGGGCGGGAGCGGTCGGGTAGGTCGGTGGAACCGGGGACGGCACCGTCGGAAGCGGGTGCGTCGGCGGGGAGAATTTCGATGCCGCGCAGGCGGGCGGGCGCGTTTCCGTTGTAATGGACTTCGAAATCAAGGAAGGCGGTGCCGTCGTAGGGGAAGACGAGTTCCTGCGCGGAGCCGGGGGTGCTGCCGGGGAGCCGCAGGTCGAGGGCGGGGTCTGCCGGGATGAGCCGCGCGCGGTAGGTGCCCGCCGGGAGCGGCAAGGGGCGGTTGGGACCGTGGACGGCGCGGCTGGCGGGGTCGCGGCCCGGGCGGAACTGCAGACCGTCGGGTTCGCCGGATGCGTCGAGGACGGTCACGCCGAAGTCGTGGGACAAGTCGGCGGCATTGAGCCGGAGGGTGCCGTCGGCGCGTACGGGGAGCGGGGCGGTCGGCGCATACGCGATATCCGTAATTTCGGGTCTGGGCGTGGTTTCAGGCAGCTGGAAGGTCAGCGTGGAGAGGAAGCCGCCGGGCATCGGCAGGGTGGGAAACTGAACCAGCGTCGGTGCCGCTGTCGGTTGCGCGTCGATGGTCCCTTCTTCGGAGACGGACGGGGCGTCCGAGCCGCGGGGCGGAAAGAGGGTCTGGACGTACGGGGCAGGGGAGGGGAACGAGCCGCGGACGAGCCAGCCGTAACCCTCGCGCTGGTGCTCCGCAAAGGCGCGGAGTTTCATGGCGGGGGTGTTCTGCGGACCGGAGAACGCCGCGCGGCGCGTGAGGCCCACGGGCCAGGCTGGGGCTTGGGCCGCCGTTTCCCGCGGATGGTCGAGGAGCGCAAAGGTCCAGGCGCCCTCCGATGCCGCCACAAGCTGGAGGCGGGGACTGCTCAGAAACCGCCGGAGCGTGTGGCCGAACGGGAAGGCGGAAACCTTTTCAGGCCAGGCGTTTTCCTGCAGGATGACGGTGCGGACGTCCAGTTCGCGAAGCGCCTGCAGCTGCGCATCCGTGATGTCGCCTTCCGTCATCGTTTCAAAGGCGTAAAAGACGCGCTCAAGGTAGTGGGGCGTCTTGACGGCGGCGTAGCCGTTGAGCATCCGCAGGCGGGCGCGCAGGGCATAGTACTGGTAGATGGAGGACCACGAGGAGTCGCCCGGCCAGACCGGGAGAATCAGCGCGCGCCCCGCGGGCTCTCCGGGCGTTGCGGGCTGCGTCCGCTGCGCCGCTTCCGTATACGCGGCATTGGCGCCCGGGAGCAGGCACACGCCCGTATGCATGCGCGGCGCAACCGCCAGAACAGCCGCCAGCGGCGCACCAATCCCCAGCACGAGTCCCCCGACGGCGGCGAGGCGGAGATGCCGCGCCCGCCAGGAGCGGCTCATCTGCGCGCCCGCCCAAACGGTCATCGCGAAGAAGGCGGTGTACAGTGCCGGGAGCAGACAGAAGATTTTGATGGGCTGGCGAACCATCTGGAAGGGGGGGACGAGCTTGCGGAGCACCCGGAGCGGCAGCGCGTCCAGCGGACCATTCACGCCCAGCGCCAGCAGAAAGGCGAAGAGGATGCCCCCCGCCAGCAGGGCTGCGGAGAGGAAAGGCGCGAGCGGACTCCACTGCGCCCACCGGTTGCGGTCCGGTCCGCCCGTCCGCGGGCGGCGGATGACGAGGAGAAGGAAAGCGGCCGCGAGCACTGCGCCCGCTGCGAGCAGCAGGACGGGCAACACGACGCCCATGTGGAACTGATCCGGGGAGTGGCACGGGAAGAAGGGGTCGAAAAAGGAGCGCCAATCCGGGGAGTGGAGTCGGATTTCCCCGAAGGTGCGCCCGCCCGAGACGTCCGTCGACGCATAGGAGCGTTTGATGAGGGCGGCAATGCCCAGCGAGAGCACGCCCGCAACGGCAACCGGTAGCGCCGCCCCGCACAGCTCCAGGAACCGCCTCCGGTCCGTGAAGGGATTTTCTCCGCTCCGGAACAGCGCGACAAAGCCCCACAGCGGGATGGTCGCCGCTGCAAACAGGAAGCAATGCAAATCGGCGGCGTAGCAGCCCAGCAGACAAAGCCCCGCGAGCAGCCCGCCCCGCACGGAGCGGTTGCGCACCGCCCAGTCGATGCCGAGTGCCACGCCCGGCACGAGCCCCATGCCGAAGCCGGTGGGCGAGCCGCCCGCGAGCGTCACCCAGCGGTAGGGGACGCAGAACGCCACCGCCGCAATCGAGGCGGATGCCCATTTCCCTGCGCCGTGGCTGCGCGCCAGCAGATAGCAGAAAACGAGGCCGACCCATACGCTGAGCCACTGGCAGAAGTTCCACGCCGGCGCATCGCCCAGCCCGGCATGGCGCAGCACCGCATACGGGAGCGCAAAGGGCGCGTAGCAGGGGTCAATCCGCGCGGGAACGGTTTCGTCGCCCAGATTGAATTCCCAGAGGTTGCGGAACCACGGCGTTTCCCCGCCCAGATAACTCGAGAGCAGCTCAAAATGGTAGAGCAGCTGGAGGTGGTCGCCCTGCACCATTTCGCGCGGAGCCATTTCCCGCGGCGTGTACGAGCCGTACGGGATGCCTTCGGCGAAGTGCTGTGGAATCGGCCAGAGAAAGCCGGCGTACAGGAGGATGGCCAGAGCGGCCAGCAGGAGCAGTTTGACGAGTCGGTTCACGGCGGGGCGCACTGAGACCAGCAACAACGGAGCCCGGATGTCCGCGCCATCTGCGGCACCCTGAGCATGCACAGCATTGTAGTATAAGCGCCTCCCCTTTGCAAAAAGCACCCGTCCGCCGCATGGTGCCGGGACGGGCCCGGCAATGGTTGCGCGCTGTAACAAAACCCATTTTTCAAGTCGGGAACAGGCGTTCAACCTCTTCTCCCGGCATCTTTTGTATGGTATTCTGTACATGCTCGGGTCGGGAAATCATCCGTCGGCGCCGGATGGCGTGCGTGTTTCCCGGCTGTTTTTCGCGTGTACGCCGCTGTTTCCCGACAGGGAGACGCCTGGGCTCTGATTCAACTTCAATACGGAATGAACTCGAAAACCTGTCTGCTGCTCTCTGCCGTGCTTCCGCTTTTCGCATTCGCGGAGGAAAAAGTTTACGCTCCCGACCATGATGCGTATTCGTTTCCGGGCGGCACGTGGAGCCTTGCCGGGGCTCAGGAATGGATTCGCGGTGCAGACTGGGGGTCGGAAGCTCCCGTCCGTACGGCATGGGATTCGCCTTCGGATGTTGCCGTCATCGTGAATACGGACAACAAGAGCGTGGTCTGGGAATCGCCTTCCATCGCGATTGACGGTTCCGCAGGCGCGTTCGAGGCGGCCGGTATTGTCATCACGAACAACCTCCCGGAATGGTCGCACAATGTTTTCACGGGAGATCCGCTCCGGATGGGCGCGGAAGGGCTGACCGTCTGGTCCACGGAGGGCAATTCCTTTGTGACCTTTGAGAATGCGCTTGTTCTGACCGCCTCGCAGACCTGGCGCAATGCGAAGGTCAAGACGGTTGACGTCTCTTCCACGGTCCGGGTGCAGGGACCGGTCTCCACCGAATCTGGAGCCCGCATCGTCTGGACTTTTGACGGGCTCGGGCTCGTGGATGCCGCCCAAAAGGGGCTTTCCATCGGCCGCCCTTCGTTCGGACTTTATGCGGACAATGCATTCCGGGGGGAGACGGTTGTCCGCAATGGCGGTTATCTCTACCTGTTTTATTCGGCAGCCTCCCGGGGCGATAAGCTGGACAGCGCTTCCGATCTCATTCTGGAGGGCGCCGGCCTCGGCTTTTCCGGTAATGCCTTCGCCTATACACAACGGGTGGCACGCCTTGTGCTGCGTCCCGGCGAGAATTATCTGACCGGGAAAAATGCCTCCGCCGTCATCGAGTGCGGCGAAATTGTGCGCGAGGGTCCCGGCTCGACCATCAAGTTTCCGGTTTCCTGGGCGGGCGGTGTGACGGCGCGCACCGCCAGTACGAACGTCAACGCCATTCTCGGCGGCTGGGCAACGCTCAACGACGGTGCTTTTGCCGCCGTGCAGGCTAACGGTAACATCGGCCAGAACATCGGCTATCAGCGTCACACCACGGACTCGTGGAGCGACAACACGCATATCATTGTGTACGGAAGCGGCGTCCGCACGGCGGGCGATGTGACACCCGGCTCTCTGCGCTACGCGAACAACAACGCCGCCGGGCTTACGGCGCATACGAACGATCTGGGCGGCGCCACCGTTTCCATCCGGTCTGGCGGGCTCATGGTTTCCACAACGGGTGAAAGCCTCTTGCGCGGCGGCACGCTGACGAGCGGCGCGGAGACCGGTGAACTGTTTGTTTTCGTCGCCAATGCATTCCGGCTCGAAGCGGATGTGTGCGACGGTGCGTCCGCTCCGCTGCATCTGGTCAAGGCGATGGCGGGCACGCTGACCTGCGCCGGAACGCTGGCGCATACCGGCACGACCTTCCTGAATGGCGGCACGCTTGCGCTGGAGGGCTCAGGCGCGCGGCTTTCCGGGCCGGTCCGCCAGGCAGGCGGCACTACGCTTTCCCTGCGCGATGGTGCCGGGCTGACCCTCGGTGCCGAAGGGCTCGACCTCGGGGGTAATGCCGAATTCGGCGATGCGGCATCGCTCGAGATGACGCTCCCGGTTTCCCCGGACGCGCCGGCACCCCTCCGCTTTACCAACCCTTTCGCCACCATTGCCGTCACGGCCGCCTCCGCGCCCGTCGCGCTGACGCTTTCCCTGCCCGAAAGTGCGGAACTCCGCCGCGGCCGCTACCCGCTCATCTCGTGCGCTTCCGCCGATGCCGCCACGGGTCTCGAGCCGGAGCGCTTCACCCTGTCGCTTCCGCCGACGCTCGAAGGCGCGCTCTCCGTTTCCGGGTCAACCCTCTATTTCGACCTCACGCACATCGCGCGGGGAACGATGCTCATGATTCGCTGATTTCTCCGGATACCGATGAAACAGAGACAGATTTCCGGCGCTTTTCCCGCTCCGGCACTGGCCGGGCTCCTCCTCGTGGCAGGGGCGTGGCACAGCCGTGGCACAACCACGATGGAACTGCGGGCAGATCAGACGGCCCTTGAACGGTTGCGGGCGGAGGATGGACGGTTTGTCGGGCGCGATGGAACGCCCGTCACGTTTTGGGGCGTTAACCTCGTTTCGGCTTTTTTCGAGCCCGAGGTCTCGCGCGCCACGGCGGAGAATCTGCGCTCCCTGGGCGTCAATCTTGTGCGCCACCATCATTTGCTGCGGCTGAGTCGCGATTGGTGCTACGGACCCGCCAAGGCGCTGGCGCGGTACGAGACGGATTCCCGCACGCCGGATCCGGAAGCGTGGGCGCGGTTTGACGCGCTCAATGCGGCGTTGCGCGCCCATAACATCCGGATTACGCTCAGTGCGCACTTTTCGCGCAAGTTTCATCCGGGCGATGTTTCAATCCTGCCCGGCGAAGACGCGGAGGCGTGGCGCGAGGCGATTGCCGAAATCAACGGGTGGGACTGGCGCCGGAGCATCGATCCCATCAAGCTGCTGCCCGTTGTGGATGAACGGTGCCGTCTTTTGCAGAAGGAATTTACCCGGGAACTTCTGACGCACGTCAATCCGCACACCGGGATGACCTACGGCGACGATCCGCAGGTGCTGTATCTGGAACTGCTCAACGAGAGTTCGCTCGAGTATGCCATCATCTGCGGGAATCGCTTTCCGGCGTATTTTGAGGCGAAACTCGAGCGAAAATGGGAAGTCTTTTGCGTGCAGCGGGATGCCGCAGATGCCGGTTCCCTCTGGGCGTGCACAACGCCGGAGCAACTTGCGCTGCGGAGCGATTTTCTGCGCGCCGTGGAGGACGGATATTACGCTGAAATGCGTGCCTTTTTGCGCGAGTTGGCACCCGGACTTCCCGTTGTGGTTGCAAATCTCTGGCGCGGAAACGACGCGCTTCGGGCAACGGCCCGTTTCAGCGATCTGATGGAGGATCACAGCTATCCGGACCCCTGGACCGGGTCCGGCGCCGGCTGGTGGATGGATGATGTTTCCCGCACCAAAGTTGCCGGAAAACCGTACGTACTGGGGGAATTCAATTACTCGGAAAATCCTTCCATTGTCGCAAAACGCGGTTTTGCGCGTCCGCAACTCATGCTGGCGGCCGCCGCATATGGCGCTTTTCATGGCGTGGACGGCATCGTGTGGTTTGCATGGAACCATGGAGACCGCGCGGTTGCGCCGGACGGCTGGGCAAAGGCGGAGGGACGCAGTCCAACGCCGGGCGATCTGGTTGCCGACGGTGTGATGCTCGACCACATGGCGACGTGCGCCGCGCTCTACCGCCTGGTCGCTCCGGCCAGGCAGACGCATTCCGTCTTCATCGATACCCCACAACGGGCTCGCAATTACAATGCGCTCATGCAGACGAACTTTGCCGGGTTTCGAGGCGGCTCTCTGTCGTGCCTTTCTCTCGAGAAGACGTTTGATCGGGCGGGCGCCGACCCGATTCCGGGGTTTTCCGCGCCGGAGGATGGATGTTATCGGACCGATACCGGCGAGGTGGAGCGCAACGCCGCGCGAGGCACGCTCACCGTGCTCGCTCCGTGCGCCGAGGCGTTCAGCGGAGCCCTGGGGGGCGAGGCGTTTCCGGCTTTGCCGCATGTCACGTCGGCGGCCGTTCGCGGCTTTGCCACGGTGATTCTGGTTTCGCTGGATGGACGCACTATCGGGGAATCCCGTCACCTTGCGTTGAGTCGGACGCTGGAGGATTCAGGCAGTGAACTGCCGTTTCCGCTGACGTTGCGCGGGCTTGCGCCGTTGCGCGCGGACGAGACGCGCGTCCTGCGCGTGGTGCGCCCGCGCGTGGTCGCTGAGGCGCTCGAAGGGCTCCTGGGCAGCCGGGATATTCCGCTGCCGTCCGGTGCGGAAATCACACTGCCGGCGGCAGTCTGGACGCAGGCGGAAGTGGTGGTGGTGCCGCAGGTGCCGTGAGGCGGCCGGGTCAGGGGTTCGCGGGCGGGCGCGGTCCCGCCTGCCGCTGGATGTCGGCAGGGTCGGGGAACCGGCGCGACCGCAGAATGGAATCCGGGCGGAGCGAGAAGTCGTCCTGCTCCGGATTCGTGAAGCCCGGGTCCGCATACACCGACGTCAGGTCGTGCCCGCGGTTTTGCCGCCACGCCTCCAGGGTTTCCGTTTTGGGCTTGTTCACAAGCAGCTGATCCTGCCGCAGCAGAAAGACCGGAGGCGGGGCGTCCGGACTTTCCACGTCGAAAAAGACGTTGCCTTCGGAGTAGAACTGGTCTTCGTTGAACACCGCCTGAAATTCATCGGCGGTGTGGAAGAACGGTTTGCCCTTCATGAGCAGGACGTTGCTCAGGAGGTTGACGTTGTGCGTGTGGCACGGTCCGAGGAACGGGAAGCCGAGCGTCTGGTCCGTTCCGCGCGAGAGCGCAAATCCGGCTTCACCGGTGAAGGCGCCCACATTGTAGCGGAAGATGTTTTCGCGCCCGAAATGCTGGTGCGCGAATTCCCGCGAGCAGCGGCAGCAGAGATTGCGCTCCACGATGATGCCCGAGGAGCCTTCGTCCGTGTAAATGCCCCAGCCGCCATAGTGACGGCAGGTGATGTCCGAAATCCAGTTGCCGTACACCGAGGTGCCCGGCTGCACGCCGAGCAGGTAGATGCCGCCCATGTCGCAGAGCACGCCTTTGCCCAGCCGCTCTATGCGGTTCCAGCCAATGCGGTTTTCGCGCGTGACCTGGTCGGAGTAGCCCCAGTTCCAGCCCACCGAGATGCCCGTGTAATAAAAATCGCGCACCGCATTGTGCTCCACGAGATTACCGTACGTGTGCCCCAGCAGGATGCCCACCGAGGAGAGCCAGACGTGGCCGCCGTCCGCAAAGACGCAATCGGAAATTTCGACGCGGCTCGTGCGCTCGCATTCCGGGCTGTCGGTCCGCCCGTTGCCGCACACGATGATGCCGCCGCCGCCCAGATCCCGGCATTCGCAACGCCGCACCGCAAGGTTGCGGCAGCCACGCGCCAGCTGCACCGCATAGCCGCCGCAGGCTTCGATGGTGCACGCTTCCAGCGCGCAGTCCCGCGCCGCCGTCAGCACGACCGCGCCCGGAATGTGGTAATCGGCTTGCGCACAGGTGACGACCGGGCGGTCTTTGTTTTCTTCCCGCCAGTCCTGCTGCGCGAAATCATTGGCAATCGCCGGAAGGTTGCCCGCGCCCAGGTCGTACGCCGGTGCCGTCGGGGAGGGGCGCCCTGCGCCCGCATGCCGGATGCAGAGCCCGCGGAGCGTTACGTTGCGAAGCGGTGTTTCGCATGCGGGCCCCGCCAGCAGCAGGGCCGGGGTTTTCGCCGGAATGACGGCATCCAGCGTCTCCGCATCTTCGCCGTCTTCCGGAAGGTACCAGAGCTGACGCGCCAGCCGGTCAAAGTAGAATTCGCCCGGTTCGAGCAAGGCTTCGCGCACATTCTGCCACACGATGCGCGTGCGCTCGTTGAACGGGTACCGCACCCGTTGCCGGAACTGGATGAGCCCCGTCTGCGCATTGCAGGATTCGATGGTGAGGTGCGACTCCTCCCAGACCTGGAAGGCGACGGCTTCGATGCCCGGCAGGTCGTACCACGCCGGGTCGAAATGCTCCGGCGCCATGACGATGGCATCTTTGGGTTCCCCCGCCGGAAGCCGGTCCACCGCCAGCGGATAGCCTTCCAGCGTCTTAGGGAAGGCGGCGCGCGTTTTGCGCCGCCCGTTCACGAAAAGTTGGTCAATGCCGCCCGCATGGATGACGCGCTCCGGAACGGCGGTGCACAGCGCTTTGCGTCCGTTGACCGTGCCGGTGCGCCACCCGGAGAGGTGCGCCCCGATGTCGAAAACCGGCGGTTTTTCGCCGGGAACCGCCGACAGGAGGAGCGGACAGGTCGCTGTGTCCTGAAAGACCACCGGGTCCGTGAGAAGGTGGGTGCCGCCATGGCACCAGAGTGTGACGGAATCGGCGGCGGGGTCCGATTGCGCGCGAAGGCGGGCTGCCGCGTCCAGTGCCTCAGAGAGCGAGGTGAACGCCCCGGCGGGAAGCGGAGTCGTATCCAGCGGGTACAGATGAAGCTCGTGCGTCATAGCGAAGGTTCTGGAGACTTGTCGGTGCAGAGAAAGCAACAATGACGCAAATCATAAAGGGTTTTCAGAACGAACGCAACAGTTTCGTTCTTCTTGCTGTCACTGCAGAGACGCAGAGGAGACATCCGCACCGCACTTTTCCACAGAGAGCATGATTCCCCGCGCTTCTTTGCTCTTTGTTTTTTCGCCTCTGCGGCTGACGTTTCGCCTGAGCAGTCGACAGCGTCCAATCGCTGCGCAGTCCGCGCTTGAAATGCGCCCGCTCAGACCGGGCGCGGGCACCCGGTATCTCAGGCGGCAGATTGCCGCCGGCAGATTGCCGCCGACAGATTGCCGCCGACAGATTGCCGCCGACAGGTTGCCGTCCGCTAAAAGCCGGTTGCGATGATAACCACCAGGAAGAGCACGACAATCGCCAGGAACCAGTGCCAGAGAATGGTCATCCCGTGTGCAAAATCTTCTCCCATCGGGATGCACCAGAGCCAGACGATAAACTCTTTGCCGCATTTGGAGCAACGTCTGCATTGCATGTTGCCGGGTGTCCAGCGCATCCAGGACATCCGGTTCCATTTCCAGATATTGCGGTTTTTGCAATCAGGGCAACGCATAGGGAATCACCAGAGGAACGTTTCGTTGTGCCGTTTGCTCCTCTGCAATCGATTAGAGCGTGGGAACGAGGGTGGCGAACAAATCGTCGAGCGTTTCCGCCCGGCGGATGAGCTGCGGAGTGCCGTCCGGCTGAATCAGCCATTCGGCGGAGCGAAGCTTGCCGTTGTAATTGAAGCCCATGGCATGCCCGTGGGCACCGGTGTCGTGAATGACAAGCCAGTCGCCCGGTTCGAGGACCGGGAGTGCGCGGTCAATGGCGAACTTGTCATTGTTTTCGCACAGGGAACCCGTCACATCGTACACCTCGGTGCAGGGCGCGCTTTCTTTGCCCAGCACGGTGATGTGGTGATAGGCGCCGTAGAGTGCCGGACGCATCAGATTGGCCATGCAGGCATCCAGCCCGGCGTACTTTTTCCAGGTGTCTTTGATGTGCAACACGCGCGTGACCAGCCAGCCGCAGGGACCCGTGACGTAGCGCCCGCACTCGAAGACGATGCGCGGTGCGCGCAGTCCGTTTTTGACGAGCATTTCGTCCATCGCACGGCGCACGCCTTCCCCGACGCGCGGCAAATCGACCGTATCCTGCTCCGGACGATACGGGATGCCGATGCCGCCGCCCAAATCGACAAACTCAAAGGAGATGTCGAGTGCTTTGGACAGCTGTGCAACCAAATCAAAGACGATGCGCGCCGTTTCCACGAAGTAATCGGCTTTCAGCTCGTTGGACGCCACCATCGTGTGGAGGCCGAAGCGCTTGACGCCGCGCGCCTTGAGCATCCGAAAGCCCTCAAAGAGCTGATCCGGGGTAAATCCGTATTTCGCTTCTTCCGGTTTGCCGATGATGGCGTTGCCTTCCTTGAGCTTGCCGGGGTTGAGACGGCAGCAGACGAATTCCGGGAGGTGCCCAATCGCCTCTTCGGCAAATGCGATGTGCGAAATGTCGTCGAAATTCAGAATGGCGCCCAGTTCGGCGGCCTTTTTGAATTCGGCCGCAGGCGTGTCATTCGACGTGAAGAGGATTTCCTCCCCTTTGAATCCCGCCTTTTCCGCCAGCACCAGTTCGGCCATCGAGGAGCAGTCCACGCCGCAGCCCATGGGATGCAGCAGACGCAAAATCGCCGGGTTGGGCGTTGCTTTTACGGCAAAATAGTTCTGGAAGCCGGGGCACCATGAGAACGCATCGTAAAGCGCTTTGACTTGCGCAAGGATGCCGGCTCCGTCGTAGATATGGAAGGGCGTCGGCGTCGTTTCAGCAAGTTTGCGGACGGCTTCTAAGGAAAAAGGAAAATGCTTTTCTGTCATGCGCGTGAATTGTGGTGGAAATGCCCCGTTTCGTCAAGTGGATTCGCGTAAACGGTGTTGAAAGAAATGCGCAAAAGAGTCTGTTACGGCGGTATACAGCCCCGGTTTTCCCGAGTTTCAGGCTTATCCCGGATTTTCCGGGATCATTGATCCAGTTTTCTTGAAAGATGGTTCCTGTAGCCTCTTTTCAAGACTAGATCCTCGTGAATAGTCCGCCAGTACTTTTTCACCCGAAAGTTCAGTAAAATAACTTTG